>RFNS01000260.1 GCA_009927055.1 Alphaproteobacteria bacterium | reverse complement strand
CTCCCATACGCCGCATGCGCCTGTATCATCAGGCCAGTTTTTAGCTTAAAACACCATTTGCTATCCCCTGCCCTTTCGTGTATAAGTGCGTGGTTTACAGTGGGTAAACGGTTTAACTTTAAGTGCAGGTGGTAGTAGTGGGACGTATGGGTATGGATGAGGGTTATGCCCCTCAAAGTGATGGTCCTGTTGAACAGGCAAAAGTCACAGTCAAATGGTTCAATCTCATCAAAGGGTTTGGTTTTGTCGCGCCAGAAAATGGCGGACAAGATGCCTTTTTGCATGTGTCGGTCGTTAATCGCGCCGGCCTGCAAAAGGTGGACGAAGGCCAGGAATTGATGGTCACGCTGGGTCGCGGTCAACGCGGCAATCAGGTGATGGAAATCACCCAGGTTCTGGGGGCTGCACCTGCGCGTCAGGGTGGCTATCAGGGTCGCCCTCAGTTTCAACAACGCCAAGAGTCATCCGGCGGGCCTGAAACAGAAATTACGGGCGCGGTGAAGTGGTTCCGCCCCGAAAAAGGTTTTGGCTTCCTGCAAGCCGATGATGGCGACCGCGATGTGTTTTTGCACGTCAGCGTGCTGCGCGATATCGGCCTGACCAGCATTCAGCCAGGACAAAAAGTGCGCGCGCGCGTTCGCAGCTCTAACAAAGGCCGCGAAGCCACCGCTCTTGAAGTTCTGCCCGGCATGGTGGACGTGAGCCAGTTCGATAACTAAACACTTAATCGCCCAGAGATGTGGTTTTTCAACTCCTTCTCTGGGCGATTTTTTTTGTGCCTGTTCTGATTTTTTCTTATTCCAAACTTTCGGCTTTATCAGCGCCCCAAAACTGGTTTTGGCGCATATACCCTTGGGTGTCATCAAAACTCAGCCGACACCAATCAACATCGCACTCATCCAAAAAACCCACCACCAGCGGCGCCACATAGGCCACCACCGGCGCATCATCATGAGGCTTCCAGCGCAAGGCTTGGCGCCTGTGCATCACCAGCACCGTGCGCTGAGAGCTTAACATGGCCTGATGCACCCAGCCCTCGGTGCCTTCATAATCGCGGATGCGGCGCCACTGTTCGTGCACGGCCGTCACGCGCACGGGCAGGCTGCGCCGGTGATAGGTCCATTCAACCATAAAGCGTTTGCCGGGGCCGTTGCGCATATTCACTTCATCGTACCGCAGCGAGGCATAGTAACCCTGAAAATTTTCTGCCTTCTCCTCGGCCGCCCAGATAGGCCACGCCCACAGCACCATCATGATCAATACCCTAAGCATGCAGGGGAATATCCCCCAGCTTTTGGGTTTCATCAAAATGGGTTGCAAAATCGGCCCATGTTTGCGTCTCAATCGCGTGGCGCATCTGTGTCATCAACGTTTGATAGTAATGCACATTATGCCACGTCAACAGCATGGGGCCCAGCATTTCTTCCTGCCTGAATAAATGGTGCAAATAAGCGCGCGAATGGCCGCAGGCCGGGCATGCACAATCATCCTGCAAGGGGCGCGGATCGTGCTGATGGCGGGCGTTGCGCATATTCACGGTGCCGCGCGGCGTGAAGGCCTGCGCCGTGCGGCCCGAACGGGTGGGCATGACACAATCAAACATATCAACCCCGCGGGCGACGGCCCCGACCAGATCATCGGGCTTGCCCACGCCCATAAGATAGCGTGGCTGGTTCTGCGGCAGGGCCGGCGTAATATCGGCCAGAATGCCAAACATTTCGGCCTGCGGCTCGCCCACCGCCAGCCCGCCAATGCCATAACCCTCAAAGCCGATGCGGATCAGCGCCGCAGCCGATTGGTGGCGCAGGCGCGGATAAATGCCCCCCTGCACAATGCCAAACTGGCCATAGCCTGGCCGCGGCACAAAGGCCTTGCGGCCGCGTTCGGCCCAGCGCATGGAAAGCTGCATCGATTGATCGGCCTGATCTTCGGTGGCGGGATAAGGCGTGCATTCATCCAACACCATGCAAATATTGCTATCGAGCTGATATTGAATGTGGGCAGCGCGTTCGGGTGTCAGCTCGTGCGCCGAACCATCGAGGTGCGAGCGAAACGTGACCCCCTTTTCGTCAATCTTGCGCAGCTGCGACAACGACATGACCTGATACCCGCCACTATCGGTCAAAATGGGGCCCTGCCAGCCTGTAAACTGATGAAGCCCGCCAAGCTTCGCCACCACCTCGGCCCCCGGACGCAGCATCAAGTGATAGGTGTTGGCAATCACCAACTCGGCCCCCACGGCTTTCACATCGCGCCAGTGCATGGCCTTCACCGTGGCGGCCGTGGCGGTGGCCATAAACGCGGGTGTTTCAACGGTGCCGTGCGCCGTGTGCACACGCCCGCGGCGCGCACCGGCACATTCGGCCAAAAGTTCAAAGCGAATAGTCATCTTATGGTTCTATCAGACAAGCATCGCCATAGGAATAAAAACGATAGCCGCGGTCAATGGCGTGGGCATAGGCCCGTTTCATGGTGTCTAGCCCCGCCAGGGCCGAGACCAGCATGAACAGCGTTGACCCCGGCAAATGAAAATTGGTGATCAGCGCCTGCACACACCCAAAACGATAGCCTGGGCGAATAAAAATATCGGTGGTGCCCACAAAGGGTTTGATCACGCCATCATGCGTGGCACTTTCAAGCAAGCGCAGGCTGGTGGTGCCCACCGCCACCACGCGTTTGCCGGCCGCGCGCGCCTGCGTTAAAGCCTCGGCGGTTTCTGATGTAATCTGCCCCCATTCGGCATGCATGCGATGCTGGGAAATATCCCTGACCTTGACGGGCAAAAATGTTCCGGCCCCCACGTGCAGCGTGATAAAATGTGTTTCAATGCCGCGGTCGCGAATTTTTTCCAACAAATTATGGGTAAAATGCAGCCCCGCCGTGGGGGCCGCCACCGCGCCTTCGTGCTGGGCATAAATGGTTTGATAATCGTGCTTATCCGTCTCGGCCTCGGCCCGCTTGATATAGGGCGGCAGCGGCATGTGGCCATGCTTCTGAAGATCATCAAACAACTTTTCAGGTGCCGTAAATTGCAGCTGAACCTGCCCATCATCATCTTTATCCACCACATGGGCCGAAAAATGGGGCGCAAAAATAATCTCATCCCCCGCGCGAAGTTTTTTGGCCGGTTTGGCAAAACAGCGCCAAAGCCCCGGCGACGATTCAATGCTTTGCGGTTGATGCAGCAAAATTTCAATGCGCGCCGCGCCGCGCATGCCAAACAATCGCGCCGGAATAACCTTGGTGTTGTTAAACACCAGCACATCATGGTCTGAAAGAAGGCTGGGCACATCACCCACCGTGTGGTCAGTCAGCTGCCCTTGATGAATACGCAGCAACCTGGCCGCCTCACGCGGGGTGGCGGGCGCATGGGCAATCAGCCGCTCGGGCAACGCAAACTGATAATCATCCAGATGATGGGTCAAGGGTAAACCATAGGAAAAATTTGAAACACTCGCTTATGACAAACAACCATGTCATTCCGGCGTGCGCCGGAATGACAAACTCTGAAAGATAATCGCTATCACTTATTCATGAAAAACTAAACAATCGCCTCGCCAGCCAGAATTTTGGCATAGCGGGCATTCACCTCGGCCCAGTTCACCACATGCCACCACGCCGCCAAATAATCGGCCCGGCGGTTGCGATAGCTGATATAATAGGCATGCTCCCACACATCGTTACCCATCAGCACCGGCACGTTATCCATCAGCGGTGTATCTTGGTTGGGCTTGGCCACAATGGCCAGCTTGCCGCCCTGCCCCACCGTGACAAAAACCCACCCGCTGCCAAACTGTTTCAGGCCCGCGTCATTAAACTGAGTTTTGAAGGCGTCAACATTGCCAAAATCACGCGCAATCGCCTCGGCCACCGCGCCTGTGGGCGCGCCGCCGGCCGCCGGCCCCATAATTTGCCAGAACATGCTGTGGTTGGCATGACCGCCGCCATTGTTGCGCACGGCCCCGCGCACGGCTTCGGGCAACTGCGATAAATTTTTCATCAACTCCATCACCGACATTTTTTGTAGGTCGCCATAAGCTTCCAGCGCCTTGTTCAAATTGGTCACATAGGCGGCGTGGTGCTTGCCATGATGCAGCTGCATGGTTTCTGTATCAATGGTGGGGTTCAGCGCATCGTGCGCATAGGGCAAGGCATCGACAGCAAAAGGCATGTGTCCTCCGGTTGATTGGGCCAATGAAAAACGCGGCAGCACACCCAGTGCCGTTGCCGCAAGCCCCGCGCCCGCCAGCCTTTTCATAAACCCGCGACGCGAGATTGTGGGGGGCCAAAGGCGCGATGAATGAGCCATGACCTGATGTAGGTGACCTGCCGCCAAGCGTCAACTGATGACATTACCCATGAATCGGTCAATATGCGCCTATGCTGGCCTATCTGGTGCGACGTCTTTTGCTGATTATTCCCACCCTGCTGGGCATCATGCTGCTTAACTTCATGATTGTGCAGGCAGCGCCCGGCGGCCCCATTGAACAAATTGTGGCGCGCTTATCGGGCAGTGCGGTTGATGCGACAGCGCGCTTTGCCGGCGGCGGCACCGAAACCCTGGGGCAGGAGATTCAACCCCAGGCCCAAACCAATACCAGCAACAGCCGTTATCGCGGCGCGCAGGGCGTTGACCCCGAACTGATCGCCGAGCTGGAAAAACAATTTGGCTTTGATAAACCGCTGCACGAACGTTTTTTTCTGATGCTGACCAAT
Source organism: Alphaproteobacteria bacterium (assembly GCA_009927055.1). Classification (GTDB taxonomy): domain Bacteria; phylum Pseudomonadota; class Alphaproteobacteria; order UBA9219; family RFNS01; genus RFNS01. Next base: position 24,448 of record RFNS01000260.1, on the reverse strand, counting down.
TACGCCACATTCAATTTTGGTGAAAGTTATTTTAGAGATGAAAAGGTGGCCGATTTGGTCATCAGCAAAATGCCTGTGTCGGTCTCACTGGGCCTGTGGACAACGCTGCTGGTTTATCTCATCGCCATTCCGCTGGGCATTCGCAAGGCCGTGCGCGATGGCAGCGCGTTCGATGTGTGGTCATCGGGTTTTGTGGTGGTGGCTTATGCCATTCCCAGTTTTCTGTTTGCCATTTTGCTGGTTGTTGTGTTTGCGGGCGGCCGATATTTTGATCTGTTCCCCTTGCGCGGCCTGGTGTCTGATGATTGGGCCGCCCTGCCCTGGTGGCGCCAAATGCTGGATTATTTCTGGCACATCACGCTGCCTGTGCTGGCCATGGTGCTGAGTGGGTTTGCCAGCCTGACCATGCTGACCAAAAATTCTTTTCTTGATGAGATTAACAAACACTACGTCCTTACCGCGCGGGCCAAGGGGTTGACCGAAAAACAGGTGCTGTATGGCCACGTTTTCCGCAACGCCATGCTGATTGTGATTGCCGGTTTCCCCAAAGCCTTTATCAGCATTTTGTTTACAGGCTCGCTGTTGATTGAGGTGATTTTCTCGCTGGATGGTCTGGGTCTTTTGGGGTTTGAAGCCGCCATCAACCGCGATTATCCGGTCATGTTCGGCACGCTGTATTTTTTCACGCTGCTGGGCCTTATCATGAACATTGTGGGCGATATGGTTTACACCTTTGTTGATCCGCGCATCGATTTTGAAGGGCGCGGCGCATGATCACGCTTAACCCCCTCTCAGAGCGCCGCTGGAATAATTTCAGAAAAAACAAACGCGCGTTCTGGTCTCTGTGGGTTTTTCTGGCGCTGTTTTTTGTCACGTTGTGTGCCGAATTGATCGCGAATGATCGCCCGCTGCTGGTCAGCTTCAAGGGTCAACTCTATGCGCCTGTTCTGCACAACTACCCCGAAACATTTTGGGGTGGCGATTTTGAGACCGACACAAATTATCGCGATCCGCACGTGAAAAAATTGATCACGGCAGAGGGGTGGATGGTGTGGCCCATCATCCCTTACTCTTACGACACCATCAATTACGATCTGCCGCAGCCCGCCCCCTCGCCCCCCAGTGCTGAAAACTGGCTGGGCACCGATGATCAGGGCCGCGATGTGCTGGCGCGTGTTATTTATGGTTTTCGCATCTCCATTTTGTTTGGTCTCACCCTCACCATCCTTTCGTCCATCGTGGGCATGGCGGCGGGCGCGGTGCAGGGATATTTTGGCGGCTGGGTTGATCTGGTCGGCCAGCGTATTATTGAAATTTGGGGCGGCATGCCCGTGCTGTATCTGCTCATTATCCTCGCCTCGCTTGTGCAACCCAATTTCTGGTGGCTGCTGCTGATTATGCTTTTGTTTTCGTGGTTGAACCTGGTCGATGTGGTGCGGGCCGAATTTTTGCGTGGCCGCAATCTCGATTATGTGCGCGCTGCGCGGGCCCTGGGGTGCAGCGATATCATCATCATGGCGCGACACATTCTGCCAAACGGCGTGGTGGCCACCATCACCTATCTGCCGTTTATTTTATCGGGGGCTGTCACCACGCTCACCGCGCTCGATTTTTTGGGGTTTGGCTTGCCGCCTGGTTCTGCCTCACTGGGCGAGCTGCTTAATCAAGGAAAAAATAATTTGCAGGCGCCGTGGCTGGGCATGACCGCCTTTGTGGTGCTTTCCAGCATTTTAACGCTGCTGATTTTTATTGGCGAAGGCGTTCGCGATGCCTTTGATGCGCGCAAGCAGCAGGGCCCATCATGACGCTGCTGGATGTTCAAAATCTCTCGGTCAATTTTCGCACACCGCAGGGCGATAGGGCGGCTGTGAAAAACATATCATTTTCTCTGCACGCCGGAGAAACCATGGCCATTGTGGGCGAAAGCGGATCGGGCAAATCGGTATCTGTTCTCTCTCTTCTTCAACTTTTACCTTACCCCACCGCCTGGCACCCCAGCGGCAGCATCATGTTTGAAGGCCAGCAACTGTGCGGCGCGCCCGAACCCACACTGCGCCGTGTGCGCGGCAACCGCATGAGCATGATTTTTCAAGAACCGCTGACAGCGCTGAACCCCCTGCACACGGTTGAACAGCAAATCAGCGAAACGCTTAAGCTGCATCAGGGGTTATCCGAAACCGCCGCGCGCGACAAAGTGCTGGAGATATTGTATCAGGTCAATATTCCTGAGCCTGAGCAGCGCCTGAAAAGTTTTCCGCACGAATTATCGGGCGGGCAGCGCCAGCGGGTGATGATTGCCACGGCGCTGGTCAACAACCCTGCGCTGCTGATTGCCGATGAACCCACCACCGCGCTGGATGTGACAACGCAGCAGCAAATTTTATCGTTGCTGGCCAAACTTCAACGCGAACGCAACATGGCCATGCTAATGATCTCGCACGATCTTGGCCTGGTGCGGCGCGTGGCCCGTCGCGTGGCGGTGATGAACAATGGCGCCATTGTTGAACAAGGTTTTGTCAGCCAGATTTTTGCCAACCCCCAGCATCCTTACACCCAAGCCTTGCTGAACGCTGCACCCAAAGGCACACCCACCCCTGTGCCAGACAGCGCCCCCATCTTGCTGCAGGCCGATGATGTGAAGGTGCACTTTCCCATCAAGCGCGGTGTGCTGAAAAAGGTTGTGGGCCACATCAAGGCGGTTGATGGCGTATCGTTCACGCTGCGCGAAGGCGAAACGCTGGGCGTGGTGGGCGAAAGCGGATCAGGCAAAAGCACGCTGGGGTTTGGTTTGCTGCGGCTTGTGCCGTGCATGGGCACCGCCGTGATGATGGGCCGCCACCACTGGCTGTCGATGCGCGGAAAAGCGCTGCGCATGGCGCGCAAACATGTGCAGATTGTATTTCAAGACCCCTTTGGCAGCCTCAGTCCCCGCCAAACGGTGGGCGATATTATTGGCGAAGGTTTGCGCGTGCACGAACCCAGCCTTTCATCCGCCGATCGCGCCCTGCGTGTGGCCGATATGCTGGCGCATGTTGGCCTGACCCCCGACATGGTCACACGATATCCGCATGAATTTTCAGGCGGTCAGCGCCAGCGCATTGCGGTGGCCCGCGCCATCATTCTGCGGCCCAAACTGGTGGTGCTGGATGAACCCACCTCGGCGCTCGATCTGACCATCCAAAGCCAGCTGGTTGATTTGCTGAAAAAACTTCAGGCGCAGTTTGGCTTGTCGTACATATTCATCAGTCACGATTTGCGGGTGGTGCGCGCCATGGCGCATCAGCTGCTGGTGCTGCAAAACGGCAAAGTGGTGGAACAGGGCCGCGCCGAAAAACTCCTCTCGGCCCCCGCCACGCCTTATCTTCAAACCCTGATCAGGGATGCGTTTTTGGGATAGTCGCCGCATAGCCACTGGGGTTGAGAAACAAACTGCAGTGCCTGCGCCCCCAAAAAACTACATGCTGCCGGTTTGCGCCCCCACACACACAACCCCTTGATTTCTTAACATTCAATTACCGCTAACCCATTTATTTTGCTTGATTTCCCATACCATCCCATGTTATCCCATACTGTCATCACGTTGGGTGGCGTTATCCCAGTTTATTCTATTTCAAGCTTTACCTCAGGTGCTTGCGACATGGGTTTGTTTTTATCAGCGTATCGCAACCGACTGGATCGCAAGGGGCGCCTCTCTGTCCCCGCTCCTTTTCGGGCTGCGCTGGGCGAGGGCGCGGCGGGTGTGGTGATGTTCAAATCACTTCAGCATGATGCGCTGGAAGCCTGCGCCATCAGTCACTTAGAGCGCTTAAGTGACAGCCTAGATCAACAAAAACTTTCGCCCGAAACCTATGAGCTGGTGGAAGCTACCATCTTTGGCGGCTCGCAGTGGCTGACCTTCGATGGCGAGGGGCGCATTTCGCTGCCCGAAAATTTGCGCCACTTCGCCGGCCTGGCCGATGAGGTTGTTTTTGTAGGCCGTCGCCAAACGTTTCAGCTGTGGAACCCGTCGCGCTTCGAGGCCATCGAAACAACCATGCGCGAAAAAGCCAAGGCAAGGGATATTTCCCTGAGCCAGATCATCGCCGGCGTGCGGGGGGGCACCTAAATGCCTGCAGAAACCCACACACCCGTGATGTTGCGCGAAGTCATCAGTGCGCTGAAACTTTGTGATGGCGGCGTTTATGTTGATGCGACGCTAGGCCGCGGCGGATATGCTGACAAGATGCTCGAATCAGCCCACTGCCAGGTTATTGCCTTCGATCGCGATCACGCGGCCATGGCGGCTGGCCAGCGTTTGCAGCAACACTATGGCCAGCGCTTTGCCATGCATCACGCCCCTTTTGCGCACATGGCGCAGCACATCACCCACCCTGTGCAGGGCGTGGTATTTGATTTGGGCGTGTCATCGCCCCAGCTGGATGATGGCGCGCGCGGTTTTTCATTCCGCCACGATGGCCCGTTGGATATGCGCATGGATCAGCGCGAGGGCGAAACAGCGGCCGACCTTGTGAACACGAAAACCGAGCGCGAGCTGGCTGATATTTTTTTCCATCTTGGCGAGGAAAAACGCGCCCGCCAGATCGCCAAAAAAATTGTGGCCCAGCGCGCGCAACAGCCCATTACGCGCACCCACCAGCTGGCCGAGCTGGTACGCAGTGTGGTGAAAGGCCTGCACAGCATCGACCCTGCCACACGCACCTTTCAGGCCCTACGCATTGCCGTGAACGATGAGCTGGGGCAGTTGAAAGTTGGCCTTGCCGCCGCTGAAAAAATTCTGGCGCCTCATGGCCGGCTGGTGGTGGTCAGTTTCCATTCGCTGGAGGATCGTATCGTTAAACAGTTTTTATCGGCGCGCGCCAAACCCGCCGCCACCAGCCGCCATCTACCTGTCAACGATAATCAGCCCAAACCCAGTTTTACGTTGGTGGGGTCGCAACCGCACCCCCCACCGATGCCGAAAGCAAAACCAATCCGCGCGCACGCTCGGCGCGCCTTCGTGTGGCCGAGCGCACGACGGCCCCCATTTTTCCCGCAGAGGAGGTTGCATGATCCCCCGCACGATCATGATCTGGTGCCTGTTAGCCTTGCTGGCCAGCGCCTTTAATTATTACACCAGCGATCAATCGCGCCGCCTGCAGGCACGTTTGGCCGATGCGCACGAAAACATCGCGGCCGAGCAGGAGCGCGCGCGCGTGCTTCAGGCCGAATGGGCATACCTGACAACCCCCAACCGTCTTGAAAAAATTGCGGGCCAGTGGGCCATTTATGATGAACACGCGGCAGGCCATGTTGTGAGCCTGAAAATGCTGAATGACACCCTGCCCCGGCACGATGCCGTTCAGCGCACCGCCAGCCTGGCGTGGCAGAAAATTGACCCCACATTCGCGGTGGCCGATGTGCCGCTGCCCACCACATGGCAGCAAAGCGCTGTGAGCCCCCGCTGGCGGGTCGAATGATATGGTGTGGCTGCGCGGTCGCTCTGCCCCCACTGGCTCTGACCGCCGTCAGCTGATTTTGCCTGGCCTTTCGCAAGGGCCAAAAGCCGCCACACCGCCCGCCGAAGTGGCGCTTCAATGCGCCAGGGGCCGGCTTCTGCTGGGGGCGGCGCTGCTGGGGCTTGGGTTTATGGCCATCGTTTTTCGGCTGGTCACTGTCACCGTGGGGCAGCCGTGGGGCGAACCCGCCAGCAAAACATCTTCGGTCGAGGCGCGGGACTGGCTGCGCGCCGACATCACCGATCGCCACGGATTTGTGCTGGCCACCACACTGCCCACCGTTTCGCTGTGCGCCGACACCAAACAGATTTTGACCGTTGAAGACACCCTGAAAGGGGTTAAGGGAATTTTCCCCGACATTGACCCCGCGCGTCTTGAAAAAGATTTGGCCAAAGGTGGTCGCTGCGTTATGCTGCGCCGACACCTGACGCCCGCGCAACAAAAACAAGTCAATAACCTGGGTCTGCCGGGGCTTGAATTTTTGCACGATGCGCGGCGCGTTTACCCCACAGGCGCGCTGACCGCGCACATGACGGGTTATACCGATATTGATGGCCACGGCCTGGCGGGCTTAGAGCGCGGGCTGGATAAAACCCTGACACAGGAAAATGCCGCCGTTGTCACCAGCATCGATATTCGTCTGCAGCAACTGCTGCACCACCAGCTGGAAACGACGATGAAAAAATTCCGCGCCATCGGGGCGGCGGGGGCGGTGATGGATATCAAAACGGGCGAAATTCTGGCCCTCAGCAGCCTTCCCACGTTTGATCCGCACCAGCCGGGCCAAGCCAGCGCCGAAGCCAAATTTAATCGCGCCACCCTGGGCGTTTATGAATTGGGCAGTGTGTTCAAGTTATTCACCGTGGCAGCGGCACTCGATCGCGGCGTCATCAAACCTTCTCAAAGTTTTGATGCCACCAAACCGCTGCAGGTTGGCAAATACCGCATTAGCGATTTTCATCCCGAAAATCGGTGGATGAACGTGCCCGAAACGCTTGTCTATTCATCGAACATCGCCACCGCGCAAATCGCCGATCGGCTTGGCGCCCAGAAACTGCACAGCAGCTTTGACGCGCTGGGATTGTTGAAACCCGCAACGCTTGAGATACCGGAAATCGGAAAACCTTTGGTGCCCCCAACACCGTGGAAAAACATTACCACCATGACGGCGGCTTATGGTCATGGTCTGGCCGTCAGCCCGCTGCAGATTTTGGGGGGCCTCGCCGCCTTGAGCGGACAAGGGCAGTTCGTGGCCCCCACCCTGCTTCACAAAAAACGGGTGGCCGCGGGCGAAACTGTGTTTAAGCCCGAAACCGTGCAGCGCATGCGCGCGTTGATGCGCCTTGTGGTCACGCACGGCACCGCCAAATCGGCCGAGGCCAAAGGCTATATGGTGGCCGGCAAAACAGGCACCGCCGAAAAAGTGACCGCCAAGGGCTATGATAAAAACAGCCGCATTGCCAGTTTTGCCGGCGTGTTTCCCATTCATGCGCCGCGCTATGCCCTGTTTGTGATGTTTGATAATCCGCAGGGAACCAAGGAAACTTATGGCTTTGCCACGGCGGGCTGGGTGGCGGCGCCGGCGGCCGGAGACATTATTGCGCGCGCGGCGCCCGTGCTGGGCCTCGCCCCGCTTGATGCCGAGGACGAAGCCATCGCCGAGCAGATTTTGTTCAAGCCCATTCAAAGTCTTGTTGCAGGTCTGCCAAAAGACAATACAGTATCGCCAGTTCACAAAGAGACCGAGATTCACAAAGAAACCAAGACACAGAAACCCCAAGATACCCATGCGCCTGTCACAACTGCTTCAGCCCGCTGATTTGCTTGACCAGCCCACCGACAACGATGTGGATGTGGCCGGCCTTGCGCTGGATTCGCGGCACGTGGGGCCTGGTTTTTTGTTTGCCGCCCTGCCGGGCCAGCACGCCAGCGGCGCCCAGTTTGTGGCCGAAGCGGTGCAGCGCGGGGCCGCCGTGGTGCTGTGCGGCCTTGATGACAAAATTCCCGAATCATCGGCCCAGGTACTGCGCGTGGCGCAACCTCGCCTGACGCTGGCGCGCATGGCCGCCCGTTTTTATGGACCACAGCCGAAACATGTGGTGGCGGTGACGGGCACATCGGGCAAATCATCGGTGGTCGATTATGTGCGCCAGATATGGAACCACTGCGGCCTGAACGGCGCCAGCATTGGCACGCTGGGTGCCATCACCGCCCATCAGCACGATGATACCAACCTGACCACGCCCGATTGCATCACCCTGCACCAACAACTTCAGAAGCTGGCGGCGGCAGGCGTGCAGCGCGTGGCGATCGAGGCCTCAAGCCACGGGCTGGAGATGCAGCGCCTTCATGCTGTGAACATTTTTACAGGCGCCTTCACCAATCTGTCGCGCGATCATCTCGATTTTCATCCCACCATGGAGGCTTATCTGGCGGCGAAGTTGCGCCTGTTCCGCGAAATTGTGCCGGCGGGCGCACCGGTGGTGCTGAACGCCGATATTCCTGAATATCAAACCCTGCGCAGCGTGTGCCTGTCGCGCGGGCAGCGCATTTTGTCGTTTGGCCGTCAGGGACACGATATTTGCCTGAAAAACATGGTGGCCGATGCCAAAGGCCTGACGCTTGAATGGCGAGTGATGGGCATGAACACCCAAACACGCCTGAATCTGGTGGGCGATTTTCAGGCATGGAACGTGATGACCGCCCTGGCCCTGGTCATGGCCGAACCCCGCATGCCTTTGCCCCAAATTTTGGCCTTTCTGCCGCAGTTGCAGGCGGTGCCGGGGCGTCTTCAACATGTGGGGGAAAAATCCCACGCAGGCGGCGTGGCGCAGGTGTTTGTTGATTACGCGCACAAACCCGAAGCACTGGCCACCGTGCTGAAAACCTTGCGCCCGCTTGTTACGGGCAACGGGAAATTATGGGTTGTGTTTGGCTGCGGCGGCAACCGCGACAAAGGCAAACGCCCGCTGATGGGCCGCATCGCCACCCAGCTGGCCGATAAGGTGGTGATCACCGATGATAACCCGCGCACCGAGGAACCGGCCGCCATTCGGGCCGAGATTCTGGCAGGATGCGATGACGCCCACAAAGTGAGCGAAGCCGACAACCGCCGCGCCGCCATTGAAGAATCGATTGGTCAGCTTGGTGCCGGCGATATTTTAGTGATTGCGGGCAAAGGCCACGAAACAGGGCAGATTGTGGGCGACACCGAGTTGCCGTTTGATGATGCCGCCGTGGCCGCCGAATGTCTGGCCCACACCCTGCGGGGGGCGGCATGAGTTTACCCATTTTATGGCTGGGACAAGAAGTGCTGGCCGCCACGCGCGGCAGCGGGCCCAGCGCATGGTCGGCCCAGCGCCTTGTCACGCAGTTAGAAAACGCACGCCCCGGCGATTTGTGGTTGCGCGATAAATTATCGCAGGGCGATTGGCAGCAGGCGCGGCAAAAAAATCTGGCCGCCGTGCTGACCACCGAAGGGCAGAGCCACGCCATCACCACACCTTTGGTGCATGTGCCCTCTCTTGCCTCAGCGCAGGCCGATTTGGCCAGCGTGGCGCGTCTGCGCAGCGCCGCCAGCTGCGTGGCCATTGTGGGGGGCTGTGCCGAAGCGGTGGCCGATATTCTGGCCGGGCCGCAGGCCAGCCGTCACATTTTCCGCGCCCGCGCCCTGAGCGATTTGCCCCAGATGCAACTGACCATGGCGCAGCTGCCCCGTCAGGCGAGTATGGGATTATTCCCCCTCCTGCCGTCCACCCGCTGTCATGGCACCGAGGCGATGCAAACCATCAAGCCCGCCATGACCATCATCGCGCCAGGGCCACTGGATGCCGTGCCGCAGCTGGACAAACTGGTGCAACAAACACTGCAGACCGCCACCTTGAACACACTGGTGGTGCTGCCTGCCGATCATCCGCGCTTTGCCATGTGGCTGGCCGAAGCGCAAACAAGCGGCGTGCGCCATATCTTCAGCTATGGCCAGGCGCAGGGGGCCGATTGTCAGCTGAACGTGACCGAACGTCAGCTTCAACTGTCGGGTTTTGCCGGGGCGTGCATGGTGCCGGCCTCCAGCGTTAATCCGTGGCAAGCCACAGTACTGCCTGTGGGCTGGCTGGCGGGGCATCTGCTGGGGATTGATCGCACCATGCTGCAGCAGCGCTTGTTACAACCGGTGGCCGATTATACCCCGCTGCCCGTGGCCAAACACGGCCAACTGCAACTGATTGATGCCACCATGATGGCGACACCCACCGGCTTTATGAACGCGCTTCAGCAACTGAAAAACGCGCTGTGCAAAGGCCGCAAAATGGTGGTGTTGGGCGATCTGGGCCTGCTCGATCCTTCGGCCCTGCGTTTTTATACCGAACTGGCAGGCCCGCTGGCCGCCAGCGGCGTGGCGCGCGTGTTCACCTGCGGCTTTATGACACAGGCGCTGCAGCAGGCCCTGCCACAACCCTTGCGCGGCGAGCATTGCCGTCATGCCAGCCAGCTGCTGCCGGCACTTCATCACACCCTGCGCGATGATGATCTGCTGCTGGTCAGCGGGGCCAAAACCATGCACCTTGAAGAACTCATCAACGGTTTACCCCCTTGCACCATCAATCAGGCGGCCTGAATGTTTTATGAAATTTTTCTGCCGCTGGCTGATCAATTTATTGGGTTCAACCTGTTTCGCTATATCACCTTTCGCACAGGCGGGGCGTTTTTAACCGCACTTGTTGTCTGCTTCGCCATGGGTCCCGCGCTGATACGCTGGCTGAAATCCCAGCAGGGCGAAGGCCAACCCATTCGCGCCGATGGCCCCGAAAGCCACCACAAGAAAAAAGGCACCCCCACCATGGGCGGCCTGATGATGTTGCTGGCCATCAGCATCAGCACCCTTTTGTGGATGGACTGGCACAACGCCTATGCGTGGATTGTGTTGTGCGTCACGGTGGGTTTTGGCCTGGTGGGTTTTGCCGATGATTATTTGAAACTGACGCGCAAAAACCCCAAAGGCGTTTCGGGGAAAATGCGGCTGGCGGTGCAATTCAGCCTTGCGGCCGGGGCGGTGTGGTTGGTGATGCAATTATCGCCGCCCAATCTTTCCACCCAACTGGCCTTGCCGGTGTTCAAAGATGCGCTGATCAACCTTGGCTGGTTTTTTGTGCCTTTTGCCATGCTGGTGGTTGTGGGTTCCAGCAATGCCGTGAACCTGACCGATGGGCTGGATGGTTTGGCCACCGTGCCGGTGATGATTTGCGCGCTCAGCTTTGGTGTCATCGCCTATGTGGTGGGCAACAGCATTTTTGCGGGCTACTTGCAACTGCATTATGTGCCCAAGGCGGGCGAGCTGGCGGTGTTTTGTGGCGCGCTGGCCGGCGCATGCTTGGGCTTTTTATGGTATAACGCGCCGCCGGCGCAGGTGTTTATGGGCGATACGGGTTCGCTCAGCCTGGGCAGCAGCATTGGCATGATGGCGGTGATCACGAAGCATGAGCTGGTGTTGTTGATCATTGGGGGCCTGTTTGTGGCCGAAACCTTATCGGTTATTCTTCAGGTATTATCCTTCAAACTAACAGGCAAGCGCATGTTCAAAATGGCGCCGCTGCATCATCACTTTGAAAAATGCGGCTGGCCCGAAACCACCGTGGTGGTTCGTTTCTGGATCATTGCGTGTGTGCTTGCTCTTATTGGGCTTTCCACGCTTAAGTTACGCTGATGATTATTCTGCCTTTTGCCGAAAACAAAGCCTATGGCGTGCTGGGTCTTGGAAAAACGGGCCTGGCCACCGCGCGCAGCCTGAAAGCCAGCAAGGCCAAGGTTTTTTGCTGGGATGATAACCCCATGGCGCGCGAAGAAGCACTGAAAAGTTTTATTCCCTCGACTTCGCCCACTTTGTGGCCGTGGGCCGAGCTGCAGGCCGTTGTATGGTCGCCGGGCATTCCGCACAAACTGCCAAAGCCCCATGCCGTGGCCGAACGCGCCGCCAAAAAAAATGTGCCGCTGATTTGCGATATCGAATTATTGTTTCAGGCGCGGCCCGCCGCCACCTATATTGGCATTACGGGCACCAACGGCAAATCGACCACCACGGCCCTGATTGGCCACATGATTGCGCAGGCAGGTTTTGAGGTGGGCGTGGGCGGCAATTTGGGCACGCCCGCCCTCTCGCTGCCCAGCCTGGGCGCCAATAATTATTATGTCATCGAAGTATCATCATACCAGCTGGAGTTGCTGCAAAGCCGCCGGTGGGATGTGGGTGTGCTGCTGAACATCACGCCCGATCATCTCGATCGTCATGGCAGCATGGATGGATATATTCAAGTGAAAGCGACGATCGCCAACACATCGGCCGATCAGACACTGGTGGTGGGCACCTCGACCCAGCCACCCGCCACACTGGCCGAGGAATGGAAAAAACAACCCCACCTGCGCGTGCGTCTGCTATCAACCGATCATGCAGTACGCGATGGTTATTTTATCAGAGAGGGAGATCTGATCGACAGCACCTATGCCGACGAACGCATGATCAGCCGCTTCAACCACTTTGAAACACTTCAGGGAAAACATAATCTTGAAAATGCGCTGGCGGCCTATGCCGTGGGGCGCGCCATTGCCTTACAGCCTGGGCAAATTCTTTCTGCGCTTGAAAATTTCCCCGGCCTTGAACATCGCCAGCAACGCGTACGCCACATCGATAACACCACCTTCATCAACGATAGCAAAGCCACCAATGCCGATGCGGCGGCGAAGGCGCTCGGATCATACCAAAACATTTACTGGATTTTGGGCGGCCGCCCGAAAGAAGGCGGCCTGTCGGGCCTTGAAGAATTGATGCCGCGCGTGCGCCATGCCTATTTAATTGGCGAAGCCGCGCCCGCCTTTGCCAAATGGCTGGAAGCAAACAAGGTTCCTTTCACCCACTGTCACAAACTTGAACGCGCCACCATCAATGCCGCTAAACAAGCGCTGAGCGATGGTCATGATGGCGCCACGGTTTTGCTATCGCCCGCATGCGCCAGCTGGGATCAGTTCAAGAATTTTGAAGAGCGCGGCAATGCCTTTATCGCCGCCGTAAAACAGTTTGATCCGCTGACGTTGGATACTCTCTGATGAACAGGTTGGCGCGTTACGATCAATCGCCCCTCGGCCGTTGGTGGTGGACGGTTGACAGATGGACACTGGCGCTGCTGACGGTGCTAATCGGCCTTGGGCTGATGCTGGTTCAGGCCTCGACACCCGCCATTGCGGCCGCGCGCGATCTGCCCAATTATCATTTCATCAAAAACCAACTCATGGTTCTGTTGCCTGGCCTTCTTCTGCTGCTGGGCGTTTCTATGACATCGCCGCGCAGCATTCGCATCATCGCGTTGTTTGGTTTTTTGGCATCGCTGCTGATGCTGATTGCGGTGATTTTTTGGGGACAGGAAGTGAAGGGCGCCACGCGCTGGCTTGTGGTGCCGCTGCTGGGCACCTTTCAGCCCTCGGAGGTGATGAAACCTTTTTTTATTGTCACCGCCGCCTGGCTGTTTGCGCGGCACACGCGGCACATGGGATTTCCGGCGCTTGAAACCAACATTATTTTTGCCGTCATCACGGCCCTTTTGCTGCTGGCGCAACCCGATGTGGGCATGACCATGCTGGTGATGGTGGTGTGGTTCGGACAATTTACACTGGCGGGCCTGCCCCTGATTTTGCTCAGCCTGGCGGCTGTGCTGGGGGCGGCGGGTGTTCTGGTGGCTTATCATATTTTTCCGCACGTGGCCTCGCGCATCGATCGTTTTATCGACCCCGCCAGCGGCGACACCTATCAGGTTGATCGCGCGCTGGAGGCGTTTTCGGCCGGCGGCCTGTGGGGCAAAGGCCCTGGCGAGGGGACCGTGAAAATGCATCTGCCCGACGCGCATGCCGATTTTGTGTTTGCCGTAGCGGGGGAAGAACTGGGCCTTTTCTGGTGTCTTGTTATTGTCGCCATTTATGTGGCCATCATCGCGCGGGGCCTGTGGCGTTTGCGCGGCGAAAAAAGTTTGTTCATCACCCTGGCGGTGGGCGGCCTCTTGGCCCAGTTCGGCGTGCAGGCCCTCATCAACATGGCGTCAGCCCTGCACCTTGGCCCCACCAAGGGCATGACCCTGCCCTTCATCTCGTATGGTGGCTCGTCGCTTCTTTCGATGTGCATCCTCTTTGGTATGTTGCTTGGCCTGACCCGAAAGCGCTATGATAAGACGGAGTTTTGAACACGAAGGTCGATCATGTCACACGTTATCTTGGCGGCGGGGGGAACGGGCGGGCATCTGTTTCCGGCAGAGGCCACGGCGGCAGCACTGCTTGAAAAAAATCATCAGGTCAGCCTCATCACCGATCAGCGCGGAGGAAAATTTTCGTCGCTCAACATTCCCGTGCACCGCATTGCCGCCGCCACCCTGAAGCAGGGCTGGTGGCAGCGCCTGCGCGCCATCGCCAGCATGGGCCTGGGGCTGTGGCAGGCGCGTTTGCTGCTGCAACGCCTGAAACCCGATGTGGTGATTGGTTATGGCGGTTATCCCAGCGTGCCTACGGTTTATGCGGCGCATACGCTGGGCATCCCCATCATTCTGCACGAGCAAAACGCCGTGCTGGGCCGCGCCAACCGCGCGCTGCTTGATAAGGCCAAATTGCTGGCCACATCATTCCCCCATGTGGCGGGGGTGGCGAACAGCAAAGTGCCCATGGTGCTGACCGGCAACCCGGTGCGTCCGGCCTTTCGCACCTTGCGCAGCACGCCGTACCCCGAATTGAAAGACAATGAAAATATTTATTTGCTGGTGATGGGGGGAAGTTTGGCCGCGCAAATTTTTGCGCACGTTATTCCAGAGGCTTTGCGCCTGCTGCCCAACGAATTTCGCCCGCGATTGCGCGTCACCATGAATTGCCGCCCGCAAGATATGGACATGGCGCAAAGCGCCTTTGCCGCCGCCGGCATTGATGCCGAATGCGTGACCTTTATTACCGATGTGCCCGAACGCATGGCGCGCGCGCACATTCTCATTACACGTGCAGGCGCCAGCACCATTGCCGAGCTGACGGCGCTGGGCCGCCCCGCCATTTTGGTGCCCTATCCCTTCAGCCACGCCGATGAACAACTGGCCAATGCCGAGGCGCTGGCCGAAGCCGGTGGCGCGTGGATTATGAAACAATCTAGCCTGACGGCCGAAGCGCTTTCGGTGCGCCTCAGCACCCTGCTCTCGCACCCCGGCATGCTGCAAAAAACAGCAGAAGCGGCCAAAAACTGGGGCTCGGCCGAGGCCGCCGAACGTCTGGCCGCCTGCGTTGACCAGGTGCAGCAAGGGGCGCAAGCTGATGGCCCCAACCCCCAAAATAAGGCCGCCTGACATGCTGCTGAACTTTAGAAACCCCCGCCAGTTTGACCCCAAAAACGTGGGGCTGATTCATTTTATTGGCATTGGCGGCATTGGCATGAGTGGCATTGCCGAAATTCTGCACAGTTTAGGATACGATGTTCAGGGCAGCGATCAATCGGACAATTACAACGTCAAGCGCCTTTCAGACAAAGGGATGAACGTGTGTGTGGGGCACGCGGCCGAGAATGTGGATGCCGCCAACGTGGTTGTCGTCTCCTCGGCCATTAAACCTGATAACCCTGAGCTGGTGGCCGCGCGCCAAAAACGTTTGCCCATTGTGAAGCGCGCTGAAATGCTGGGCGAGCTGATGCGTCTAAAATGGTCGGTGGCCATTGGCGGCACGCACGGTAAAACCACCACCACCTCATTGGTGGCCGCCTTGTTTGATGCCGCGAAAATGGACCCCACCGTGATTAATGGCGGCATTATCAACGATTATGGCACCAACGCGCGGCTGGGCAGCGGCGAGTGGATGGTGGTGGAAAGCGATGAGAGCGATGGCAGCTTCATGCGTTTGCCCGCCACGGTGGCGGTTGTCACCAACATTGATCCTGAACATATGGATTATTATGGCGATATGGATTCTGTCCGCAAAGCCTATGAAACATTTGTGGGAAATATCCCATTTTATGGTTTTGGTGTGCTGTGCGCCGACCACCCTGAGGTGATGAATCTTCGTGGCCGCATGACCGATCGCACCATCATCACCTATGGTTTTTCACCCCAGGCCGATGTGCGCGCGACCGATATGCGCATGTCGCCCGAGGGTTCGGTGTTCACGGTCACGTTCCGCCTGCCTGGCGAGGAAGAAAAAGTGCTGCGCGATGTGGCGCTGTCGCTGGTGGGGCAGCACAACATTCAAAACGCCACGGCGGCGCTGGCCATTGGGCATCGCCTTGGGTTCTCTGAGCAGGTGCTGCGCCAAGGTTTGGGCAATTTTGGCGGCGTCAAACGCCGCTTTACGCGCACAGGCGTGGTGGGTGGCGTGACGGTGATTGATGATTATGGCCACCACCCCACCGAAATTGCGGCCACCCTGCGCGCTGCGCGCCTGGCCAACGGCACTGGCCGCGTGATTGCGGTGGTGCAGCCGCATCGCTATACCCGCCTTTCCGGCCTGATGAATGATTTTGCCACCTGCTTTGCCGATGCCGATGTGGTGATTGTGGCCGATGTATATGCCGCCGGCGAAGCCCCCATCGAGGGCGCCACGCGCGATGTTTTGGCCGAAAAAATGCGCGCCCACGGCCAGCGCGAGGTTTTTACGCTGGATAGCCCCGATGATCTGGCACGCATGATCAGGGAAAAATCCCACAGCGGCGATATGGTGGTGTGCCTGGGCGCTGGCAGCATCAGCCAATGGGCGCACGCCTTGCCTGATCAGCTGAAAAAACTCGCAGAAGCCGCAGCCTGATTACCATCGCCATGGGTTCTTTATCTGATCACCTTCCCTCTGTGCGTGGCAAATTGCTGTTCAATGCGCCACTCGCTCCGCAAACATGGTTTGGGGTTGGCGGCGCGGCGGAAGTTCTTTTTCATCCCGCTGATGATGCTGATCTTGCTGATTTCTTAAAAAATCTTCCGCCCCACATTCCTGTCATCGCGCTGGGTGTGGCCAGCAACGTCATCATTCGCGATGGCGGCGTGCCCGGTGTGGTGGTGCGCCTTGGCCCTGCTTTTGGCCGCATCAAAACCGATGACGCCATCATCACCGCCGGCGCCGCCGCGCTGGATGTGAATGTGGCCAAAGCGGCGCAGACAGCGGGCCTTGCGGGGTTGGAGTTTCTCAGCGGCATTCCGGGCACGGTGGGCGGCGGCGTGCGCATGAATGCCGGCGCCTATGGCCGCGAATTGAAGGATGTGTTGATCAGCGCGCGATGTGTCGATCGATCAGGGATTTTTCACACACTGAACAATGCTGATTGCGGCTTCAGTTACAGGCACAGCCACTTCCCCGATGATTGGATTGTCCTCAGCGCCGCGCTGCAAGGCCAGCCCGATGACAAAGCCGCGATTGCGGCACGCATGAAAGAAATACACAATAAGCGCAGCAGCACCCAGCCCATTCGTGAAAAAACGGGCGGCAGCACCTTTGCCAACCCCGATGGGCACAAGGCGTGGCAGCTGATTGAGGCGGCGGGCTGTCGCGGGTTGCGCGTGGGTGGCGCCCATATGAGCGAAATGCACTGCAATTTTATGATCAACACAGGGGCCGCCACCGCGCACGATTTAGAAACGCTGGGCGAAGATGTGCGCACGCGCGTAAAAAATCATAGCGGGGTTGATTTGCGGTGGGAGATTAAACGCATTGGCATTGGCACCACGCAGCGTTGATCGCCGCCTTTGTGTTCACAAAAAAATTTTTCAGGCTGCGTTTCTAAGATCAGGATTTATCAAACAGGAATAGAAAAAACTGACACGCCTGAAAAAGCATGAGCCCATCACACATATGTTGATTTTTGTGTTTCATTCAGGTGATGGGTGCGTGCCTTCGCAGGCACAGCAGTATTATTTTTTCTATTTGAACACCCAACCCTAATTATGCGCATAGGCCTGAATATTGGCGCCAAGGCTGTTCATGAGTGACTGAAAGCCCGGAAAACTGGTGCCAATAAAAGTGCTGTCATCAATCATCACCGGCTCAGGCGTCACGCCGCCCAACACCAGAAAACTCATGGCGATGCGATGATCCATGTGCGTCTCAACCATGGCGCCGCCGCGGGGCGGGCTGCCCGTGCCGTGGATGACAAGATCATCCCCTTCCTGCTGCACATCCACGCCGCACGCGGCCAGATTTTTGGCGAGAAGTCCCAGGCGATCAGATTCCTTCACCCGCAATTCAGCCAAACCTGCAAAACGCGTTGTGCCCTGCGCGCAGGCGGCCGCGATGCCCAAAATCAAAATCTCGTCAATCATGTCGGGCACATCGGCATCATCAATTGTCACGCCACGCAACACGCTGGTCTTGGCCAATATATCGGCCACCGGTTCGCCGTTGCTGGTGCGCGGATTATTGAACGAAAGCGTGGCGCCCATTTTTTCCAGCGTGCGATAAACGCCAGTGCGGCGCGGGTTGGTGCACACGCCTGTGATGGTGATGTGACTATCGGGCGTCAGCAACGCCGCCACCAGCGGAAAAGCAGCGCTGCTGGGGTCAGCCGGCACCACAAAATGTTGCGGCGTCAGTTTGGCCGGGCCAGTGATGCGCAGCGTATAACCCTGGCCCACCTGCTCGCGCTGCAATTTAACGCCGGCCTGTTGCAGCATGTTTTCGGTATGATCGCGCGTGGGCGTGGGTTCATGAATAAGGGTGGTGCCTTCGGTGTTCAGCGCCGCCAGCAGCAGGGCCGATTTCACCTGCGCGCTGGCCACAGGAAGCGTATAATCGATGGATGCGCCACGATCGGCCCCATAAACGGCCAGCGGCAGCCGCCCGTGTTCGCGACTAAAAAAAGTGCCGCCCATGCTTACCAGCGGATCGAGCACGCGGGCCATGGGGCGCTTGCGCAAACTGGCATCGCCATCGAACTGACACTTGAGGGGATGGGTGGCCACAAGCCCGATCAGCAGCCGGCACGCCGTGCCGCTGTTGCCCATGTTCAAAACTCGTTCAGGCTGCTGCAATTTGCCAACACCCACGCCGCGCACTTGCCACATTTTTTGCGCATCAATTTTAATGCGCGCCCCCAGCTGCGACATGGCGGCGGCGGTGCACAGCACATCATCGCCTTCCAGCAAGCCTTGAATGGTGCTGTGACCATCGGCCAGCGTGGCCAGCATCAGCGCGCGATGTGATATGCTTTTATCGCCAGGCACGGTGGTGGTGCCGCGCAGATTGCGGCAGCCATGCGCCACGAGAGGGATTTTGGGCAGATTGTTCATGGTGTGCTGGGCACTGTGGCAAGTGTGATCAGGCTTGGCAATCCCTGGGGCGGATGGGCAGAAAACAGAAGCACCACCAACATCAGCACCGCCAGCACCAACAGCGCCGCCCACCCAAATTGATCGAAGGGTTGCCGCAACGTCACAGCATCACCAAGCTTGCGCGCCTTTAATGCTGCCCCTTGGCCAAAAACATAAACGCCTACGCCCAGCAAGAAAAAAAACGGCAGCAGCAGCCAATCCCATGGGGTGGGAATATTGACCGCATCAAAACACAACCACGCCACCAGCAGCGGCAGTGCCACCGATAATCCCGCCACACCCCAGCGCCACACCATGTTTTGACGGTGTAGCGCCTTGGCTGAAAGTTGCATCAACTCTTGCGCGCGGGCCAACGACAAACCAATGGGCATTTTTCGCAACAGGTCGCGCGCATCACGACGCCCCTGCAACACCAGGTTCAACGCCTCATGCACCGCGGCATATTTTCGCAGCACCGAAACATCGCCCAGTTTTTTTGAAAGATTTTTTAGTTCATCCACCGCCGGCGCAAGCACCTGATCAAGAAATGGTGGCACTTCCACCATCGCGTGCTTCAGGCCAAAACATGTCATGGGGCCTTTGCGGCCTGCAAAATCAACCGTCATCTCAGCCGCCGGAAATTCGGCCACATAGTGGATCAGCATTTGCTGCTCACCCTTCGCGGTTGTTTCGTTCATGCGAATGGTGGCGTGCCCCTTGGCCAAAAAAGCCACGCCGTTCTGCCTGTCGATCATGCGGCGAACGGCCACGGGCAGCCCGTGGCCCGATCCATCCCTGAAATGCATATCGGCCACAAAACTGACCGTGACCGATTGCGTGAACGACCCCTTGCCCTGACACGGCTGGCACCCAATGACACGACGCCCACGACAAGCCGGGCACGCCACGGCGCGGTTTCCCTTGCACATGCGGCAGGCTGAAAAACGCTGGCCGCCGCAATAATTGCATATCTGGCTGGTGTCTTGAAGATTATAGCCGCTGCCCTGGCACCAGTCGCACACATCGGAGCCGCTGCCGTTGCAATGCACGCATATCATTTGCCCCTTGGCGGCGCATTGGGTGCATTCTTCGGCACCGCGGCCCGCGCAATCGGCACAGGGTTCGGTCGCCGCCATGTGCTGCGTGCGTTCATCGAACCGCAGTTGGGGTACAACAGCCGCCCAGCCTTTGCCCGGCAGTTTTTCCAAATCTTTCCGCACGTCATCTTGCCAGGCACTATCGGCCTGAAATTCCTTTTCCACGTGCTTCAAATAATTATCCAAATCCTCGCGGCTTCTGAAAACGCGATCGAGTTTGCCGCGCGCCTCGCCGGCATAGCGCACCTGTTCCTGCTGCAAGGTGGCCGTAATGGCCATCTGCCCCGTCAGTTGAACCATTTTTTCTTCGGTGCGCAGCAGCTTGATGGAATCGGGCAGCAGTTGGTGGCTTTCGGCAAGCGCCCTCAGGCGCATCATGGCTTTGTCGGTCAGTGGCGTGGCGGACATGGATGAAGTTTAGCAGGTTTACAAAAAATGCCTACCGTATCGCGCAGGCTTTTTGCATGATTTGCCACGCGGCCGTGACACCGGCGAGCGAGAATTGATCGGCAATACGCTGCTGCGTGGCCGTTTCGGCGGCGATGGTGGCCTGATGCCCTCCCTTCATCGCCGCCACAATATATTGGTCGGTGCGGCCATCGGGGGCGAAGGCACTCCATTGCGTTGAGAAAAGCCGAAAATTTTTCGCGCCATCAATGGTCAGCGACACCGGCTGGCCGGGCCGCAGCGTAACGCCCGACGCATAACTGATTTCGCCCATCACATTTTCAAGTGGACGCATGGCGATGGTCAGCGACACGGCCCCGCGTTTTTTTTTGAACTTGGTGTGTTGCTGCGGTTGGCTGCGCATAAAACACAAAGGGGCGTTTTGTTCTTGCGTTTGATAGACAACCCACTGGCCAAACGCGCCCAGCCGCTCGACCACCGGCGCGGCATTTTTTTTTGACACCTTGGCCGCATGGGCCAGGGGGCACAAAAAAACCCCGCACAAAATAATCATCACAATTTTATAAAGCGGTGTCATCGATGGTTTCTGTTGTCTGATCATCGGCGGGGGGGATCTCTTCTGCGCCTGTTTCTGTGTCTAACGCTTCCTCCGTCTCCGACACATCGTTGGCACCATGAGAATTATTGTCGCGCGGCGTTTCATCGCCATTGATGGCGTCGTTGGGAACAACGTCGCCCGGTTCCACTTCGTCAGGCATCGCGCTTTCTTCCACGCTTTCTGTGTCGCGGGCGGCCCCTTCGGCATTGCCTGCCTCATCATCCTGATCCATCACATGGGGCGGCGCGTTGCCCAGCGCGGGTGTCAGCATGGGTTGCAGCACAGGCGCCAGCGCTTTCAACATCTGCGTGGGCAGCGCGCTGGTGAAGTGATATTTTCCCGCCTCCTCGCCCGCCACATAGGCCGTGACAACGCCAAAAAATTGGTCGCCCAAGAAAAACACAAACGTGGCTGTGCGGCTGACCACGCGGCTGGAAAGAAGCCGTCCGCCACGCCCAAATTCCTGATAACGATGATCACCCGTGCCGGTTTTTCCGCCCACCGTCGCAGGCTCGCCCTTCTCGTTATAATAAATGCCGTTCAGCCGTTGGGCCGTGCCGCCTGTCACCACATCTTTCAGGGCCTGACGCGCGGTGGCCGCAATTTCGGGGGCCAGAACTTGCTCGGCCTGCGTGGCATCGGGCGTGATGACGGTTTGAAACGGCGTGCCCGCCGCAAAATCCAGCTTCTGATAGCGCAGCATGGGCAGGCGCACGCCATCGTTCATTAAAATGCCCATCAATTCAGCCAGCGCGCCCGGCCTGTCGCCCGAGCTGCCAATGGCTGTGCCATAGCTGGCCGTAAGTTTTTGAAACGGATAACCAAGCCGCACCCACCGCTGATGAATGGTGGCAAAGGCATCTTGCTCCAGCAAAATGCGAATGCGCGTATCTTGTGCCGATTTGTGGCGCGTGTTGAAAAGCCACGCATACGACGCAAGTCGCGCCGAACGGCTTTTCTCCATCACGGTTTTCAAATCCTGCGGCTCTGATGTTTGTTGATAAGCCACCTGCCAAATTTCCAGCGGGTGCACGCCCGCAATGTACCCTTGATCGGCCAGAGAAAATTTTCCGCGCCCATAGGTGAGGAAAAGTTTGCGATAATCTTGGTCATCCAAATTCACCGTCAAATCGGGTAGGCGGGCCTGCATGAATTGTTTGAAATCGGCAAAGTTGTGGTTGGTGCGGATGAGGCGGAAAATGGTGGCCTGCGCCGACAGGGTGTTGCGCCCGCGCTGTGCCAGTTTATCAAACGCTTTGTCTTTATCCATACCCTGATACATTTTATGGAAGCGGCGCATAAAAACCGAACCTTCTTTATCGGCAAACCGTTCTAAATAGGCTTGGCGCTGCGGATGTTCCGGGTCGCCCAGAATTTCTTTTTTGGTGTTGGGGCCCTGCGCGATGGTATAATTCACCACATCGCGCATGATGCGGATAAACGGCAGGTTGATGGAATGCTGCATGGCTTCGTTTACCGTGACCATGCGGCCGTTATCTTTTTTATCGAAGTTGTTGAACGACAGCAGCCCGCCACCCGTGAAAAAAGATTCGCCCGGATTGGCCGAATATCGGCGTTCCATAGCAGCGGCCAGAATTTCGGCCAGCGTCGCGTCGGGCCACGCCATCAGATATTCGGCCACCCACTGGGTTAAATAATCCATCGATTGATCGCGCAGAATTTCCAAGCTGCCGGCCTCAATGCCCACATATCGCTCATAAATCTCGGCAATAATTTCAAGATACGTGATGAGCGTGCGCAGTTTGGCGGTCGATCCAAGATCAAGCTTGGTGCCGTCGTTCAAATCCAGCGGCTGGTCTTGGTTGTCGGTTTGCACGCGCAGCTTGTTGCCTTCCTCACTGCGTTCATACAGCAGAAGTGTCCATTGCACTTTGGTGGGGTCGGCTTCATCGCCCAGCAAACGTTCGCCGCGCAGGCCAATCTCGGTGACAAACTGAGGATCGCTGAGTTTTTGCAAAAACGCCGAGGCGGCCTTCTGCACCGTCATATTCAGCGTGGCTTCCACCGTCACATCGAAGCGATCAAGCTCATAAAGGTGCTGCAACCCCAGCGATGACAGCAGTTTGGTGCGCACCGCATTAATGGCTTTTTGCTGGATATAGGGGGCGGCCTGCGGCATGGGCGCCTTGGGCGAGAATTTTAAGCGCTCGCTCAGCGTCGCTTCATAAAGCAGCGGCGAAATGATGTTGCCCGCGCGCAGGTTGGCCAGCGTTTCGTTGATCAACTCCTCCAGTGCGGCGCGATTGCTTTGCAAATAAAATGCCGGGCGACGCTGGGCCAGAATAAGCGCCAGCACAGGCCTGTACACGCGGGCCTTGGCGCGCAGGCTGGCGGGGCTGTCTTCTGCGGCTTGCAACAGACGCTGCACATCCGCCAGCTCCAACCCAAACCACACCAGCAACCCATCGCCCAGCCCGTTCACCTCGCCCCAGCCGGGGCGCGCGGCCAGCGGCGTGGCGTTGATATAATCTAACACAATGTTGCGGCGCGCGGCGGTGGTCTCTTGCCCTTGCTGATAAACGCGCAAACTGGCCCCTTCAATTTGCCGAAGTTTATCGGTGGTGCCGCTGGTGCGGCCCCCCGCGCTGAAGCGGAATTTTTCCAGCTGCGTGGCCAGCGTGCTGCCGCCGCCCGCGTTATCTAAAAGGCCGCCCATGGCATAGCTGAGGGCGGCGAGGCCGAGGCGTTTCCATTCAATCACGGGGTTGCGCGTGGCGGGCCATTCGCCCAACAGCTCACGATTTTCGATAAACAACAGCGTGTGCGTGACAAGGCTGGGGATATCATCAAACGTTTGAAACAGCCTGTTGGGATATTGGTTTGAAAAAATCTCCTCGCCATCTTCGGTGATAATTTTCAGGCCCGCTGCATTTTTGGGCTGATAAATCGGCATGCCACCCGCCATGACATGTTTTTGAAACCCCTCACTTACGGCGGCCTGCTGCGCGATCTTAAAGCCATTGGCCGTCAGCGATTTAATAAAGTACGGCAGAAACGCATAGCCAAGGCGCTGAAAATATGGCCCGCTGGCAGGGAAAAACATGTTTTCTTGCGGGCCTTCGG
This sequence comes from Alphaproteobacteria bacterium, assembly GCA_009927055.1. Classification (GTDB taxonomy): domain Bacteria; phylum Pseudomonadota; class Alphaproteobacteria; order UBA9219; family RFNS01; genus RFNS01. Next base: position 480 of record RFNS01000260.1, on the reverse strand, counting down.
CCAGGGTAAAGGTCATGCCAGCGGCTTTATCGCTGAAGTGCCGGGCCTGCAGGCGCGAATAAAACATTTCATCAGACGCCCAGAGGCTGAACGCCACCAGCAAAACAAAAAAACCAACCGTGAAGATAACCAAAATGGGCTGCGGCGTGCGCATGCGGCGCTGGCGCTGAGATGAAGGCAGGCTGGTTGACTTATTCCACAGCAAGGGATTTTTCCCCCATCAGGACCGCCAGTGTTTTGCCCAGATCGGCCCGCAAGACTGTTTCCTGCGTGCGTTTGGCCAAGTGTTTCACCACCACCGTGCCGTTTTTCTTTTCATCATCGCCCAGCAGCAGCATGATGGGCACGCCCGTTTTATCGGCATAGCGCAGCTGTTTATCCAGCTTCGCATTTTCCAGATACACTTCGGTATTCAGCCCCCACTGACGGCAGGCAGTGGCCAGCGCCAGATAATCGGCCCGCAGCGCCGGCGAGAGATTG
>RFNS01000292.1 GCA_009927055.1 Alphaproteobacteria bacterium | reverse complement strand
GGATATTTCTTCAGCATCACAAGCGTTTCTATTTCATTTTATCCCACCCTCAACCCCTCCTTCAAGGCGAGGGGAATGATTTGACGCTGATCCATGATACATTCTCTCTCTGCGGTTTGATTTTTTGCTGAATTAGCTTAAGACAGGCATGTTCTTGTCATTCTGTGCGGGGGCCCATGCTGCCTGATTTGTTGTCGTTCACCATGGTGGTCATTGCGCTGGCGTTGATTTTTGATTTTATCAACGGCTTTCATGATGCCGCCAACGCCATCTCCACCATTGTGGCCACCAAGGTGCTTAAGCCCTGGCAGGCCGTGTGCTGGTCGGCTTTTTTTAATTTTATCGCTTTCTTTTTTATCTCAACCGGTGTGGCCAAAACGGTGGGCAGCGGCCTGATCGATTTATCGTTCGTCACCACCGAAGTGATCGCCGCGGGCCTGGTGGCCGGCATTGCGTGGAATTTAATCACCTGGTGGTGGGGCATGCCGGCCAGCTCGTCGCACACGCTGGTGGGGGCCTTGGCCGGGGCCGCCTGCGGCCATGTGCTGATGACCACCGATGTAAACCCCATTGGCATTTATTATGGCGCGGCCTGGGGAAAATTGCTGGCCTTTATTTTTATTGCGCCGGCCGTGGGTTTTTTTCTGGGCTTTATCATTATGCGCGGCACGCGGTGGCTGCAATATAAATATCGCCGCAGACCGTGGAACAAGTTCTATAAGGGCGCGCAGCTGGCATCGTGCGCGCTGCTCAGTTTCAATCATGGCGGCAACGACGCGCAAAAAACAGCGGGCGTTATTGCTACGGCCATGGTGGCGGGCGGTTATATGAGCCAGGATAATTTCCATGTGCCCGATTGGGCTTTGTTCAGCGCCTATGTGGCCATTGCGCTGGGCACGCTGATGGGCGGATGGCGCATTGTGAAAACGTTGGGCTATAAACTGACTAAACTACGCCCTGTGCACGGCTTTAGCGCCGAAATGGGCGCGGCCGGCTCTATCGCGCTGGCGACAGGGTTGCATTTGCCCATTTCCACCACACTGACCACCACCGGGGCCATTGTGGGGGTGGGGGCTGCGCGCGGCCAAGACCGTGTGACGTGGAGCGTGTTCCGCCGCGTGATGCTGGTGTGGGCCGTGACCCTGCCCACCAGCTTTGCCATGGGGTTGGTCTTGATCATCGCCTCTGTGCTTGTGGGCCGGATGGTTTAGAAAAACCGTTCCTCGATTTCAATAATATCGCCGGGCAGCACGCTGTCGGTTTCAGAGGCGCGGAATTTGTTATTGCCCCGTTTGATGGAAATTTTATCTTTATCGCCGCGATAGGTGTAACCGCCCGCAATGGCCACCGCGCTCATCACCGACATGCCGTTCACATAAGGATAGCTGTTGGGCTTCATCACCTCGCCCAGAATAAAGAAGGGGCGATAGTTCAACACCTCTACGTTCACGCGCGGGTCTTTCAAATATCCCTGTGAAAGCAGGGCGCGAATATTTTGCTCTAGCTGGCGGTTGGTGCCGCCGGCAGCGGGCAAAACGCCAATCAGGGGCATGGCCACGCGGCCGGTGCTGTCCACCTCAAACTCGCCCGACATATCGGGTTCGTTATACACCACAATTCTTATACGGTCGCCCACGCCCAGCACATATTCGGGCGCGGGGCCTGGGGGCACCACCACCACCGAGGCTTGAGGGGCGGCGGCCTGAGGCATAGAGGTTTGGGGCATGGCGCCCTGATGTGTCTGTGCGTGCTGATACCCTTCGGGCATAATGCCTTGCGCCGGTGCCCCGCCCGCCTCGGGCCGCAGGGTGCCATGGAAATTATTCATCGGTGGCCGCGGCTGCTGGGCCATGGCATGGGCCGCGCTTAAAACAAAGGCCAGAAGGCACGTTAGAAAAAGTGTTTTTGTCATGGGGCCACCTTGAAGGAAAATCTAACCCATGATCCTGTCAAATTTATGTTAAGATTTTGCGTCATCACCCCTGATCAAACAGGCCTGTCATATCGCGTGCGCCGTGCAGAATGCGCACAATATCAACATGTTTGCCAGAAATTTGATAAAAAACCACATAAGGAAAGCAAGTGACAGAGCGTATTTTTGCCCTGATATCATAGCGTTCCCGGCCCAATTGGGGGTGTGCCGCCAGCAACTGAAATGTTTTGAAAAATTTCCGCATCATGGTGGTGGCCGCGCGCGGGTTGCGGGTGCCCAGAAAAAACCACACATCGCGCATGTCGTCCTGCGCTTGGGGGTAAAGCCGATAGGTCATGAACGGCGGCGTTTTCCTGATGATCGGGGCGCAGAGGAGAGGGTTTGAACAAAATCCTTCTCAGACACATGCACAGGCTTGCCACTTTTCAAGCCCTTGTCGATATCGGTGCGCAAGGCCTTTAACTGCTGCGATTGTATCGCTTCATGATCGGCCAGAAGGCGCACGGCCATATGAATCACTTCTTCGGCCGAGTGATATTTTCCAGAGGCCACGTGGGCGCGAACCATCTGGGCAACCTGAGGGGGCAGAGCGATATCCATAAGCCAACCCTATCACAACCAACGTTGACAGCCAAAAAATAATGCACAGGCCCAAGTAACCGCTTGTCTTTCATCAATTTTTCTATTTCAATGGCGGCATGTCTCTGTTGGTGATCAAATTTGGCGGCACGTCGGTGGCCGATATCGAGCGGATCAAGCAGGCGGCGGGCAAAGTGGCCGCCGAAGCCAAGCGCGGCCATAAGCTGGTGGTCGTCGTCTCGGCCATGTCGGGCGAAACCGATCGGCTGATCAGCCTGTGTCGCAGCGTCACCCCGCTTTATGATTTGCGCGAATATGACGCCGTGGTGGCCACAGGCGAGCAAATTACCAGCGGCCTGATGGCCATTGCCTTGCAGCAGCGTGGCCTGCGCGCGCGCAGCTGGCAGGGTTGGCAAATTCCTATGGTCAGCGATACGGCGCACAGCAAGGCGCGCCTCTTGCGCATTGAGGCCGATAAACTGCGCGCGCGGCTGGAGGATGGCGAAGTGGCCGTGCTGGCGGGTTTTCAGGGCGTGACCGAGGATGGGCGCATCAGCACCCTGGGCCGGGGGGGCAGCGATACATCGGCCGTGGCGCTGGCGGCGGCCCTTAATGCCGATAGGTGCGATATTTATACCGATGTTGATGGCGTTTACACCACCGATCCGCGGCTTGTTTCTCAGGCGCGCAAACTTTCGCGCATCACGTATGAAGAAATGCTGGAAATGGCCAGCATGGGCGCCAAGGTTTTGCAAACACGCTCGGTTGAAATGGCCATGAAGCACAAAATTAAGGTGCAGGTGCTCTCCACCTTTGAAAACGGCATTGGTAGCGATTATCCGGGAACACTTCTGACAGACGAGGTCAACATGGAAGAAAATCTGGTCACGGGCATCACCTATGCGCGTGATGAAGCGAAAATCAGCGTTATTGGGCTGAAAGATACGCCAGGGGTGGAGGCCGATTTGTTTGGGCCGCTGTCGGATGCCAACATTAATGTCGATATGATTGTGATGAACGTGGCCGACCCCGCAGGTTTGGCCGATATCACCTTTACCGTGCCGCGCGGCGATGTCTCGCGCGTGATTGAGACGTTGAAAACGCACAAAGATAAGTTGGGTTACCAAAACGTGCTGACCGACACCGAAGTGGCGAAGGTGAGTGTGATTGGCGTGGGCATGCGCAGCCATGCAGGCGTGGCCACCACCATGTTCCGCACGCTGGCGGCGCGTGGCATCAATATTCAGGCCATCAGCACGTCAGAAATTAAAATCAGCGTGCTCATCGCGCAAGAATATGCCGAGCTGGCCGTCCGCGCCCTGCATGCGGCGTATGGGATGGAGAAGGGGTAGCCCGTGCACCCCGTGCGCAGCGCGTTCACAGCGCAGCAACGAAAAAAGTTGGAAGTGAACTTGGCGATTTGGCCTTGAGGTTAAGAGAACGCACAAAATGTCTTGTGCCAGCGTCATTCCGGCGGAAGCTTCGTGATAATAGAAAAGCACTGCTGTGCCTGCCCCCGCCTGCGCGAGGGTAAACTCCGGCAGGCACCCATCACCCAAATAAAGCTCAAGAACAGCGGATGTGTGATGGGCCCCTGCTTTCGCAGGGGCTTCAGTTTTTCTAGTCATGATTGATAAACACTGACCCCAATATCAGCCGGGATTGTTTTATGAGGGTTGAAAATTCGTAGCTGTGCGAGGATCGCCATCTCTTGTGGCTTTGGCTGAAAGACCATCAGGTGGATAAACTTGGCGTGGCGCAGGGTATGGTTTGGCGCGCGCGATGCCTTCGGCCACGGCGGCGGCGGGCAGACCATCACTTCGACCGCCATCAGGGCTTATGCGTTTTCCAAAATATTTTGCATCACTCATCCCCGCACCTTCTCACACGCCAATACTTGCAGCAACAGGAAAATGGCCTTAACCATGACACATGCTTGGGTTGTTCGAAAGAATCGTGGCGTTTCGCTACTTGCGCGCGCGTCGGGCCGAGGGGTTTATCAGCGTCATCAGCTGGTTTTCTCTGCTGGGCATTGCGCTGGGCGTGGCCACGCTGATTATTGTGATGGCGGTCATGAACGGTTTCAGGGCCGAGCTTTTTAACCGCATTTTGGGCCTGAATGGCCACCTGAACGTGTTTTCTGAAACTGCCACCTTCACCGATTGGCCCCTTGTGCTGGCGCAACTGAAAGACATCGATGGCGTGGTGGCCATTAACCCCAGCATTGAAGGGCAGGCCCTGATCAGTCAGCGGGGGCAGGCCACAGGCGTGCTGGTGCGCGCCCTGCGCCCACAAGATTTTGCCGCCAAAAAAACCATTGCCGACAAAATCGTTTCGGGCCGTGTGGAAAATTTTGTGGATGAGAATGTGGCCATTGGCCAACGCCTGGCGCAGCGCCTGGGCGTGCGCGTGGGCGATGAGATCACGCTTGTCTCGCCCACCGGCAAGGCCACGGCGTTTGGCACCATGCCGCGCCTGCGCGCCTATCGCATCGGCGCCATTTATGATGTGGGCATGTATGAATATGATAACGGTTTTGTGTTTATGCCGCTTGCGGCCGCGCAGGGTTTTTTCAACATGGGCGAGAGCGTGACGAGTTTAGAGATTTTTACAAACAACCCGCACCGTATGACCGCGGTGATGGAAAAAATTTCGGCACAACTGGGGGCTGAGCGTCGCGTGATGAACTGGCAGCACATGCACGCCAGTTTTGTGAATGCCCTTCAGGTGGAACGCAATGTGATGTTTCTGATCCTTACACTCATTATTTTGGTGGCGGCGTTTAATATTATTTCGGGCCTGATGATGCTGGTGAAGGATAAAACGCGCGATATTGCCATTTTGCGCACCATGGGGGCCGAGCGCGGGCAGATTTTGCGCATTTTTATGCTAAGCGGCGCCACCATTGGCGTGGTGGGCACCGTGCTGGGTTCGGTTTTGGGCCTTGTGTTTGCCATGAACATTGAAGCGGTGCGGCAGTTTTTTCAGGCGCTCTTGGGCACCGATTTATTTTCGGCCGAGATTTATTTCCTCTCGCAGCTACCCGCGCGCATCGAATGGTCCGAGGTTATTCAGGTTATTCTCATGGCGCTGTCGTTGTCGCTGCTGGCCACGGTGTATCCGGCGTGGCGCGCGGCGCGGCTCGATCCGGTTGAGGCGTTGCGTTATGAATAACCCTGTCCTTGAACTGAAAAAAATCACCAAAATTTTTTCGCAAGGCGGGCGTCAGCTGCCTGTGCTGCAAGGCGCGAACCTGACCATAGAAGCGGGCCAGATGGTGGCCTTGCTAGGGCCTTCAGGCAGTGGAAAATCGACGCTGCTGCAAATCGCAGGCTTGCTTGAAAAACCATCGGGCGGCGAGGTGTGGCTGAACAGCGCGCGCATCGCGCATGATGATGATACCACGCGCACGCGCCTGCGCCGCGACATGATTGGGTTTGTGTATCAGTATCATCATTTGTTGCCCGAATTTTCGGCGCTTGAAAATATCATGCTGCCGCAGCTGATGGTGAAAATTTCCCCCCGTGTGGCGCGCGTGCGTGCGCGTGAATTATTGCGCGCCGTGGGGTTGGCCGAGAGGGCCGATCATCGCCCCGGCCAGCTTTCAGGGGGCGAGCAGCAGCGCGTGGCCATTGCGCGCGCGCTGGCGAACAGCCCCAAATTGTTGATTGCGGATGAACCCACCGGCAACCTGGACCCCGCCACCGCCGACCATGTGTTTGAGGTGCTGACACAACTGGTGGCAGAAAGCGGCCTGGCCGTTCTTATGGCCACGCATAACCACATCTTGGCCCAAAAAATGCCGCGTGCGGTCACGCTGTCGGGTGGTCAATTGGTGGCCTGATTTTGGGCCAGGCTCGTTTGTGTTTTTCAGGCCTTCTTGCTAGGTTTTGGACAACAAAAAAAGGCCCAAAACCGTGACCGAACTGAACGCCATCACCCCCATTACCATCGAAGATGAAATGCAGCGTAGTTATCTTGACTACGCCATGAGTGTGATTGTCAGCCGCGCCCTGCCCGATGCGCGCGATGGCCTGAAACCGGTGCACCGCCGCATTCTTTATGCCATGCACATGGGCGGCTACAGCAGCAGCAAACCGTTTAAGAAATCGGCCCGCATTGTGGGCGATGTGATGGGTCAATTCCACCCGCACGGTGATGCCGCCATTTATGATGCGCTGGTGCGCATGGCGCAAGATTTTTCCATGCGCCTGCCGCTTATTGATGGTCAGGGCAATTTTGGCAGCATGGATGGCGATCCGCCCGCCGCTATGCGTTATACCGAAGCGCGTTTGCACAAAGCCGCCGAAGAATTGCTGGCCGATATTGACAGAGACACGGTCAATTTTCAACCCAACTATGACGAAAGCACCGAAGAACCCACGGTGCTGCCCGCCAAATTCCCCAACCTTTTGGTGAACGGGGCCAACGGCATTGCGGTGGGCATGGCCACCAACATTCCCACCCACAATTTGGGCGAAGTGTGCACGGCCGCCATCGCCTATATCGATAACCCCGATGTGTCGATTGATACGCTGATGGAGGTGATGCCTGGGCCCGATTTCCCCACCGGCGGCATTATTTTGGGTCGCGCGGGCATTCGCAGCGCCTTTCACACCGGGCGCGGCAGCGTGGTGATGCGCGGCCGCACCGAGGTGGAGGAAATTAGGAAAGACAGGCAGGCCATTATCATCACCGATATTCCGTATCAGGTGAACAAGCTGCGCCTGATTGAACGCATTTCAGAATGCGTGAATGAAAAAATCATCGAAGGAATCTCAGAGCTGCGCGATGAAAGCGACCGCGAGGGCGTGCGCATTGTGGTTGAACTGAAGCGCGATGCGATGGCTGATATTGTGCTGAACCAGCTGTATAAGCACACACCGCTGCAAACCAGCTTTGGGGTGAATGCGCTGGCGCTGCAGGGTGGCCGCCCGCAGCAGATGACCTTGATCGATTTTCTGAAAGCCTTTCTCGATTTCAGGCAGGAAGTGATTATTCGCCGCACCGAGTTTGATTTGAAAGCCGCGCGCGCGCGCGCCCATATTCTCATCGGACTTGCGGTGGCGGTGGCGAACATTGATGCGGTGATTGCGCTGATACGCAAGGCCCAAACCCTGAGACCGCACGCGCCGAACTGATGGCGCGCGCCTGGCCAGCCGATAGCATTGTGCCGCTGCTGGAGTTGGTGAGTGAAGCCGCCGCCGCCGGCAACACTTATCGTTTATCGGAAGCGCAGGCGAAAGCGATCCTCGATTTGCGCTTGCACCGCCTGACAGGGTTAGAGCGCGATAAAATCGGCGCCGAGCTGAACGAGACGGTGGCCCTGATCAAAGATTTGCTGGATATTCTGGCGCGCCGCGACCGCGTGATGGAAATTATCAAGGAAGAATTGGCCGAGATCAGAGAAAAATTCGCCACGCCGCGCCGCACCGCCATCGAGGATCAGGAAGGCGAGATTGATATTGAGGAGCTGATCCAGCGTGAAGAAATGGTGGTGACGGTCAGTCATGGTGGCTATGTGAAGCGCGTGCCGCTGTCCACCTATCGGGCGCAAAAACGCGGCGGCAAGGGCCGCGCCGGCATGACCACGAAAGAAGAAGATTTTGTCTCAGAACTTTTTGTGGCCAGCACGCACACGCCCATGCTGTTCTTCAGCAGCCTTGGCAAGGTTTATCAGCTGAAGGTGTATAAACTTCCCCTCGGCAACCCGCAGGCGCGGGGCAAGGCGCTGGTCAACCTTTTGCCGCTGGAGCAGGGCGAGAATATCACGGCCGTGCTGGCCGTGCCCGAAGATGCCGCGCTGTGGCCGCAGCTGGATATTGTCTTTGCCACCGAAGCGGGCACTGTTCGCCGGAATAAGCTGACCGATTTTGACAGTATTCGCGCCAGCGGCCTTATCGCCATGAAACTGGAAGAAGGCGATAAGCTGATTGGCGTGCGCACCTGCACCGAAGGCGATGATATTTTGCTGGCCACAGCGCAAGGCAAGGCCATTCGCTTCCCGCTTGATGATGTGCGGGTGTTTGCGGGGCGCACGTCGGTGGGTGTGCGCGGCATCAAGTTGGCCGAGGGTGATAAGGTTATTTCGCTGACCATTTTGAAAGGCGTGGATGCGACCGCCGAAGAACGCGCCGCTTATCTGAAAACCAAGCGCCACGATGATGAGGCGGGCGACAGCGATGATGAACAGGTGGCCGCCATCACGCTGGATGACAAACGCATGGCCCAGCTGGCCGCGCAGGAAGAATTTATTTTAACCGCCACCCAGCGCGGCTTTGGCAAAATATCATCGGCCTATGAATATCGGCGCACCGCGCGCGGCGGCAGCGGCATTTTCAACATCAAAATGGCCGAACGGAACGGGGCGGTGGTCGCCACCTTCCGCATCACCCCCACGCAGGAAATTATGCTGGTGACCGACGGCGGCCAGATTATCCGCATGAACGCGCGCGATATTCGGGTGGCCGGCCGCACCACCATGGGGGTGACGTTGTTCAGGCTTGATGAGGCGGAAAAAGTCGTTTCAGTAGCGGTACTAGACGAGGATCATTTAACAGAAGGCGACAACCATGAGTGACACAGAACACACCGATGGTGTCTGCAAATGTTTTTGAGAAGCGCATGCGCATAGCCCTTTACCCCGGCACGTTTGACCCCATCACGCTGGGGCATGCCGATATTATTGCCCGCGCCGCCCGCCTGGTTGATGAGTTGGTGGTGGGCGTGGCCGAGAATGCGGGCAAAAACCCCCTGCTGTCGCTGCAACAACGGGTTGATCTGGTGGTGGCCGAGGTGGCGCCGCTTCAGGCGGCCGGCCACACTATTCGTGTGCTGCCCTTCAACACCCTGCTGATGAATTTTGCCCAGCAGCTGAACGCCCGCATGATTATTCGGGGGCTGCGCGCCGTGTCTGATTTTGAGTATGAATTTCAGATGGCGGGCATGAACCATCATCTGAACCCGCATATTGAAACAGTTTTCCTCATGGCGTCAGAGACGCACCACTTCATCGCCTCGCGCTTTGTGAAGGAAGTCTCGGCGCTGGGGGGCGATATTTCGCAGTTTGTCAGCCCGCATGTGGCCGCGGCTTTGGCCCATTTGCCAAGAAAATAACGTGGCAATTGACTGTGCCGCGCCAGCCCTCTAAAACGCTCGTACACCTCTGTGATCCCGTAGCTCAGTGGTAGAGCATCTGACTTTTAATCAGAGGGCCGATGGTTCAAGCCCATCCGGGATCACCATATTTTCGGGTGTGTGGTTGTGGCAGGTTCCCGCCTTCGCGGGAATGAATGTTTTGCAGGCGCGCGATGCTTGCCAGCAAAGCCATTCAGTTCAAGCCCATCCGGGATCACCATATTGTCGGGTGTGGTTTTGTGGCAGGTTCCCGCCTTCGCGCCATCATCTGTCCATAGATTTCGGCATGCGCCGGAATGACAATTTTTCTTCTTGATGCACTTAACGTGATTGTTGATACAGCTTAGACTGATCGGCAGTTCACCATTCTGCGGGGTTTCATGCGTATTGTGGCAGGGCAGTGGCGGGGGCGAACCCTTGCGGCGCCATCAACCGACACAACACGCCCCACATCCGATAAAGTGCGGCAGGCGCTGTTTAACATTCTGGCCCATCAAACCTGGCTGCCCCACTGGCAGTTGCAAGGGGCCGTGGTGGCCGATGTGTGCTGCGGCACGGGCGCCCTGGGGCTTGAGGCGTTGTCGCGCGGGGCGCGGCGCTGTTTTTTTATCGATCATGCGCCGGCGGCGCTTCAAACCGTGCGCGCCAACATGGCGTATCTGAAGGCCGAGGGGGCCAGCACCGTGATTGCGGCCGATGTGCTGGCGTTGGATGACGCGCCGACGCCGTGTGATTTGGTGCTGTGTGATCCCCCCTATGCGGCTGATCCCACCCCTGTGATCGATCGCCTGCTGCAAAAAAACTGGCTGGCCAAGGGGGGCGTTTTGGTGCTGGAAACATCGCGCAAGGCGGCCGTGCCCGATTGTTTGCCGCATTGGCCGCTGGCCCCCCTTGCCACCCGCGCATGGGGGCAGACGGCGGCCGCGTTCTGGATGCATCGGGGTTAGGGTCAGGATGCGTTAATGTTGAATGTTGTTGCCGCCCACAAAGGGGGCAGGCCAGCACAAAGCCACTTGCCAGGAATCTTTGGTTAAACCAAACTTGGGTGATGCAGCAGATTTACTGGCAACCCAGCCCCGATGACCTGACCACCAGCGTGCTGGCGCGTTTCAAACATATGGTGGAAGCGCAGAATGATATTGTGCTGCCCGATTATGCGGCGCTTCATCGCTGGAGCGTGACCGAACCCGCGCAGTTTTGGTCTGATGCGTGGGATTATTGCGGCATCAAGGGGCACAAGGGGCTGGTGTTTTTGAACGATGGCGAAAAATTTCCGGGCGCGCAGTGGTTTCCTGAGGCGCGGTTTAACTATGCCGAAAATTTGCTGAAATGTGCCGATGAGCTGGCCGATGAGGTGGCCATTCATTTCTGGGCCGAAGATGTGGTGAAGCAACAGCTGACATGGCGGCAGGTGAACAATCAGGTGGCGGCGCTGGCCGCGTGGCTGCGCGCCTGTGGTGTAAGGCCCGGAGATCGGGTGGCGGCGCTGGTGGCCAACACGCCCGACGCGGTGATTGCGGCCATGGCCGCCAGCGCGGTCGGGGCCATTTTCTCATCCTGCTCGCCCGATTTTGGCACGCAACTGGTGCTCGATCGCTTTAAGCAGATTGAACCCAAAGTGCTGATCGCCACCACCGCCTATCTTTACAAAGGCAAAAAAATTGATGATCGCGCCAAGATCAGCCAAATTGTGGCCGAGCTGCCCAGCGTGCAGCATGTGCTGACGGCCACCTATCTTGATTATGCGCCGGTGCCGCAAACAAACGTGCCCCAAATCAGCTGGCCAGAGATGCTGGACAAACACAGCGCCGCCACACTGGCGTTTGAACAACTTCCGTTCGATCATCCGCTGTTTATTCTTTATTCATCGGGCACCACGGGTCTGCCCAAATGTTTTGTGCATTCGCAGGGCGGCATGCTGCTGCGCCATATGGTGGAACATCAGTTGCACTGCGATGTGCGCAAAAAAGATATTGTGTTTTATTTCACCACCTGCGGGTGGATGATGTGGAACTGGCAAATATCGGCGCTCGCATCGGGCGCCACCTTGGCCCTGTTTGATGGCAGCCCCGTGGCGCGTGCCGGGCATGTGTTGTTCGATTATGCCGATGCGGTGGCCTTTACTCTGTTTGGCACCTCGGCCCCTTATGTGCAGGCCATTCGCAACCTTGGCTTGAACCCGAAGAAAACACACAGTTTGGCCAGTGTGCGCCTGCTCACCTCGACCGGCGCGCCCCTGCTGCACGAACATTTTGATTATTTGTATGACAATGTGGTGACCGATATTCCGGTCGCCTCGATCTCTGGCGGCAGCGATATTTGCGCGTGTTTTGTGCTGGGCAACCGCCTCTCGCCCGTGGTGCGCGGCGAAATTCAGGGCCCCGGCCTTGGGTTCGATTTGGATGTGATGAACGAACACGGCCAACCGCTGGCGGCGGGCCATGGCGCGGGCGAGCTGGTGTGCAAAAAACCATTTCCTAACATGCCCGTGCGTTTTTGGAATGATGACGGCGCCAAAAAATATCGTGCCGCCTATTTTGAAAAATTTCCGGGCGTTTGGTGTCATGGCGATTGGATCGAGAAAACCGAAAGCGGTGGTTATATTATTCATGGCCGATCGGATGCCACCACAAAACGCCAGGGCATTCGCATTGGCACGGCTGAATTTTATAATATTATTGAACCATTGCCCGAGGTGGATAACAGCCTGGTGGTGGGCTATCAAACCGCCGACCACGATAAAATTTTTGTGTTTGTGAAACTGGCCCAGGGTTATGCGCTGGATGACGATTTGAAAACAAAAATCAACACCGCGCTGCGCCATCAGGGCAGCCCGCGCCACGTGCCCGATGATATTGTGGCCGCGCCCGATATTCCTGTGACGCGCAACGCCAAAAAAGCCGAAATGGCGGTGTTGAACATTTTTCATGGCAAGCCTGTGACCAACATCACGGCGCTGGCCAACCCCGAAAGCCTGAGTTTTTATGAAGATTTTGCGCGTACGCACCTGGTTGTGCGCAAGGCGGGCTGAGATGTTGTTTGAACTTTTTCAGGCGCGGTTTGTGTTTCTCAACGCCGCGTTGATCTCGGCCACCGCATTGGTGGTGGCGCTGGGCGCGCAATATTTTTACAACATCCAGCCGTGCGAATTGTGTGTGTGGCAGCGCTGGCCCTATGCGGCGGCGCTTCTGCTCTCTCTCGCAGGTTTTTTTGTCATGCTGGCTTATCGGCGCGCGCTGTTGCTGCTGCTGGCGCTGGCCTTTGCTGCGGGCGCTGGCCTTGCGTTTTTTCATGTGGGCGTGGAGCAGCATTGGTGGCAAGGGCTGGCCGGTTGTGTGGGAAACATCAGCGCAGCCGAAAACGCCACACAGTTGTTGAATGAAATTATGGGGCAGATGAACATTATTCGGTGCGATGAGGTGAACTGGGCCTTTGCCGGCATCTCGATGACGGTGTGGAACACAGCGCTTTCTGTGGTGCTTTGCCTTTATGCGCTTGCATCGTGGGGGCGCTATGACAACCGCTAGGAAAAAAACGCGCCAACGCCTGCCGGGGGATATTTCCCACAAACACTATGTGGCGCGCGCCCTTCGGGTTGATCATGCGGGCGAATTTGGCGCGAAGCAGATTTATGCGGGCCAGCTGGCCGTGCTGGGCAAAAAGCCGGTGGGCAAAACCATTCAACACATGGCCGCGCAGGAAGAAGAACATTGGCAAGCGTTTGAAAAAATGTTGCGGCAGCGGCGCGTGCGCCCCACAGCCTTGATGCCGTTTTGGCGCGTGGCGGGTTTTGCGCTGGGGGCTGGCACGGCCATGCTGGGCCCGCGCGCGGCCATGGCCTGCACCGTGGCGGTCGAGGAAGTGATTATCGACCATTATCAGAAACAGATTGAATATTTGGGCGATGATGAGGTTGAGTTGGTGCGATGCTTGAAAAAATTCCGCGATGATGAGGACGATCATCGCGCCACAGGCTGCGACCACGATGCCACAACGTTACCTTATTACCCCTTGTTGCGCGGGGCCATTCGCCGCGGCTGCCGGCTGGCCATTTGGCTGAGTGAGAGGGTTTAGGCCTGTGTTTTGGTCATGCCGTACCTTCCCATGCATGGTGAATATGGTGTGGCCAGCGCCAAGGCGCCAGCAACATCACATCGATCCGCAGGGTTGAATAAGGCGGGTAGGCGGCCGCCGCATAGGCCATGGCGCGCTGCAATCGCTGTTGTTGCCGGGGGCTGATGGCTTCGGCCCCATCCGCGATACGCGGGCGATATTTAACTTCGACGATCACCAAAACATCACGCCGTGCCGCCAGAATATCAACCTCGCCCACCGGCGTGCGCCAGTTGCGGCGCAAAATGGTGTATCCCTTCATCTGCAGCCACAGGCGCGCGCACAGTTCGGCCACATGTCCTGTACGCCACGCCCGCGCGCCGCGTTTAATTTTGGCGATGTTTGCCATTTTTCAATGCCATCAGCCGGTTATAAATATCGCGCTTGCTGACCCCTGTGGTGGCGGCCCATTCTTCGGCCAGCGCCTTGGCCGACATATTTTTTGTCAGCGATTGTTTCAGATCCGCCTCGGTGATAATGGTGGGTGTTGTCACAGGCGGTGCCAGCACCAGCACCACCTCGCCCCTACATTCATCGGCGTGCTGTGTGTAATAATTAAACAATTCGTGCGGCGGGCCTGTTTTGATGTGTTCAAATTTTTTGGTCAGCTCGCGCGCCACTGTCACCGGCCTTTCGGGCCACAGCGCGTGCAGCGTTTGTAGTGTTTCCAGCAATCGATGCGGCGCTTCATAACACACCAAAGCCGCCTGCACTGTCTCAACACTCACCAAAAAATCTTTACGCGCTTTCGTTTTGGGCGGCAGAAAACCCAAAAACATCATGGGCCCGTTGGTCAGGCCGCTGTGCTGCCACGCCACCATGCTGGCCACGGCCCCCGGCACCACTGTGACAAACATGTTTTTTTCACGACACGCCAGCAGCAGTTCTCGCCCCGGGTCGGCAATAAGGGGGCTTCCGGCATCGCTGATCAGCGCCACGGCCTGGCCGGCCGCCATCAGCGATAAAATTTTTGGCACCTGGGCGCGCGTATTATGTTCATGAAACGGCAGAAGTTTTTTCTTCAACCCATAATGATGCAGCAGCTGCCCGCTGTGACGCGTATCTTCGCAGGCCACCACATCGGCCCCCGCCAGCACCACCAGGGCGCGCAGCGTGATATCGCCCAAATGGCCCAGCGGCGTGGCCACTACATAAAGCCCGGCCTGCAATTGCGCGCGTGCATGCTCTGCACTAAGCTGCAGCGATCTGGCCAGCTGAGGATACCACGATGAGGCGACTGTTTCTTGCACTGCTTTGTGTTTCTGTGTTGGGGGCCTGCGCCGCCACGCCGAAGAAACTACCGCAAGATACGGTGGCGAGACAAACCGTGCCCTTGGTGCCTGGTCCTGCCTATTATCAGCGCGGGCCGTCGCCCTTATCATCATCATCGCCCCTGTCATCGCCTGGGGCATCGCCCGCCACTTTCAGCACGCCCCAGCCTTATGGTTGGCGCAGCCACCCCTCTGCCGATTATGATGCTGCCCCTCACGCCCCCACGGGCAACGCCGCGCCCGCGGGCCTGAAGGTGGGTTTGCTGGTGCCACTCTCAGGAAAATCGGCCGCACTGGGGCAGGCCATGCAGAACGCCGCGCAGCTGGCTGTTATGGAAAGCGGTGCTGATCTGAATTTACTGCCGCGCGATAGTGGCGAGACCGCCGCCAGCGCCGAAACCGCCCTGCGCAGCGTGATGGCCGAAGGCGCGCAGCTGGTGGTGGGGCCGCTGTATGGGGCGCAAGCGCGCGCCATTCGGGCCACAGCCGCTGCGGCGCAAATGCCTGTGCTGTCTTTCTCAAACGATCCTGCGGTGGCCGGCAACGGCATGTATGCGCTGGGGTTTAATCCGGGTGAGCAAATCATGGCCGTGATGGATTATGCCGCCAGCCGCGGTGCCAAAAATGTTTCAGCGCTTCTGCCCGCCAACAGTTATGGGGGCTTGGTCGAAGTGGCCTATATGCGCGCCATCAAACAGTTTGGCATGAACGATGCGGGCGTGGTGCGCTATGGCGCGGGGGCGGCGGGCCTTGCCAAAGCGCTGGTGGCACTGGTGGCCAAAAAAGATGCGATCGATACGCTTGTGCTGCCCGAAAGCGGCAATTTTTCAACCAGCCTCATGGCCCAGCTGACCGCACAGGGGTTTGATTTTTCGCGCATCACCGTGTTGGGTAGCGGTCAGTGGGAAGATGTGGCGCCCGAAAAATTGGCCGCAGGAACGCGCGCGTGGTATGCCGCCCCCGACGATGGCATGCGTCGCCGTTTTGTGGGGCAGTATCAAAACACCTTTGGGGCCGCACCGCCGCGCCTGGCCAGCTTGGCGTACGATGCGGTGGCCATGCTGGGGGCGCTGTCGCGCATGGGCCGCCCGCTGGAGGCCGCGCAGTTTCAAACCGCCGGCGGCTTTGACGGGGTCGATGGTCTGTTTCGCTTAACCGCCGGCGGCCTGGCCGAACGCCGATTGTCCATCTATGAAATCACCCCAAGCGGTTTTCATAAAGTGAAGGATGCAGGCGGGTTTTAGGGTTTCAACCTCATCAAGTACGACTGCTCAGCCGCCCAATGATGGGAAATAATGGGGCGCTGATGGATGCCAGCAAACGCCGTTTTATTGGTGATGTTTTGTTGTAAGGTGCATGTGAGGCGCACCGGAGACTTGGCCTGATTTTCGGCGGGCTTGCCGAAATTCCAAATTGCCGTAAGTTGCCGCAGGAGAAAAAATCATGGGCTTTAACTGCGGCATTGTCGGGCTTCCGAATGTGGGTAAATCGACGCTGTTCAACGCGCTGACGGCCACGGCCGCGGCGCAGGCGGCCAATTATCCCTTCTGCACCATCGAACCCAATGTGGGCCGCGTCTCGGTGCCCGATCCTCGGCTGGATCAACTGGCCGCGCTGGCCGGCTCGGCCAAAATCATCCCCACTCAGTTAGAGTTTGTCGATATCGCGGGGTTGGTGCGCGGCGCCAGCAAGGGCGAAGGCTTGGGCAACCAATTTTTGGGCCACATTCGCAGTGTCGATGCCATTATTCATGTGCTGCGCTGCTTTGCCGGCGGCGATGTCACGCACGTGGAAGGCAGTGTTGACCCCGTGCGCGATGCCGACACGGTGGAGACCGAGCTGATGCTGGCCGATCTCGACAGTGTTGAAAAACGCCTGCCCAATTTGCAAAAGCGCGCCAAGCAAAATGATGCCGACGCCAAGGCCCTGGCCCCTGTGCTGGAAAAGGTTCAGGCCGCGCTGGCGGCGGGCCAACCCGCGCGCACCGTGTGGCCCACGCTGAATGATGAGGAGAAAAAGATTTTTGCCACCCAGCAGCTGATCACCGCCAAGCCTGTGCTGTATGTGGCCAACATGAATGATGGCGAGGTTGCGGCGGGCAATGATTTATCTAAGCGGGTGGAGGAAAAAGCGCGGGCCGAGGGGGCGCCCGTGGTGCGTGTGGCCGCCGCCATCGAAGCCGAGGTGGCGCAACTCTCGCCCGACGAGCAGCAGGAATTTTTATCATCGCTGGGTCTTGCCGAGCCGGGGTTGAACAAAATCATCCGCGCGGGTTATGGGCTGCTGCAGCTTCTCACCTTCTTCACGGTGGGCCCTAAAGAAGCGCGCGCCTGGACAGTGCACAAAGGCGCCACAGCACCCCAGGCGGCAGGTGTCATTCATACCGATTTTGAGCGCGGATTTATTCGGGCCGAGACCATTGCGTATGATGATTATGTGGCCCTGGGCGGCGAGGCTGGCGCGCGTGATGGCGGTAAACTGCGCCAGGAAGGCAAGGAATATATTGTGCGCGATGGCGACGTTCTGCACTTCAAGTTTAATGTTTAGCCCCGCTTTTTTCTGCTGAAACTATTAAATTTCTGGCCGCGCGCTTGATGTGCTAGGGTGAGAAAACTGGAGGCATAACGATGACCCATACTCCCGACGATGTCATAAAAAATAGACAACAAATCGTTGATCTTTATGTAGCGTTCGCAGCCGAAGATCGTCCCCCTGTTGGCTTTGATCCCGTCACCCCTGTGTGTTTTTTGGGTCATGTCAGGTTATCAGACTTCCAGTTATCAGGCGATCGTGCCCATAAAGTTTTCCGTCATGCTGGCGTGAAATGGACGAGGAACTGGGCAAAACGTTTGCCAAAAAACTCAAGGCACTGGTGGAACAAGGCAAAGCCAAGGTCGTTCAGCTTCCCCCACGCTTGGTGAGTGGTGATGTGCGCATGTATGACAGCGATACGCCACGCGGCCCCATACAAAAGGGTGACTTGATGGCCATGTCAACGCGCGGCCTTGTTTACGTCATCGATAAAGGCCACGGCTTAACCAAGGATGGTTTGACACCGGCCGATGATATCAACGGCGCTGATTTTGTGGATGTTGGCACGCTTGGCCCCCAAAGCTTCAAACACCCAGGCCATTTCTTGATGCTGTGCGATGCGCTGGCGGCTACGGGCCAGCTGCACCAACTGAAAGAAGAAAACGTGCCGACAAAATTGAAAGATGAGTACAATAAACAAGTGGCGGCACAACCAAAGGTTGGAAGATTTCTGGGCGCCCTGACAGGCCAGGATGGCCCCGCCCCGAATGGTCCCAGCGGTTAGGCTGATGGTTCTCACGCGCGGCTTATCATCCGCCCTAAGGTTGACGAAACAGAGATAGAAAAAAGACTGATGTTTTTGCTGGCGTTGATCCTCGCCAAGGTGGGGGCCGGCGCCATAGGCGCCATGATGAAACTGTGAAATTTAATGAGGCGCGACCGACGTGACTTGGGGCCGCAGCACAAAATAGCGCCCTTGGCTTTGCATCAGGCCGGCGTTGTGGGCGGCGGCCTCGCCCGCGCCCCAAAACACATCGCCCCGCACCATGCCTTTAATGGCGCCGCCGGTATCTTGCGCCAGCATCAGGCGCTGAAGACGCGGCTGGCCTTCGTCGGGGTGCGCGGCATCCAGCCACACCAGGCTGCCCAGCGGAATGCTTTTCGGATCAACCGCCAGCGCGCGCCCTGGTGTGAGGGGGGCCTGAAAACTGCCCACCGGCCCTTCGCCCGCGTTGGTTTTGAAAAAAACATAGGAAGGGTTTTCATTCAGCCATGCCTGAAGTTGCGCTGGCGGCTGGGTGGCCAAAAACGCGCGGATTTTGGGCATGTTGATGGGCGCTTCCAGCAACCCACGCTCGCGCAACACCTTGCCCAGCGCCACATAGGGGCGGCCGTTCACGCCATCATAGCCAATGCGTGTGATGGTGCCATCGGCAAAGCGCAGTTGGCCCGACCCCTGAATGTGCAGCACAAAAAGGCCGATGGGATCATCGGTAAAGCCCAAAATGCTGGCGGGCATAAAACGCGTGGCAATGGCGGCGCGATCGGGGTAGGGGGCAAGCGTCAGCGATGTGGGCGCGCCCATCAGCTGACCCCAAATTTTTTCGCCCTGCCATTCGGGCCGAAAGGCGCCCAAATCAACCTGAACCAAATCGGTGGGGCGGGCATAGATGGGGTGTTGGAAATTTCCCACAGGCGCGGGGGCGGCCGCAATTTGGGGTTCATAATAGCCGGTGAAAAGACCGAAGGGATTGCTGCCCGCCGTGACGGCAAAAGGCGCAAAATTTTGCACAACCCACTGTTGCAGTGCGGCGGCATTGTGCGTGGCGGGCAGCGTGGCGCACACGGTCTGCCACGGCAGGGCGTCATCGCCCGTTTTCTTTTGCCAGCGCGCGCAGTTTTTGGTGAAGGCGGTGTGCAGGCTTTCATCCCACGTCTCGGCCGCAAAACCTGGCATGTCATCAAAGGCCACGGGCGTATAAGTGGGGGTGGTCATATCGGCCGAGGGTTTTGTGGGCGCTGTCTCGCACGCCGAGAGCAGCAGCAGGGCGGCGAAGGGAAAGATTTTGACGATTAAAAAACAATACTGCTGTGCCTGCGAAGGCAGGCACCCAACACTCGCATGAAACATCAAAGACAACCGAGGCGTGATGGCCCCCTGCTTTCGCAGGAGATTCAGTCTTTTTTCTGTGGCTGTTTCACGAATTTTGAACATAGATTCCGACCGAAGTTTACCCGGCGCTACCACACGGGGCGGGAATGACAATAATTTTAGAGTTAAATAATCCCACAAGCTTGGTTGGGGACTAAAGGCTTGGATCATCGTTTTAGGCCGCGCGGGTTTCAACCAAAATCCAATTAGGGTCGGTGTCGTGCAGATCGCGCATGAAGGTCCATGTGTCGGCAATATCTTCCGCACGGCGGGCATCGCCTTCGACCGTTTCGCCGGCGGCATTTTTCACGTGGTTGCGCTGCTGGCTGGTGAACGCCACGGTGATATAAGCCTTGCCGCCTTCCAGCCGCGCGGTGGTGACGCCCGCTTCGGCAATCGACACCACATCGGTGGTTTGGGTCAAATGTTGTTTCTCGCGCGCCTCAATAGCTGTGGCGAATTGTTGATAAACACGCTCAGACAACAACGTGCGCAGCATGCCTTTATCGCCACGGGCAAAGGCGCCCACAATTATTTTGAAGGCTTCTTTGGCGCCGCCCACAAATTCTTTCTCATCAAAGGTGCGATCGATGTTTTTAATTTGCGCCAGCGTGCCCGCCAGCGATCCGGGCGCGGCATCAAGTTTTGCAAAGGGTTTGGGGGGCGCCTCGCCATCTAGATCGAGGTTGCCAGGCAGGGCCAGCGGGCTGAGATCGGGGCTGTCTTCGGCCGCGTCATCGCGCTTGTGGGGGGGCTTGGCTTGTTCCTCGCGCCGCTGAAAGGGGTTGGGGCGTTGGGTTTCATCGTGGCGCTTTTGGCCCAGCACCATGTACACGCGGTACGCCAAAAAAGCCGCGGCCGCGGCAAACAGAATGATGTCGAACATGCCCATGCCCCTATATATGCGGCATTGCCGCGCCGTGTGCAAGAAGCCACAACCCGCTTGCCGCAAATAAAGCTGCATGATAAGGCATGGCCCAGAGGAACCATGACCCAGCCCATCACCGTCAATGCCCAATATGTGAAAGATTTATCGTTTGAAAGCCCCTTGGTGCCGCATTTGTTTGCCGAGCCACCCAAGGCCGAGCCGCGCGTGGATGTGGCGGTGAATGTGCAAAGCATTCCCTTGAACGATCAGGGCGTGTATGAAGTGACCCTGCGCCTGAAGGCTGAAAACAAAGTGGCCGATCGCACCGTGTTTATTTGTGAGCTGGCTTATGCCGGCGTGTTTACACTGCCCAAATTGCCCGAAGCGCAGGTGAAGGCGCTGCTGATGGTGGATTGTCCGGCGCTGCTGTTTCCGTTTGCGCGCAGCATTGTGGCGGCCACCACGCAAGATGGCGGCTTCCCCCCCCTTCTGATGGCGCCCATCAATTTTTCAGACATGCTGAAGCAAAACGAAGCGACCGAGGCCGCGAAGAAAACATGAATCGCCGTCGTCGGCCCCAATTTCCCCCGTCGCTGATCAACACCCATGCTGTGCCCAGCCCTGTTGCTGGCGTGGTGGATGAAGGGGGTGTCAGGATCCCCAACATCGACCAAGATTTAGATGTGATGAGTTTTCTTTCAGCCGCATGGCATGTGGTGGCGAAGGAAACGGCGGGGCAAGGCATGTTATCAATAAGCGATATTATTCCTCAGCTTGTATTCATCGACCAACATCATGGCGGAATTTTTAGACATCAGTTCGAAGAATTATCAGCAGACTTAGGGATAAAAGGCGGCTTCAACCTTGATGACCCCGCCCACATGCATGATGTTATTTTTTATTTGCCGTGGGTCCTCAGCCGCGCTGCCCATAAAAACCCCAAGGCCGTGAGAGAATTTTCACAGCTGATGGGTGGGTTTTTCTTTGTCAATCATGTGCTGGCCGCCGATATTCTGGGGGCAAACTCGCCAAAGGCCCTGTGGTGGCATGTGCCACAAAAACTGTTGCCGAGCGATATTGTCCATGCGGCCACAGTCTTAACATATGAACGACCGGTGTTGGTGGCGCAGTATGAGCGGCTGAAAGGCGTTTTTCTAAAATCTAATACGCCGGAATAACCTCGCCGCCGCAGCCGCTATAGCAGGTGCGATAGGCACCATCACAATCATCACGGCATGTCACGCTCTGACACGATGACGCGTCCATAAAATCGTGCAGTTTTTTCTCGGGCGTTTGTCTGATCTTGGCCATGTCGATCAGATACTGGTCATAGGCCTGCACGGCGCGCTGTTCGGCATGGCGATAGCAGGGGCTTGATTGCAGGCCGCACTGCTCGCGGCAAAATTCGCGCGCCTGCTGGCATTGAATAAGGCACAGGCGACCACCCGTGGTGATGGGTGGCGCAAATTCATAATCGCGCGGAGACGGCCCCGCACACGCGGTGAGCAGAAGCAGGAGCGACACAACAACAACGCGAGGCATGCTGTTTTGTAGCGCAAGTTGATGCGCGCACACAATGGCGGTAGAAAGGTGGTGGAAGTCCGCAACAGGACGGCGCGCGCGCCAACCCGGCCAGGGCCGAAAGGCAGCAACCGTAACGTGTTTTACCGGGTCTGGGGCGGGCTTCCACCTTGTTAAAAATGAATGATGGGGGCTGTGTAACGACACAGGCGCCAACCCATCAGGCGCATATCTTGGTTGCTGGCAGCAAGGCCTGGGCGGCGATGCCATGTTTTATAACGAGTGTCGTTGCTGTAATAGAGAGCATCATAAACCGCCAACACCATCGTCCGCTCCTGTTCTGATAATCTTTTGAAAACGCCCGAAGTCTGGATGCGATCAAGATTGCGTATACCCCCCATGTCTTCACACACTATGAACTTTGCAACATCTATATCGCGCAAAATGACAGGTTTCTTTGTCGTCCTGCATGCCAGGGGAAAGTAGGAAGAACCATCTTTCGTTTGGTGAATGTTTTCAGTGGCCTGGTAACAAAAAACGCGCCCAGTGACCGCGCAGATGCCACGGCGAAAGTTTTGACGGTGACGTGGGTAACCCTTGCGTTCAACAATGGCTTTAGCAGGATCAAAAAGTAAGTTTTGGCGTGGCATGATGTCTCCTTCGGGAATATACAAAAAATACGCAGAATAGTTTTGGGTGTCAAAAAATTTTGGTTAATTCACCGCGGGGGGTGGCATCGTGGGGAGGGAATAGAGGCCACCCGGCCCGCGTTTTCCGGTTTGCGTGGGGGGAGAGTTGCAAACCGAAACCCTATCATTCATCGCGTCTCAAACAAGCATTCTTTCCAACCCGTTCTCCCCGACGCTGGCAACAAAACCCATCACTGTTCTGACGGCGTCGACCTCAGGCGTGATGAGAACAGGGAGAGAAAAAAAACTGAAGCTCCTGCGAAAGCAGGAGCCCATCATCCATCCGTGACTTCTAGAGTTGAGTGCGGGTGATGGGTGCCTGCCGTCGCAGGCACGGCAGTGTTGTGCCTTCTCTGTTGTCATGGGGGTTGGGCCAAGGTTCTTGTCTGCGTGGGGATGATCGCCATGAAATAAATGCATCAGCATGATGACACCTCAAAACGGAAAGATGATATCGTACAGCTGTTGGCCATAACGCGCCTGCTGCACATCCATCATCTGTCCGCGGCCGCCATAGGCGACGCGCGCTTCGGCGATTTGTTCGTAATTGATGGTGTTCTCGCTCGAAATATCTTCGGGGCGGATGACGCCATTAATTTGCAACTCGCGCAGGTCATAATTCACGGCCACCTGCTGCTTGCCATAAATGACCAGATTGCCGTTGGGCAGCACCTGCGTGATGGTGGCGGCCACTTTGAGGTTGATTTTTTCGCTCCTATCCACTTGGCCCTTGCCGTTGGATGAGCTGTCGGTTTCAATGTCGGTGGTGTTGGTCGGGTCAATCTCGTTCGATAAATAATCTTTCAGCGCGGTTTCATAACCCATAATTTTGGGCAGCTTCGCTCCTTCGCTGTTGGTGCGCGTGCGCTTTGATTCATTCTCCAGCTCGGCTTTATCGTTGATGTTGATGTTGACGGTGAGAATATCGCCCACGCGTGAGGCGCGTTGATCGCGGAAAAAGGCGCGTGCACCTGGCTGCCACAGCGAATTGGGCTGACGTTCGGCCACCAGGGCCGCCGGCATGGGCATCTGCACGGGCGGCAGTTTTTCGTGCGGATTTTCGATGGGGGCCAGGCTGGGCGTGCTGCCCAGTTCAGAAATGCGTGTCATGGCGTTGCACCCCGACAGCAGGGTGGCCAAGGTCGCACAGCACAGGATTTTTCCCACACGGGTAAATTTCTGTGGCACAGAAATTTTTTGCGGTTGATTGTCTTTCACGTTCTCCCCCTATCGGATCACAGTTGATGGGCGTTGCTGCGCCAGTGCGGGCATGGGCATATCGACCACCACCGTGCCATCGGGCTGCACCACGCCTTGCACCACGCGTTTGCTTTGGGTGTTTTGCAGGCGCAGAAGATCGCCGGCGCTGCCATCGCTTTGGGCCACGCCGCGCGCCGTCATCGACATGATGGGCGAGGCGATGCGCATGGTCACCATTTGTCCGCGTTTAACCAGGCGTGGCATGGCCACATCGCGCAAGCGCAGGGCCTGACCTTCGGCCAGATTGCGGCGCAACTCTTGCCCCACCAGCTGGGTGGCATCGGTCATCAGGCCGGCGGCGCGATCGGCGGTGGTTTTGATCCATGTCAGATCGGACGCGGTGATGATGGTGCCGAGTGTCATGCTGCGTGCCAGCACCGGAATCTCTTGCATGGGTGTGACGCGGCCCGAATAAAGCAGTTTGCGCGAAACCTTGCCCGTGGTGGCGGTCATATCGGCCGTGAAGCGGCGCAGCGCGGCATCATAATTCAGGCTGTTCAGGGTCAGCTGCGGCGCATCGCCCGCGGGCAGCAGCACATCGGCCACGCGCTGATCCATATGCAGGGTGATATCATCGCCCGCGTCTTTTTCCTTCAGCGCGTTCATCAAGATCGTCTCAACGGTTCTGGCATCCAGCGATTGCGCGCGGCGCTTGACCAGCACCTGATCACTCATGGTGGCGGCGCGCCAGGCAAGGCGGTTGGCTTTCGCAAGACGCGCGAGGGTAAGGACATGATAAACACGTTGCTTGCCAGGTTCGGGGGCGGCAGCCAGCGGCTTATCTTGTTCGGGCGCAAGGCCCAAAAATAAATCTGACAGCATCACCGTATCGCCCTCAATCTCGGCCACGGGCTGCAGCGTGATGATGGGTTTTTCGTCGGTGGGTGTTGCGGCTTGCGTGGAAAAGGCGAATAGAGTGATGGCTAACACTATCGTGATCGTCATCCCCGCGAAGGCGGGGATCCATCCCCCAGCCATCCGATTGCTGGGCCATAGATTCCGCCTCGCGCTCGCGACGCTCGCTTGGCCGGAATGACGGCTTTTTGGCTGGAGGATGTTTTTCAAGAACCTCACCATCACGCCCTACCGGATTTGATTAAGGGTGCTGAGCATGTCATCGGCCGCCCGAATAACACGCGAGTTCATTTCATACGCCCGCTGCGCCGTAATCAGGTTCGAGATTTCAGACACAATGTTGACGTTAGAATTTTCAAGACTGCCCTGAATAATTTTTCCAAAGCCGGCGCTTTGCGGGTTGCCGGTGGTGGCGCTGCCGCTGGCCGCTGTTTCACGCAACAGGTTATCACCAATCGCTTCCAGGCCCGCTTCGTTGGGGAAGGTGGCCAGCTGGATTTGTCCAATGTTGGTCAGCGCGGTTTGTCCATCTTGCTTCGCCAGCACTTCGCCGCTGGGGTTGACTGTAATTTCCAGCGTGTCGGCAGGAATGGTCAGCGCGGGGTTCACCACATAACCATCGGCGGTCACAATCTGGCCTGAGGGGTCGAGCTGCAATGATCCTGCGCGGGTATAGGCGGTGGTGCCATCGGGCATGGTGATTTGGAAATAACCTTTGCCGTTGATGGCCAGATCGAGCTGATTGTTGGTGACGTTGATGTTGCCTTGCTCGCTGATGCGGTACACCGCGGCGGTTTTCACCCCAAGGCCCACCTGAATGCCTGTGGGCACAATCGACCCGGTATCCGAGCTTTGGGCGCCGACCTGGCGCACGTTTTGATACAGCAAATCTTGAAATTCGGCGCGCTGGCGCTTAAAGCCGCTGGTGCCGATGTTGGCAATGTTGTTCGAGATGACTTCGACATTCAGCTGCTGGGCCAGCATTCCTGTCGCTCCAATGGCCATGGCTCTCATGGGTGTCTCCTTATGCCGCTGTTGTTCGGCCAAGCGCGCGGATGGCGTTGCGCTGGCGTTCAAAATCTTGGTCGATCAAGCGCGCCGTTTGCTGATAGGCGCGCGAAACCTCCATCACGCGTGTCAGCTCCACCACGGGCTGCACGTTCGATTGTTCAAGCGCACCCTGCACAAAGCGGGCGTTTTCGTTGGCTACGCCGGCCTGTGTGGTGCGATAAAGTCCTTCACCGCTCAGCGTCACTTCTTGCGGGCGGGCAAAGGTGACCACGCCAAGGCGGCCAATTTCGCCGGCTTCGGTGCGAATAGATCCGTTACCGGTAATGGTAATGTGGCGGGCTTCGGTGGGCACAATAATGGGCGCGCCGCCGTTGCTGAGCACGGGATAGCCGGCCGAGGTGATGATGTGTCCCTGATCATCGAGGGTAAAACTGCCCGCGCGGGTATAGGCGACACCCTGGGGCGTTTGCACAGGCATCAGCCCTTCGCCATCGACCGCCACATCCAGCGCGTTGCCGGTTTGAGTGAGGGGGCCGTTGCGAAAATCAATGGCCGTGCCTTTATCAATCACATAATGCACAGGGTCGCCGCCAAACGATTTGGCCAGATAGGTTTGAAAGATATTTTGCTGCTGCTTGAAGCCCACGGTGGTGGCGTTGGCGATGTTATTCGCCGCCACATCCATCTGGCGCTGCAGGGCATCCTGCCGGCTGACAAGAACAAGCGCAGAAATATCCAAACGAACCCCCCGGTTGCCCCTCTGGTGACAGAGCGCCCCCATGACGCCCAACAAGGGTTGAAATGCAGAAACCATGCCAACATCGGCTCTGGGGGGTGCGGGCGCGGGGCCAAAAACCTTAGGGGCTTGGAAATAAAAACAAAATCAGCCTGTTGACGGGCGGCGCGATGTTTGGTGTAACGAGGAAAGAATTTGAAAGGAACCCACATGACAGCGCAGATTTTGCCCGCGCACCCACACGATCAGGTGAAAAAAATTTTTGCTGAGCTATCTGAAAAATTTCCACACCATGTGCCTGTGTGTGTCAGACATTTTGGGAATGATTGCCCTGTCGAGGGGGTAGAGGTTGTGCCAGATGCCGCTGCGGTTGATATGGTGCCGGCGGCTTTTTTGGAACATGGCACCCGCCAGCAATGGGCACATACCATGGCGCAATTGTGCACGGAGCACTCTAGGCCATGTGATCACCCCGCGTTCAAAACAGTGGTGCTGCCCCAAACGCCGCTGGGCTTTTTTGTGGGCCACCCATTGTTTTGGCGGGCAGGCACTAAACACCTGCCCTATTTCGTTCCCAAAGCCGCCTAGGCTTTACGGCGAAGTGTTTCAGTCACTTATTCTCAGACTTTCCCCCTCTCTACACTTTCTTAACCATACTGGCCCCAAGAATAGGGTGGGGGAGACTGGGTATGGCTGAGAAAGACAAAAAAGCCAAAGATAAAGAAAAAGACGACGACGCCGACAAAAAAGAAGGCGACGAGGGCGCCGAGGGTGATGCCGGGGCCGAAGGCGAGGCTGCGGCCAAAAAAGGCCTGCCCATTAAAAAAATTGCACTGTTCGGCGGCGGCGCGGTTGTTCTGATCGGCGCCATTGTGGCGGGGTTGTTTTTTTCAGGTGTGATGGGCGGCAAAGACAAAGCGGCCGATGCCGAACATGCCGAAGCCGCAGCCGAGCAGAATAAAAAAGAGGAAGAAGAAAAGCGCAAGGCAGAGGGCAGTGTGTTCGTTGATTTGGGCGAGCTGCTGGTCAACCTTCAGGGCGATGGTCGGCGCGTGAATTATTTGAAAATACGTGTGTCGGTCGAGCTGGCCAGTGAAGAAGACAAAGCCAAGTTCGATAAAGCCAAACCCCGCGTGCTGGATAATTTCCAGGTTTATTTGCGCGAATTGCGGGTGGAGGATTTGCGCGGATCGGCCGGCATTTATCGCCTGCGCGAAGAATTGCTGGCGCGTGTGGCTGAAGCCGCTTATCCCGCCAAGGTGTATGACGTGCTTTTCTTGGAAATGCTGGTGCAATAATGGCCGATGGCGAGCAAACCGACGATGACAAACTGGCGGCAGAGTGGGCCGCCATGTCGGAGGGGGGCGAAAAACCAGCCGCTGATGCCGCCGGTGGTGACGGAGCCGATGCCGAAGCCGCCGCCTGGGCCGCGGCCACCAGTGGCGAGGGCGAAGGCGGCGATTCTAAACGCGTGTTAAGCCAGGAAGAAATTGACAGTTTACTGGGCTTTGGCGGCGGCACCAATAAGGAAGAAAATTCGGGCATCATGGCGCTGATCAACAGCGCGTTGGTGAATTATGAACGCCTGCCCATGCTGGAAGTGGTGTTCGATCGGCTGGTGCGCGTGCTGACCACCAGCCTGCGCAACTTTACCTCAGAAAACGTTGAAGTCAGCCTCGATCAAATGACCTCGGTGCGCTTTGGCGATTTTATCAACGGCATTCCGCTGCCGGCCATGCTGGCGGTGTTCAAGGCCGAGGAGTGGGATAATTCGGGCCTGATGACGGTCGATAGCGCGCTGATTTATTCGATTGTCGATGTGCTGCTGGGCGGGCGGCGCGGCAACACCAGCATGCGTATTGAAGGGCGGGCCTATACCACCATCGAACGCAAATTGGTCGAGCGCCTGATCCGCCTGGTGCTGACCGATATGAGCGCGGCGTTCGATCCACTCTCGCCCGTCACCTTTCGTTTAGACAGGCTGGAAACCAACCCGCGTTTTGCCACCATTGCGCGGCCCGCCAACGCCGCCATGCTGTGCCGCCTGCGGGTCGATATGGACGACAGAGGCGGGAAAATAGATATTTTGGTGCCCTATGCCACGCTGGAGCCCATTCGTGAGCTGCTGCTGCAAATGTTCATGGGCGAAAAATTTGGCCGCGACAGTATTTGGGAAACCCACCTTGGCAACGAACTGCTGCAAACCAACATGACCGTGCAAGCCGTGCTGGATGAAGTGACGGCCACGCTAGGCGATGTGATGAACTGGCAACCGGGCAGCCGCGTGTTGCTAAACGTGAAGCCCGAAGACACCATTGATGTGCGCGCGGGCGAACAGCCGCTGTTCCGCGGTAAAATGGGGCAGCGCAACGGCCATATCTCGGTGCGTCTTGAAAAATCCCTTATCGAAAAGCTGCAGGATATGTGATGGAATTTATTCTTCGCCTTGTGTTGGATGTGGCCCTGCTGGTGGGCATTATTTTTGCCATCCGCTATGCCCTGCGGGTTGAAAAACAGCTGGTGGCCATTCGCAACAGCCGCGCCGACATGGAACGTTTTGTGCACGATTTTAACGCCACCGTGGTGCGGGCCGAGGCGGGCATTCGTAATCTTAAAAACGTGGCGCGCGATGCGGGCGATGATTTAGAAAAACTGACCGAACGCGCGGCCCTGATGCGCGATGACTTAAAATTTGTTTACGAACAGGCCGACAGCATGGCCGAACGCATCACCCACGGCATCACGCTGCTGCGGCAATCATCGACCGGCGGTGTGGCCAGTGGCATGGGGAATATGGCGGGAAATATGGGCGCAACCGCGCCGCCATCACCCACCAAAACCGAAAAACAGCAAGACTTAGTGGCCGAGGCATCACGTAACCAGGCTGGCGAGAAAAAAAACACCGAAACCGTGGCCCGCAGCCGCGCAGAAATGGAACTTTTACGAGTGATTGAGAAACTGAAGTGATGGCCCCAAAACTTTTGCACCGCCTGCTGAAAAAACCCAGCCCCGATATGCGGCCGGTTATCAAGGCGCGGCATTTTTTATATGGCCTGATTTTTCTGGCTGTGCTGGTGATGGGCGAACGTATCATCAATTTATTCAGCGGCGCCGATAAGCCGTTGGTGACGCAGGTGCAGGCCGAACTGGCCGACGACAAAGCGAAACCGCTGGCATCTGAATCTCAGGCCCACGACAAAAAAGCCGATGACACAAAAGAGGGTGAAAAAAAACCAACCGCCGCCGCAGCAGTAAAACCTGATGATCCACAGGCCAAGGTCACAGACAAACAGGACGACAAAAAACCTGATCAGGCAAAAGGGAAAGACGACGCATCAGCACCAGAGGCCAGCCAAAAAACCGAAAACCAGGAAGATATCAAGACCAAAGAAGCCATGGAAGCGGCCGAAGCCGCCGAAAAGGTTCGCGCCAGCAACAGTGAGCGCGAGTTGTCAGAAGGCGAGCGCGATACGCTGGAACAGCTGGGCAAACGCCGCACCATGTTAGATGAACGCGAGAAAAAAATCGGGCAGAAGGAGGCGCTGCTAAAGGCCACCGAAAAACGCCTGGCCGACAAGTTCAAGGAAATGGAGGAGTTGCGGCAAACCCTGTCGGCCATGCTGGGCCAGGTGAGCGAACAAAAGGCGGCCGATTTAGAAAATCTGGTGAAAATTTATGCCGCCATGAAACCGGCCGAGGCTGCGCGCATTTTCAGCCAGATGGAATTGCCGTCTCTGCTGCAGGTCATCAGCCGCATGAAGCCCACCCAGGCGGGCCCCATTCTGGCCGCCATGGACCCCGCGCGCGCCAAGGAAATATCGACCGCCCTGACCGAAAAATCAGACCTGCCAGATACCCCACAGCCGTA
The DNA here is from genome assembly GCA_009927055.1 of Alphaproteobacteria bacterium. Taxonomy (GTDB): domain Bacteria; phylum Pseudomonadota; class Alphaproteobacteria; order UBA9219; family RFNS01; genus RFNS01. The sequence continues at coordinate 1,825 of RFNS01000292.1, read as the reverse complement.
AGTGAAAGGGTAACCTTTTCTTAGCCAACAGGCGTTATGGTTAACAATCAGCGTTTTTATCTCTTTCTCTCTTTGGGGGTCTTTATGTCGGTCGATCTTTCGGCACCCGTGCTGGTGGTGGATGACCAGCAAACCATGCGCCGCATTATTGAAAACCTGCTGAAGCAGCTGGGGTTCAAAACCATTGTGCAGGCGGCCGATGGCGGTGCGGCGCTGAAAACGCTGCGCGAAAGTGCCCAAAATTTTATGCTGGTCATCTCTGATTGGAATATGGAGCCGATGAGCGGCATGCAGTTTCTGAAAGAAGTGCGCACCGATGCGAAGTTAAAAGACCTGCCCTTTATTATGGTGACGGCCGAAAGCAAAACCGAAAACGTGGTGGCCGCCAAGCAGGCCGGCGTGAACAATTATATTGTCAAACCCTTCAGCGCTGAAACACTGAAGCAAAAAATTACCTCTGTCATTGGCCAGTTTTAGGGTGATGCATCATGTTTCGCGCCAGCCATGTTCCGCATAAACCCAAAGGGTCCACCACGCCTGTGACCGCTGACAGCGTGACCAGCAGTGATGTGGAACGCATTGTGGCCGAGGTGATGAAAAATTTTCTGGCCAAAACATCGCCCGATCAGAAACTGATGCAAGAGCTGCATTTTCTGGCCAGTTATGTAGAAAGCACGAAGGCCGAGATTTCGTTTATCAAGCCCCAGCTGCAAGAATTATCGGATTTCATCCACAAAGCTAAGACCGATATTGCGTCCATCCGCCCCGGCGATATTGGCCGCACGCACATTCCTATGGCGACGGTTGAGCTGGATGCGATTATTGGCGACACGGCCGAGGCCACGAATAAGATTATGGATGAGTGCGACAAAATTATGGGCTTGGCGGGCGAGATGGGCGACACCGACGTGGGCGCCAAGTTGATTGATTGCGCCACGCGCGTGTATGAAGCTTGCAACTTTCAAGACTTAACATCACAGCGCATTAAAAAAGTTGTGCAGGCGCTGCAGCACATTGAAGAAAAAATTGGCAGCATGCGCAGTGCTTTGAAGGTGAGCGAAGCCGACGCGCCCGCCGATGCGCCGATGGCCCGCAAGGATGTGGATGGCTCGCCGCTGGAAGGGCCGCAACAAAAAGGCCAGGGCATTTCGCAAGACGATATCGATCGTCTTCTCAATTCATGATTTTTCGGCGGGGCATGGCACACGCTCCATGCCGCGGAAGATGCGGCGCGGCCTATGTTTTTCTGGCATGTTTGTTGTTGGCCAACCCGCTGTGGGCTGAAACACTCTCGCTCACCGTGCGTGGGGGCGCGCACGCGGCGTATGATCGTCTTGTCTTCGATCTGCCCCAAAAAATTCCTTATCAGGTCGCGCAGCAGGGCCAGGAAATGCGCCTGACATTTCAGAAATCGGTGCGTCTCAACCTTGCGCCGCTTCTGGCGGCGCGTCTTTCTCGCGTGGGCAGTTATGGCGTGTTGGAAGGCGATACCACCACTTTTGTCATGACCATGGGCGCAGGGGCCCGACCAAAAATATTTGAAAACAAAGGGGCCGTGGTGGTGGATGTGGCCGGCGCCCGCATCACGCAGCAGGCGGGTGTGATGCGCGCCCCATCGGCGTCCATGGCGGCGGCCCCTGAGGCCAGCCCCCAAGAAAAAACAGCAACAGAAAAAACACCCCCAGAAAAAAAGACAGCAGATCAACCCGCCGCCACACCAGAAAAAACCAACACCGTGCAACCTGTGCCGACACAACCGCATGACGCACAATCTGAACAGGCACAAGGTGTTCAACAATCATCAGTGACAGAGATGGGCGCCGCC
>RFNS01000220.1 GCA_009927055.1 Alphaproteobacteria bacterium | reverse complement strand
CTCTTACACAACTGAATTTGATGAAGTGATTGAGGCTGAAAAGTTGTGCAGCACCGATGAATTGCAGCGTCTGCGCCAGCAGTTGGATGCGCAGATGCAGCCCTATCGGCACATTGTGGCCCGCCTGGCAGGCCGGTTGCAGCGAAAACTTCAGGCCAGCCAGTTGCGCAGTTTTGATGTTGATCTGGAAGAAGGGCAGCTGAACCCCAAACGCTTATCGCGCGTGATTACCAACCCCTTCGGCCACCTGGCCTATCGGCGCGAGCGTACATCGCCCTTTCGCGATACGGTGGTATCGTTGCTGATTGATAATTCGGGCAGCATGCGGGGAAGACCCATTATGCTCGCCGCCCTCAGTGCCGATATTATGGCGCAGACGCTGGAACGCTGTGGCGTGCGGTCAGAAATTTTGGGGTTCACCACCCGATCATGGAAAGGTGGCCAAAGCCGCGAGGCGTGGATGAAAATGGGAAAAATCCCCCATCCGGGCCGCCTGAACGATGTGCGACACATTATTTACAAAGCGGCCGATGCGCCCATGCGCCGCGCACGGCAAAACATGGGCCTGATGCTGCGCGAGGGATTGTTAAAAGAGAATATCGATGGCGAGGCGTTGCAGTGGGCGTGGCAGCGTCTGCAAAAACGGCCTGAACAGCGCCGTATACTCATGGTGATTTCTGATGGCGCGCCGGTGGATGATGCCACACTTTCGGTTAACAGTAGCCATTATCTTGAACAGCACCTGCGCGATGTGATTAACCACATTCAGGCGCGGCGCGATGTCGAGCTGGTGGCCATCGGCATTGGGCACGATGTGGGGCGATATTATCAGCGCGCCGTGACGCTGTCTGATGCCGATCAACTGGGCGGCGCGATGGTGGACCAGCTGGCGCAGTTGTTTGATGATACAGGCGAAAAAAGCCGCCGCAGGGCATAAGTGGCGCGAGAGACGGGACTTGAACCCGCGACCTTCGGCGTGACAGGCCGACGTTCTAACCAACTGAACTACTCCCGCGCAGAGCAGGCGTCTTTTTCGCAACCCTTGGGGTGAAAGTCAACTGCTGATCGCGAAGGAAAAACAAGCCCCCGCCGCCCTTGTGATATAAAAAAACGCGATACAAAAAACCCGGGCGGTTTGGGCCGCCCAGGCAAAGAATTGACCAAAGACCAGAACGAGAGGATGAGGGTTAGGACACATTGATATACAGCGATATACAGCACTGTTGTGCCTGCGAAGGCAGGCACCCACCACCCCCATGATAAGAAGCAGCCGACGGATGATGGGCCCCTGCTTTCGCAGGGGCTTCAGTTCTTTTGCTGTTCCTTTTTGATAAGTCCTAACTCTAGAAATCCATATCGCCCATGCCGCCGCCCATGCCACCGGCGGCGCCAGCGCCACCCGCAGATTCTTTTTTGGGACGTTCGGCAATCATGGCTTCGGTCGTAATCAACAACGCCGCCACGCTGGCCGCGTTTTGCAGGGCCGTGCGCACAACTTTGGTGGGGTCGATGATGCCGGCCTTCATCAGGTCGCCATATTCGCCCTTCTGCGCATCGAAACCGTGGTTGGTATCGCTCTGATCGAGTAGACGGCCAACCACCACCGATCCATCCATGCCGGCATTTTCAGCAATCTGACGAATGGGGGCCTGCAGCGCACGACGCACAATATCAATGCCACGACGTTGATCATCGTTGCTGGTGCGCAGCTTTTCCAACGCCTTGGTGGCATACAGAAGCGCTGTGCCGCCGCCGGCCACAATGCCTTCTTCCACAGCGGCACGGGTGGCGTGCATGGCATCATCCACGCGGTCTTTACGCTCTTTCACTTCCACTTCGGTGGCACCGCCCACGCGAATAACGGCCACACCGCCGGCCAGTTTGGCCAAACGTTCTTGCAGTTTTTCGCGATCGTAGTCGCTGGTGGTTTCTTCAACCTGCGCGCGGATCTGGTTGCAACGGGCTTCGATATCTTTTTTCTTGCCCGCGCCATCAATAATCGTGGTGTTATCTTTGTCGATGCGAACGCGTTTGGCGCGACCCAGCATAGCAATGTTCACACTCTCCAGCTTGATGCCCAAATCTTCGCTGATCAGCTGGCCGCCGGTCAGGATGGCCATATCTTCCAGCATCGCTTTGCGGCGATCGCCAAAGCCAGGGGCTTTGACAGCAGCCACTTTCAGGCCACCGCGCAGTTTATTGACAACCAGAGTGGCCAGCGCTTCGCCTTCCACTTCTTCGGCAATAATCAGCAGCGGACGACCCGACTGCACAACCGATTCCAGAACGGGCAGCAGGGGTTGCAAACCGCTCAGTTTCTTTTCGTGCAACAGAATGTAGGGATCATCCAGCTCGCACACCATTTTTTCAGCATTGGTGATGAAATAGGGTGACAGATAGCCGCGATCAAACTGCATGCCTTCCACCACTTCCAGTTCGGTTTCAAGGCTTTTGGCTTCTTCAACCGTAATCACACCTTCTTTGCCAACTTTTTCCATGGCTTCGGCCAGCATTTTACCAATCTCGCGTTCGCCGTTGGCCGAAATGGTGCCCACGTTCGCAATCTGGTCGCTGGTTGTTACTTTTTTGCTGATGCCGGCAATGTATTCAGTCACCGCATCGACCGCCAGATCGATCCCACGTTTGATATCCATGGGGTTCATGCCGGCCGCCACTGCTTTGGCACCTTCCAGCACAATTTCACGCGCCAGAACGGTGGCGGTGGTGGTGCCGTCGCCCGCGCCATCGCCCGTGCGGCTGGCGGCTTCGCGAACAATTTGCGCACCCATGTTTTCAAACTTATCGGCCAGTTCAACTTCTTTGGCCACCGTCACACCATCTTTGGTGATGCGTGGGGCGCCGAACGAACGCTCGATCAAAACGTTGCGGCCTTTGGGGCCCAGGGTCACAGACACGGCGTTGGCAATAACCTGAACACCGCGCAACATGCGCTCGCGCGCATCGCTGCTAAAACGTACATCTTTTGCGGCCATAATTTTTCTCCTTTAAGGTTGAGTGATAGGCCCCCGCCTGCGCGGGGACGGCTTTTGGCACATGCCCTAAGCCGCTTTTTTCGCTTTGGCTGAATTGTCGATCACGCCCATGATGTCGGACTCTTTCATGATCAGATAATCGTCGCCATCAATTTTCACTTCGGTGCCCGACCATTTGCCAAACAGCACACGATCGCCGGCTTTCACATCCAGCGGTTGAAGTTTTCCGGCTTCATCGCGCGCGCCGGGGCCCACGGCCACCACTTCACCTTCCTGGGGTTTTTCCTTGGCGGTATCAGGAATGATGATGCCACCTTTGGTTGTTTCTTCGCCTTCCAGGCGACGGACGACCACACGGTCGTGGAGGGGACGGAATTTCATCGTCTTACCTTTGTCTCAAGAGTTGCACGAAGCAGGGCCCACGCCCCACCTTGCCGACAAGATATTGATATTGATGCCAATTTTTTGAAAATTAGCACTCTCACCTGCCGAGTGCCAGATAGATAGGATGCTTTGAGACAGATTGCAAGTAGCCTTAACTCAAAAAAAATTCATCCATTCAACGCGCCCAAAATTTCCATCACGCTTTCCACTGTTTTGGCGGCGCGGAGTTTTTGGCACACCTGCTGATCACGCAGCAGACCCGAAATGGTGGCCAGCGCCTTCAGGTGGTCGGCCCCCGCATCGCGCGGGGCCAGAAGGGCAAAAACCAAATCCACCGGCTGTTCGTCAATCGCTTCATAATCAATGGGGGTTTTCAGGCGCGCAAACAGGCCCCTGACACGGCCCACACCATCCAGCTTGCCGTGCGGAATGGCAATGCCATGCCCCACGCCGGTGGTGCCCAGTTTTTCGCGCTCCCACAGCACGTCAAACACATCATGATCGGTCAGCTGATACAGCTCGGCCGCGTGGGTGGCCATAATGTGCAGCAGATTTTTTTTCTGGTCCGCGGCAACGTCCAGCATAATGGCAGAGGATGCCAGCATCTCGGTCAGGGTCATGATCGTATCTGTTGTGTTCTCAGGCCGATTTCGCGGTCTTCTGGTTGACTGCCACATTCTGCGCCGGATCAACCCAGCCAATGTGACCATCCGCGCGGCGATAGACCATGTTGAGTCCACCATTCGACGGATTGCGGAACAACATGGCGGGAAGTCGGGATAAGTCAAGGCACATCACCGCCTCCGACACACTCATGGTTAACACGGGCGTGGTCATCTCAGCCACCACCACGGGGTTTTCGTGGGCGTGGCCCTCCTCATCGGCTTCGTGCGGGTTAATGACGTAGGCCTTGGCCTGCTGTTCTTCGTGATGGCGCTTTTTCTCGTGATGATCGCGCAATTTCTTTTTATAGCGGCGCAGGCGGCCATCCAGCCTGGCCAGCGCTTCATCAACCGCCGGATAAGGTTCGGATGCCGAGGCATCGGACTGCATGTGGATGCCCGCACTGGCATGCACCTGAGCATCGACCACAAACAAATGCGCTTCTTTGGAAACGGTCACGACCGCATCCAGCGGGTGATCAAAGTATTTGGACACCACCGTGTGCAGGTTTTTCTCGATATATCCGCGCAGGGCCTCGCCCACATCAATCTGCTTGCCTTTGACTGTCAGCTGCATGTGATCCTCAAATCGTTAATGGGCATCGGCCCGCGGCAAATATTAGGACATAAAAGCCGCTTGCACAAATGGCCGGCTTCGCTTAAACAGTTGGCCTAACAGGTAGTTTACCATGGCCGTTCCTAAGAAAAAAACATCCAAATCCCGCCGCGATATGCGCAGGGCACACCACGCCATTAAACCGGCCAATGTGACCGAGTGTCCCAACTGTGGCGAGCCGCGCAGACCCCACCATGTGTGCGGTTCCTGCGGCTATTATGATGGTCGCGAAGTCGCTGCGCGCAAGCGCAAATCGGCCTAGGCCCCTCCCGACGCATGAGCGCTGAAACCGTCATCGCGATTGATGCGATGGGCGGCGACAACGCCCCCGCCGCCATGATTGATGGCGCCGCCATTGCGGCCATGCGCTTTCCTGGGGCTAAATATATCTTTTTTGGCGATCAGCCGCTGGTGCAAAGCCTTTTGGCCAAACATGCCCACCTGGCCAGCCGTTCAGTAATCCGGCACACGCCCGATAAAATTTCATCCGACATGAAGCCCTCGCAGGCGCTGCGCCAGGGCCGCAACAGCAGCATGCGCCTGGCGCTGGATGCGGTGGCCGACGGCGAGGCCCAATGCGCTGTTTCAGCGGGCAACACAGGCGCGCTGATGGCCTTGGCCAAATTTGCCCTTAAAACACTTCCCAACATCGATCGTCCGGCGCTGGCGGGCACCATTCCCACCACCCGCGGACAAAGCCTGATGATGGATTTGGGCGCGAATATTGAATGTGACTCTGAAAATCTGGTTCAGTTTGCGTTGATGGGGGCCATTCTGGCCCGCACCGTGCTGGGCATCCAAAAACCCAGTGTGGGCATTTTGAATGTGGGTTCGGAAGAAATTAAGGGCCACGAAGAAATTCGTACCGCGCTGAACATTCTGCGCGAACGCCCCTTCCCCGGCCATGTGCATGGGTTTGTGGAGGGGAATGATTTGGGCGCCGGCACCACTGATGTGATTGTGACCGATGGTTTCTCAGGCAACGTGGCCCTGAAAACGCTGGAAGGCACCGCGAAGCTGATTAATCATTTTCTGAAAAGCTCGCTTCACGCCTCGCTGCTGAATAAAGTGGGCGCCTGGCTGGCCAAGGAAGCGTTTATGAATGTGAAGCGCAAGCTCGATCCCCGCCACTATAACGGCGCTATGCTGCTGGGTCTTCAGGGGCTGTGTGTCAAAAGCCACGGCGGCACCGATGCCGAAGGCTTTGCCAGCGCGGTGGCCTTGGCGATTGACCTTGTGCAGCAAAATTATATTGATCACGTACGCAAAGAACTGGAACGCCATTATGGCGAAGCAAACGGAACAGCGGCGTGATGACACAGCGCAGCGTCATTTTGGGCTGTGGCCATTATTTGCCCCGCAATGTTTGGACCAATGATGATTTGCGCGCGCGCGGGGTTGACACCACCGATGAGTGGATACAGCAGCGTACCGGCATCAAGCAACGGCACGCCGCCACAGAAAACGAAAAAACATCTGATCTGGCCATCGCGGCGGCACGCATGGCGCTGCACAACGCCGGCATCACGGCCGATCAGTTGGATGGCATTGTGCTGGCCACCACCACGCCCGATTGCACGTTTCCTGCAACGGCTGTCAAAGTTCAGGCCGCCCTTGGCATGACACGCGGTTTTGCGTTCGATGTTCAGTCTGTCTGTTCGGGTTTTCTCTATGCGCTGTCGGTGGCGAACAATTTTATCATCACAGGTCAGGCCAAGCATTTGCTGGTGATTGGGGCAGAAACACTCACGCGCCTCCTCAACTGGCATGATCGTACCACCTGCGTTTTGTTTGGCGATGGCGCAGGCGCCGTTGTGCTGGGCGCGGCGACGGGCACAGGAACGGTGGCCGATCGCGGCATTTTATCGACCCACCTGCACAGCGATGGCCGCACGCACGATTTGCTTTATACCAACGGCGGCCCCGGCAGCAATGGCCAAGTGGGCACCATTCAGATGGAAGGCAAGGAAGTTTTCAAACACGCGGTCACGCGCCTGGCCGAAGTGGTGGATGAAGCGCTGAATGCCAATCACCTGAACAAAAGCGATATCGATTGGCTGATCCCCCATCAGGCCAACGAACGCATTATTCTGGCGATGGCTGAAAAACTCTCGCTGCCCACTGATCGCGTCATCATCACCATTGGCGAACATGCCAACACATCGGCCGCTTCGGTGCCGCTCGCGCTCGCGCATGGCCAGCAAAAAAATAAGTTCAAACCTGGCCAGCTGCTGCTGCTGGAAACCATGGGGGCGGGGCTTTCGTGGGGCGCGGCGTTGATTCGGTGGTGAAGCTTCACCCAAAAAGCTGTTGATATGATTCTCTTTTCTTTTGACGCACTTAGCGCACTTTGTTAGCGTAACAACAGTTCAACTGAGTCTCAGGCAGCCATGACAACCACCGTGACACGCATCCAGCTGGCAGAAGCCGTTTATACCGAAGTGGGCCTCTCGCGGCACGAATCGTCGGCCTTTGTCGATCAGATTTTGGAAGAAATTTCGCTGGCTCTCATTCGGGGCGAGCAGGTGAAGCTGTCATCGTTTGGCACCTTTCAGGTTCGCCAAAAAGGCAAGCGCGTGGGCCGCAACCCCAAAACGGGGGTGGAGGTTCCTATTTTACCCCGCAAAGTGATGGTCTTCCGCGCCAGCCACGTGATGAAAGATAAAGTCAACCGCGCCTTGGTGGGCACTGGCTTCACGCCCGGCGATGACAAAGACGACGAGTGAGATTTCCCATGCACCTTGAAAACACCAAAGCTCCCCTGGCCTTCCGCACCATCAGCGAGGTGGCGAGCGAGCTTGATTTGCCCCCCCACGTGCTGCGCTTTTGGGAAGGGAAATTTCCCAACGAAATTAAACCCGTCAAACGCAGTGGTGGCCGCCGTTATTATCGGCAGGAAGATATTCATCACCTGCGCAGCATCAAACATCTTCTCTACACGCAGGGCCTGACCATTAAAGGCGCGCAAAAGGTGTTGCGCGAGCATCGGTTTAAGATCAAGCGTGTCTCTGAACAACCTGTGGAAGCAGCAACGGAAGCACAAGAAATCGCGCAAGCCGCCGCGCCCGTGGTGGCGCAACCTGTTGTGTCACTCCCTGGCAAAGATCAACTCAGCCCCGCCATGCGGCATGAGCTTGAAAGCCTTCTGGGCGAGCTTCAATCACTCCGCGGCCTGCTGAAACAGCTGGGGGTTTAGCCGCTGGTTGGTTGAGATAAGGCCCCATCCTGTCTTAGCAAATCTATCTCGGCTTCTGTTGCCGGTCTTTGGCTGCAGCCCTTTAATCTGGGCCCCAGCACACTGGCTTTCGCTGCTTCAATTAATTCTTTTGGTGTTGTTGTACTGATCTCAAACGCTTCCACACCTTCTTGCGCCGCTGGAAGAATAGCAGGCAGACCATTCTCCAACGCAATCCGCGCCGACGATGAATGAAGGCCACTCAAATTGATAAACGATAAATTTTTTCCTGCTGCTTCTGCGGCCTCTTGCCAATCACTCAGCAGCTTCCCCAAACGAAGGCACGTTGGTGAGAATCCTAAGCTTAATAACGTCTGACCATTGTTTTCGGCCATGATAATGGCTCGATCTCTTGTCACATCTTCATCGCCTGCACGTACGACCAAGGCAACAACTGCAATATCATTCCCATTCATCATAAAGCTCCAAAAAGGTAATGATCACAACCCTATCAAGCATTTTTTACATATCTTGTAAAGTTAATCACTCCCTCAACGCCTCATCGGCCAGGCGCAGCACCACATCGCCCACGTACGATGCCACCGATTTTTTGCCCGTCATCAAATCAACCTCGGCCGCCATGCCCGATTGCACGCGGCGCTGCATCGGATCATCGCCCAGATAATTTTTTCGCGGGCTTACCGTCACCTTAAAATAGGTTTCACCCGTCGCGTCATCGCGCACGCTGTTGGTGGGCTTCATCACCACCTCGCCATCCAACTTGCCGTATCGCTGAAAATCGTACGCTGTCAGTTTAATGGTGGCCTTCTGCCCCACCACAACCCTGCTGATATCCTGATCACGAATTTTCACATCCACCACATAACTTTCGCCTTGCGGCACCAGCGACATGATGGGCGTGTTGGGCGGCACCGCCTGCCCCGCTGTCTTAAATGTCATGTTCTCTATATATCCTGCTGCCGGCGCCACAATGGCCAAATTATCCTGCTGCGAGGTAAGGCGATCAAACTCGGCCTTCATCTGGTCGCGCTCAAGTTTTTTGGCGGTCAGTTCGTTATAAATGTCGCCCCTGTTTGTGCTGTCAAACTGCGCCAGGCGGGCGCGCGCCTCGGCCACTGCACCTTCGGCGGTTTCCTTCATGGCCAGTGATGTTTCAATCTCACGCCGCAGCGATGTCACGTCGCGCTCAGCCTCCAGCACGCGCAGTTTCGGGTAATATCCCTTGGCCGCCAAATCGGCCGCCGCCTGTGCTTGCTGCTGGGCGATTTGATATTCGGTATAAACACCCTGCGCGCGCGCCTGATATTGCTGAATGTCGGCCTGGCGCTGCTCAATGGCGCTTTGAAGCGCGCGGCGTTGATCGCGCCCCGCCTGCATGCGGCTGTTGAACAACGCCAGCTCAGCCATCGCCGCGGGCGTGCCCACCAGATCGGCCGGAAATTTGGGATTTTTCCCCGATGCCTCAGCCTCCAGCCGCGCCACAGCCAGGCGCGCCGCATTATAGCCCGATGTAATTTGATTAATCTGCTGCGAGACATCGGCAGGATCAAGCCGCACCAGCACCTGCCCTTTCTCAACCAAATCGCCTTCCTTCACCAGCAGTTCAGTAATTTTTCCGCCAAAGTTGTGATTAATCTCCAGCACGTTGCCGGTGGGCCGCACCTGGCCCTGCCCCACAATCACCTGATCAACCTCCGCCAGCGTGGCCCACACAGCCGATGCCATCAGCAACACAAACGTGGTGATGATAATATTTTTTGCCCAATGCGATGGTGCTTGCTCGGTCACCGATAACGTGCCCGGCATAAAATCGGTAAAGTCGGCGCCGCCGTGACTCAACCGCTCGGTCAAACTGGGCAGTTTGTTTTTCTTTTTCTCAGGAATAAGCGCGGGCAGATTTTTGATCATGATGCGCCGCCCTGATTTTTCTGACTCTGCGCCGATGTTTGGCCCGATGTTTGGCCCGATGCTTGAGCCGAGGGCGGCAGCAGCATGTTAAAAATTTTCTCAGGCGTGCCTTGCTGCTCTACCTTACCTTCTTTCAACAACACCACATGATCGCACAAACGCAGTGTGCCCAGGCGGTGCGTGATAAACACAACGGTCAGGCCATGTTTTTGTGTGGCGGCTTTCAGGTTCAGCAGCAACCGCTCCTCGCTCATCAAATCGAGTGCGCTGGTCGCTTCATCCATAATCAACATGCGCGGCTCGCGCGCCAGAGCGCGGGCAATGCACACCAGCTGCCGCTGGCCCGAGCTGATATTCATCCCACGCTCGCCCAGCAACGTATCATACCCCTGTGGCAGATGCTGAATAAAATCATGCGCGCCCGCAAACTGGGCGGCCATAATGGCTTTGGCGGGGTTAGAATTATTGGCGCCGAACAAAATATTATCACGCACCGTGCCGGCAAACAGCTGGTTTTCCTGCGGCACATAACCAATATCGCGCCGCAGGCTGGCGGGCGCCACGTGCGAGATATCTAAATCACCCATCATCACGCGCCCGTCACTGGGCGTATACACGCCAATCAGAATTTTGCCCAGCGTACTTTTGCCCGATCCCGATGACCCCACAATACCCGTAATGGTGCCAGGTTTGAGTGTGAGGGAAATATCCCTTATCACCGGCGGCTGCTCTGGATCATAATGAAACGATATACGATCAAGCACAATTTGCCCCTGCAGGCGCGGGTAGGTTGCGCTATCGGCAATTGTGCGCTCGGTTGCCACCGCCATCACTTCCTGAATGCGCTTGAACGCATCCTGCGCTTCGCGGAAACTGTGCCAAGCCGTTGTGACCTGCCGAATGGGGGCCAGCGTGCGCCCCACCAGCATGTTCACCGCAATCAGCCCGCCAATGGTCAACTGCTGCTCCATAATAAACAGCGCGCCCGCATACAGTACACCCAGGCTGGTGAGAGCCATGATGGTGTTGGTGAGGTTGTAAATGTGCTGATTGATGTTTTGCGCCTGAAAACTGGTCCACGCGGTTTGCGCCAAAAGCTCGCCATGCTTGGCTTCCATCTCGCTTTCAAGCCCTGTCGATTTAATGGTCAGCGCATTATTCATCATTTCATTCATGCTGCTGGTCTTGGCCATGACCGACATAAAATTATGATGGCCATAGCGGCGCTGCGTGCCATCAAAATAAAATGAAATGGCGGCAAAAATAGGCACCACCGCCAAGGCAATAAAACCCAAGCGTACATCGATGATAAAAATCGCCGCAAAGAGAATGATCGAAAAAACAAGATCAACCAGCAAAAGCGGCATCTGCCCTGTCATGAAATTGCGAATAACATCCATCTGCCGAATGCGTTCGGCAATGGCGCCCGATGAATTGGTTTCAAAATAGCGCAGCGGCAAACGCAGCAAATGCCCCATCATTTCGGTGCCCAGCAACGCATCCAGCCGCGCGCCGGTGTGGGTGGATAGATAACCCCGCGCACCTTTCAGCAGCATATCGAACACATAGGCCACCACCACCGCGATCATGATCACGTGCAAGGTAGAATAGGCCTGATTGCCCAAAACCTTGTTAAAAATAATCATGGTGGCCAGCGGCATCAGCAGCGCCAGCAGGTTGACCATGACCGAGGATAAAATAATCTGCCCCATCACGGCTTTGATGCGCGCGCGCATCTGGCCCATCCAATCAAGCTCGCCACCGCTGGCCCGCTTCACCAATAGCGCAAAACCCTTTAGGCGCAGAAAATCTGTCACCGAGAAGCCTTCATGCGCATCATCGGTGGGGTCGGTCACATGAACATGATTTTTATCAACCTTGCGTACGGCCAAATGCACATCGCCATCCTCGCTTACAAACACAAACGGCGCTGGCAGCTTCTTGATCGTCTCTTTGCTGATGGGCACCACGCGCCCCTTGAACCCCAGGCGCTGGAGAAGCGGCAGCAACTCGGGCAACTCGGCACTGGGGCGGCCAATGGGGCCAAGGCCGTAAAGATCGTGAATAGAGACAAGCTTGTTGTGGTGCTTCAACACCGCCTGCAAACAGGCCAGAAGCCTGTCGGTGGCGGTCAGCGCGGTTTGCAGCCGCAAGGGGGGATCGGAAGATTCAGACATAAGGACACCCCGACCCTATCGCACCATTGCTTACCATCTTGTTAAACTGGTTAATGGAAATTTACCATGTTTTTTTGACAACCCGCATAAAGTTTGTATGGTCGCCCGCAAAAAGGGGACCCTATTATGAAAATCAATCCAGCTGTCACAAGTATTCGCATGACGATGAGCGACCCTTTGCGCGCTTATTTTCTGAAATGTGCCAATGAGATTTGTGTTGCTTACGGCGTTAAAGTTATTGGTAAACAAGAAACACCATCGCTCACACTACAAATTGACAACGATGGGGTTGGGACAATTGTCTGGTGTCTTACTGTCGGCGATTTGATCCTGAACGTTTACACTCAGGAAGATTCAAAAGGAACGATTTATTTTCTGATAAATTTTTCTCGCCCAACAAACCACGGAAGCCTGACAGCGCGTGTTGTTGAGAAAGTGGATGGCCAAGTGAGCCGCACAGAGGATCTGGACAAACTTATTACAAGCAGTAACACCTCCGAAACACTTTATCACGCTGCGATGATGGCAAGCGTTGCGCGCGATCTGCATGCACAAGCGATGACAGCCAAAACAAAATCGTACAAAACCCTTCAACCATAAATTTTATTTTTTCTCATCCGGCCTTGCGATCAGCTGCGCCATCTCAGACAGGGCATCGGTCAGCGACATGGTTTTCTGGTTTTCGCCGCCAAGATAACGCAAGGCCACTTGCTGCTGATCGGCTTCCTTGCGGCCCACCACCATAATCACCGGCACTTTTTGCAGGCTGTGATCACGGATTTTGGCGTTGATTTTTTCCGGCCGCTTATCCACCTCGGCGCGCACGCCGGCCGCTTTCAGCGCATCAAAAACTTTTTGCGCATAATCATTCGCGTCATCCGTAATGGTGGCCACGACCGCCTGAACGGGGGCCAGCCACACGGGCAGTTTACCGGCATAATGTTCAATCATAATGCCAATGAAGCGATGCAAACTGCCAAGGATCGCGCGGTGAAGCATGACAGGCCTGTGTTTTTGCCCGTCAGCGCCGGCATATTCGGCACCCAATTTTTCGGGCAGCACAAAATCGACCTGCAAGGTGCCGCACTGCCACTCGCGCCCAATGGCATCGCGCAAATAAAATTCCAGCTTTGGCCCATAAAACGCGCCATCGCCTGGATTCATGTCATAGGGCAAACCAGCAGCCTTTAACGCGCTGTGCAGCGCGGCTTCGGCTTTATCCCACACGGCATCGCTGCCCGCACGCACCGCCGGCCTGTCGGCCAGACGCACGCGCGCCACCTCAAAACCCAAATCGGCATAGACACGGCGCAGCAAACCACAAAACGCGACGCTTTCGCTTTGAATCTGATCTTCGGTGCAGAAAATATGGGCATCATCCTGCACCATCTGTCGCACGCGCATCAGGCCGTGCAGCGCGCCGTGCGCTTCGTTGCGGTGACAGTTGCCAAATTCGGCCATACGCAACGGCAAATCGCGATAACTTTTGATGCCTTGATTAAAAATCTGCACGTGGCCCGGACAATTCATGGGCTTAATGCCGAACGATTTTCCTTCTTTCCCATCCTCACCCGGCGGGCCAAAAATTTTGTACATATTATCGCCGTACATATCCCAGTGGCCCGATGCCTTGAACAAACAGCTATCATAAAGCTGTGGCGTGTGCACTTCAACATAGCCGGCATCGGCAATGCGACGGCGCACATAATTTTCAAGCTCGCGGTACACTGTCCATCCCTTGGCATGCCAAAAAACACTGCCGGCCGCTTCATCTTGGAAATGGAATAAATCCAGCTCGCGCCCCAGTTTGCGATGGTCGCGCTTCTCGGCTTCCTCTAGCATCGTTAGATACTGCTGCAACTCTTTCTCATCGCGCCAGGCCGTGCCGTAAATACGCTGCAACATGGGGCGTTTACTGTCGCCGCGCCAATAGGCCCCCGCCACCTTCATCAGCTTAAAGGCGTTGCCCACGTGCGATGTGCTGGGCATATGCGGGCCGCGGCACAAATCAAGCCATTCGCCCTGACGATAGATGCTGATCACTTCCGTCTCAGGCAAATCGCGGATCAGTTCTACCTTAAAGGCTTCGCCTTTTTGTTCGAAAAATTGAATGGCTTGGTCGCGGCGCCACTCCTCGCGCACCAGGGGCGCATTGCGGCTGATGATTTGCTTCATCATCGCCTCAATTTTTTCTAAATCAGCGGTGCTGAATGGTTGTTCGCGATAAAAATCGTAATAAAAACCATTTTCAATGGCAGGGCCGATGGTCACCTGCGTGCCCGGAAAAAGCGCCTGCACCGCCTCGGCCATCACGTGCGCGCAATCGTGCCTGATCAGCTCTAACGCATCGGCGCTTTTGCGGGTGATAATTTCAATGTTGGCATCAGCCGTAATGGGGCGTGACAAATCGCGCACATCGCCATCCAGCTTCACGGCAAGCGCGGCCTTGGCCAGGCCAGCGCCAATGCTTTGGGCGACATCCAGCCCTGTCACAGGCTGATCATACTGGCGCGTTTGGCCATCGGGTAAAGTTAGGGTAATCATGCCTGCATCTTAAAGGGCAAAAAATGACCGTGCAATTCCTGAAACATGATGGCGAGACCCTCGCCTGGCAGCATCAGGCCGGCAACCGCCCCGTGGGCGTTGTTTTTCTGGGGGGCTGGTGTTCCGATATGAACGGGTCAAAGGCCGTTTTTTTGGCCGATTGGTGCGCCCACAGGGGCATTCCCCTCACCCGGCTCGATTATCGGGCGCATGGACAATCATCGGGCCAGCTGGTCGATTTTACGATTGGCGGCGCGCTGGCGGATGTTTTGGCCGTTTTACAAGAAACCGCCCAAGGCCCCCAGGTGATTGTGGGATCATCGATGGGCGGGTGGCTGGCCCTGTTGCTGGCCACGCGACACCCACAGTATGTGAAAGCAATGGTTGGCATTGCCGCCGCGCCCGATTTTACGACCGATTTAATGTATCCAAACCTGCCCACCGCCGAAAAAGAAACACTGAAGCATGCCGGGCAATGCCAGTTGCCGAATGGCTATCAGCCCGCACCCGTGATGATTGGCCAAAAACTGTTTGATGAATCGGAACAGCATCTGCTCCTCAGACATCCTCTCAACATCACCGTGCCTGTGCGGCTTTTACATGGTTTAAGGGATGACGATGTGCCCTATGCCCGCAGCCTGCTGCTGATGGATAGAATAACAGGCGCCGATGTGCGCACCACCTTGATCAAGGATGGCGATCACCGCCTGACACGGCCGCAAGACCTGGCCCTGCTGGCCCAACAAATTGACGAATGTTTATAACAGGGTCCCCGCTCAGGTCAGCCTGTTATCTTTCATCTTAAAGCCCCACACAATCAACACGCCCCCAAGGGCCAGAATGGGGATGAAGGCGGGGATGGCGAAGATAAAATCTAACACCACAATCAGCGGGTGGCCGGGGGTAAAATGATCGGTAAACGCTGTAAAATAGCGCCACACCCCGGGCAGATATTTCATCATAAATTCGGCAAAGGTGGTGGCATCGATGTTGCCGGTATGAATCAAGCCGGTGATATCACGCCCCAAAAGCATGACACCGAAAAGACAGGCAATAACGCCCAGAACACCTGCGATGAGAAGCATAAACACGATTAATGCCCCCAAACTGGTTGCAGAATAATTAACATGGAAAGTAATAATTGTGTTGTGGAATCGGGGTCTTGTGATATCCAGGCGTTGTTTGTTGTCGCTCATTTAGAGGGATCATGGCCCCCCGCAAAAAAGGGACAAAGGCAATTGAGCATCAGAATTTTGAGTTGCTGATTTTGTCCGATTGGCATTTGGGCAGCCGCCTTTGCAATCTTGATTATCTGATTGAATTTCTGCAGCACAATAATGCCAACACCATTATTCTTCTGGGCGATATATGGGAAGAATTGCACGAATATAAGTACAAGGCAGAAAAAATTGCGGTGGTCGAACAACTTTTATTGGATAAACTTAACCGCGGCACCGCGTTTTTCTTTCTGCCCGGCAACCACGATTTTACGCGCGCCCCCCATGCCAAGAAATTTACAGGAAACAGCGCAGCACGAAAACATATGCGGCGCGCCTTTGCCAGAACTGGCCATGATATTTTATCGCATCCCAATATGCACATCACCACACGCATGGTCTTGGAAATTAACGGCGACCGACATCTCATCGAACATGGCGATGCTTGCGATAGTTTGATGCACAATAAAAAGGGGCAGTATGTGGGCACAAAGGTGAATGAATATGGCGCCTACGGACTGAGTGCGCGGATGTTCAGAAAAATTAAAAGAGCGTTCACGCTGATGCGCATCAACGTGTATCTGAATGAACTCAACGCCCATGTTAAAGAATTTAATCGCAAAAGGGGCCGTAGAAGAAAAGTTGATGCTGTCGTGTGTGGTCATACCCATATGCCAGATAACAGCACACTAAAAAGCGGCGTGCGTTATTATAATACAGGTGATTGGACAGAGCATTGCACCGCGCTGGTGCAACAGCACAAAAGCGCCAGGCTTGAGCTTGTTCAATGGCGAAAAGGTGAGGGTTTCACGCCATATCGCTCTCATCACAATGGCCCTGCGCCAAACATCGCACAACCACAAATGGCCTGATACGGTTTGAGGCTTTCTAAATCCACCCTTTGCGGCGGAAAAGGGCGATGGGGATGATGCCCGAAATAAAAATAATGGCCAGCGCCAGCCAGTAACCCCAGGGGGTTTGCAACTCGGGCATATGCACAAAATTCATGCCCCAAATGCTGGCCAGCATGGTGGGCGGCAAAAAGGCGACGCTGGCCACCGTAAAAATTTTAATAATCTCATTCTGCTCGATGTTAATTTGGCCCAGCGTGGCTTCCAGCAAAAATGATGCCTCGTGCGCCAGAAATTGCGAGTGATCGGAAAGCGAGCGCAAATCGCGATCGAGTGTGCGGAAATAGGTCAGCTGCTCGCCGTGCAACCGCGGCGTGACGATAGGGCTGATAAAGGCCACCAAGCGCAAAAGGTTTGATAAACAATCGCGCACGCGGTGAACCATATCGCCCGAACGACCAATATCAGACAAAATATCGTGCAGGCCCCGCGCCCGCGCTTTGCGTTTTACTTTTCCTTTTTCTGCTTCGTGGCGCATAAAAACCTGGCGCGATACATCATCAACATGGCGTCCGATCAGCTCAAGAATATCGGCCATGCGATCGATAATCGCATCCAGCAAACTGATCAGCGCTTCATCGGGCGTTGTCATGAGGTTGGGATCGCGCTTGATGCGGTAGGCAAAGGTTTCAAGGCTGCGCGTTTCGGCAAAACGCATGGTGACAAGGCACTGCGGTGCTTGCACAATGGTCAGCTCTGTCTCAATCGGCATGGGTGTTTCCGATCCGCTCATCACCATCGTGGTTAAATACATCACGCCATGTTCGGTATAGAGGCGGCTGCTCGCCTCAATCTCCTCCATCTCCGAAGGTGTGGGCAAATCAATTTTCAATTGCTGCGAAACAAATTGGCGCTCAGCCTCGCTGGGGCTGTTCAAATCAACCCACACAAGGCCTGCCGGCATATCATCATCCATCGACCATGGCTGATCGGTAATCTGCTGGTGTTGGCGTGTGTAAATTGTGATCATGCTAATCGGGCAGTGTCAGGGTGATCGCGCGGCGTGCGCCATAAGCTTGTAACGTATTCCGCAGCAAACAGGCAATGGTCATCGGTCCCACGCCGCCCGGCACAGGGGTGATAAAACCGGCCACCGGTTTAACAGCATTAAAATCAACATCGCCCACCAGTTTGCCATCGGTCCCGCGATTGATGCCCACATCAATCACCACCGCGCCCGGCTTCACCCCATCGGCCGTTATCAGTTGCGGCTTGCCCACAGCTGCCACCAAAACATCGGCCACGCGGGCCACATGCGGCAGGTTGGCCGTGCGCGAATGGGCAATGGTGACCGTGCAATCGTTCTGTAATAAAAGCTGGGCCATGGGCTTGCCCACAATGTTTGAACGCCCCACCACCACCGCATGCAGCCCCGATAATGTTGGCAACACCGATTTGATCAGTATCAGCGATCCAAGCGGCGTGCAGGGCACAAGCGATGGCAAACCCGCCCAGAGGCGCCCGATGTTCATGGGATGAAATCCATCCACATCTTTCGCGGGGTCAATGGCGTTCAGCACCTGCTGACTATCGATGTGTTTTGGCAGCGGCAATTGAACCAGAATGCCATCGATCGCGTCATCGGCGTTGAGTTTTTTCACCTCCTCCAACAAATCATCGTGCGTGGTGGTTTCGGGCAAACGCAGCGTGCGGCTGATAAACCCCACCTCCTCCGCCGCTTTGCCCTTGTTGCGCACATAAACGGTGCTGGCAGGATCATCGCCCACAATCACCACCGCCAAACCTGGTGGTGCGGGCAGTTTTTTCACAACATCTGCCAGACGGGCCCGCAACCCCGCCGCATAATTTTTTCCATCAATCAGCTGGGCGGTCATGCCACGTTATGTTTGATGAGAAGTTGAATGAAGGTGATCAGTAAAATCAGCACCAGCGGCGAAAGATCAACACCCGCCACATAGGGTAACCGCTTGCGCAGAGGTTGCAGCAACGGTTGCGTGATGCGCTCACAAAAATTGTGCACCATGTTCACCAGCGGCTGGCGCGCGTTGAGAATGTTAAACGCCATCAGCCAGTGCATGATCACCGCAATCATCAGCAGCCACACCACCAGATCAAGGGCCATGATTGTGACCATCGCCAGGGGGATAAGAATTCCGTCCATCTGTCACCTCGTATGCATAAATAAGCCCTTGAATCTGTTTGTGGCAAGTTGCTTGACTTGCCGAAGCCATTTTGGCCATATTCCACCTGTTCTGCCCTGCGGCAGGGGCCCGTAGCTCAGCTGGGAGAGCGCGTCGTTCGCAATGACGAGGTCGTCGGTTCGATCCCGATCGGGTCCACCATTTCATCAATCCCCGTTTTGTGTATACTGGTGGGCCCCGTGTCGGGGCACGGGGTGAATGTTTT
>RFNS01000294.1 GCA_009927055.1 Alphaproteobacteria bacterium | reverse complement strand
GTAGGCTCGCACGCTCGCCAACAAAGCCATTCAGTTCGATCCCGATCGGGTCCACCATATCCTTCTTCTGCGGGTCGGCATGTTCCCTGCATCATCCTCCCCGCTCACCATCACGCAGATGGCTGTTCTGCTCAAGCAAACGGTGGAAGAAAATTTTGGCACCGTGCAGGTGCAGGGTGAAATTAGCGAATGCAAAGTTCATTCCAGCGGGCATGTTTACCTAACATTGAAAGATGAAAAATCGGTGCTATCGGCCGTCATCTGGTCAGGCGCACGGGGACGCGCAGGCGCCACACCGCAAGTAGGGCAAAGCGTAGTGGCCACAGGCCGCCTGACCATTTACGCCGGCCAATCACGCTATCAGCTTGTCATCGAACGCATCACCCTCGCCGGTGTGGGTGCCCTTTTACAACAACTGGAAGAACGCAAAAAGCGCCTGGCCGCCGAAGGATTGTTTGATGCCGCACGCAAAAAGCCCCTGCCTTTTTTGCCGGCGCGCATTGGCGTGATCACATCGCCCACGGGGGCCGTCATCCGCGATATTCTGCACCGTCTGGCCGATCGTTTTCCTGTGCATGTGCTGCTGTGGCCTGTGGCCGTGCAAGGCGAAGGGGCGGCGGCGCACATCGCGGCCGCCATTCGTGGCTTCAGCGCGCTGCACGCCTCTGGGAAAAATCCCACATACACTCCTGATGTGATTATTGTGGCGCGCGGCGGCGGCAGCGTGGAAGATTTGTTACCTTTCAGCGATGAAGCGGTGGTGCGCGCGGTGGCCGCCTGCCCTGTTCCCCTCATTTCGGCCGTGGGTCATGAAACTGATACAACGCTGATCGATTATGTGGCCGATGTTCGGGCGCCCACCCCCACCGCCGCCGCCGAAATGGCCGTGCCCGTGCGCGATGATTTGTGGGCGGCGCTACAAACCCTTGAACGGCGTCAGCAACAATCAACACGGCAGTTTTTCAAGCAAAAAGAGGAAAAAATATCGTTCCTTGCCCGCCTTCTGGGCGATCCTTCCCGCATGCTAGAGCCGCTGATGCAGCGCGTGGATGATAAAACCGCGCAACTGCACACCGCCATGAAACGCCACACCCAAACACACACGCAAAATTTGCAGCGGCTGCAACAACTCCTGCAAAGCCTTGGCCCGCCCCGCGTGCTCGAGCGTGGGTACAGCGTGGTGTGGCACGATGGAAAATTGGCCAGCAGTGTTGACGCCCTGGAAGGCGCCCGCGAGGCCACCCTGCAATTTCATGATGGCAGGCGCGGCGTGGTTTTTTCCAGCAACAAACGGCTTTGAGGAAGCGATGTTTTTTTCATCAACCCGCCCAGCAGCTGCGGATCAAACGCCGTGAATGAAATATCAAGCACGCGCACGCCTTCTCTCAATTCCGGCGGCAGGCGCACATAATCCTTGCGGGTGGTAATCAGCTTGGCGTTTTTGCTTGTGGCCATGTTTTGAAGCGCCGCCAACTCTTGCCGCGAGAACACATGATGATCGGCGAACGATCGCGTGGCCAGCAGTGTCAGGCCCATCTCGCGCAGTTTTCCAAAAAATTTTTCTGGTCTGCCAATGCCGGCAAAGGCAATATAACAATCGCCCTGATGATGCCCCAGCGGCAGCTGGCTGATAAGGTTTCCGCGCAACACAGGCACATGCTGAAAATTTTTCAATTCGGGCCCATCGGCCTCGCCAATCAGCACCACACCCTGTACGCGGGCCATGGCGCTGGCCAAACGTTCACGCATGGGGCCAGCCGGAAAAAGCTGGCCGTTGCCAAAACCATAATCGCTATCAATGACCAGCAATGCTAAATCGTGCGCGACCGTCGGGTTTTGCAGTCCATCATCTAAAATAATGTGCGTGCCATCGGCGGCGGCGGCTTCCACCGTCGCGGCTTTGTTTTTGCCCACCCATGTGGGCGCCACATCGGCCAGCAGCAACGCTTCATCACCCACCGCCGTTGCATCGTGCCGTGTCACATCCACCCTCAGAGGGCCAACCGCACTGCCCCCATAACCGCGCGTGACAAAAACCGGCCTGAACCCTTGTTGCTGCAGCATGCGCGCCAGAGAAAGCCCCACAGGGGTTTTGCCGCTGCCGCCCGCCACAATGTTGCCCACGCAAATAACCGGCACCACCGCCCTGTAAGGCGTGGCCAGCTGACGCCGCAGGCGATATCCCCACTGATACAGCGCCACCACAGGTTGCAGCAGCAGCGATAAAAGTTGATGAGGGTGATGCCAGAAATCGGGCGCTTTCATGCACGAATATTGACGCGTTCAAGGTGAGGCCGCAACTGCTGAAAAACTTTTTCCAAAACATCGCCCTGCTGCGCGGCATAGGCATGGGCGTTACGCTGCAGTGTTTCTCGCTCTT
This sequence comes from Alphaproteobacteria bacterium, assembly GCA_009927055.1. Lineage (GTDB taxonomy): Bacteria > Pseudomonadota > Alphaproteobacteria > UBA9219 > RFNS01 > RFNS01. The sequence goes on along the minus strand of RFNS01000294.1, from coordinate 15,113 downwards.
GCGCGTTGCCCAGCAAACGATCAACCGTGGCCGCCACCTCGCCTCTCTCAATCTGAAGGATGGCGCCAAGCGCCAGCATCTCGGCATGAAACACAACCTGATTTCTCATATCAGGCCCGGTGATGATGGCGGTGTGGGCCCACGCAGGCTCTAGCGGGTTATGACCGCCACGCGGCACAAAACTGCCCCCCAGCACGGTGATATCGGCCAGCGCGAACCACCGCCCCATCTCTCCCATGCTATCGGCCAGATAAAGCAATGTATCGGCCCCTGGCGTGTGGCCGTGGCTGCGCTGAAGAATGGTGGGGAAAAAATGGTGCAATTTTTGCACAATCTGCCCCGCACGCGCAGGGTGACGCGGCGCGATGATGATAAGGGGATGATGTTTTTTGGTGGCCTGACTAATCTCAACCGCCAAGTCGTCCTCACCCTCGTGGGTCGAGGCCAGCAGTACAACCGGCCGCGCGCCGATGGACCGTTTTATTTTTTCAACATCCTGCGCATCATGCCGCAGTTGGCTGCCCGCCGCCTTGATATTCCCCACATACGCCACAGCGGTGGTGGTGATGGTGCGAAGCGTCTCGGCCAGCGCGGGGGTTTGGGGCAAAATAATCTGAAAGATATTCAAAATCTGGGAAAAACTTTTTTCAATTCGCCGCCACCGACGCAGGCTTGTGTCTGATAATCGGGCATTAATCAGCATGGCCGGAATGTTTTTGTGCGCCAGCAACCTCAGGGTATTCGGCCACAATTCATTCTCTATCACCATCATGGCGGCGGGCTGCCAGTGGGCCAGAAAGCGGGCGACCGCCTGGGGCGTATCCAGCGGCGCATATTGATGAACCAACCGTGGCATGGCGTTTTGCGCCACCATTTCGGCCCCCGTGCGCGTGACGGTGGTGATGATGACCGACACATGATCATTCAGCTGCAACATTTTTTGAACAAGCGGCAGGGCCGCACGACATTCACCCACGCTGGCGGCATGGCACCATATCACCGTGCCATCAGGGCGGGTGTGGGAAATTTCCCCCATTTTTTCTTGCAGCCTGCCGGCATCCTCCAACCCCTTGTGGGCACGCAACCTTAACCACCACGGCAGCACATAATGCAAAAGTTTTGCCGCACCCCAATAAAGCTCAAGACCTGCGGTCATTTCTGCCGCGCTCGCTGCAACTCCCACCGCCGGATGGCACGGCGCACCATGCGTGGAATGCCTTGGATAATATCAAGCGCGCGGGCAAAGCGGCGCGTGCGACGCTTGCCAAACACCGTTTCTGCCTGAAGGTGTTTGAAAAACTGCTGCGTGCACGCCTCCCACGAATAATGGGCGGCAAAGGCACGCGGCCCCTCGGCATCGACAGGGGTTGCCAGCAACGCCAGGGCGGCTTTCTCCAAATCTTCATCCACGCGCGCGAACGCCGACACAGCATCGCGCTGAATAAAAATATCTTTGGGCCCAGGGGCCGGATACGCCGCAACGGGCAAACCGCAGGCCAGCGCCTCTAAAATCACCAGGCCGAATGTATCGGTGTGCGAAGGGAAAACAAATAAATCGGCCGCGGCATAATGGTGCGCCAAATCTTCGCCCGTTTTTTTACCCAGAAAATGCACCTGCGGAAATTTTTCACGCAACGCCGCCATATCCGGCCCATCGCCAATCACCACCTTGGTGCCAGGAATGGAAAGGCCCAAAAAATCGGGCAGATTTTTTTCAACCGCCACGCGCCCCACATAAAGGCTGATGGGCCGCACAAAGTTTTCATACGCCGATAAATTCTTGCCATAAGGCTTGAAAATGTTCGTATCCACCCCGCGCGACCACAGCTGAATGTGGTGGAATTTTTTGCGCCGCAGTTGTTTGGCAATGGAAGGGGTTGGCACCATAATGGCGCCCGATGGCGCATGAAACTGCCGCGCCCACGCCCAGGTCAGCGATTTCATGGCCTGCCGCAGCAGGGGCGGAAAACGCTTGGCCACATATTCAGGAAATTGCGTGTGAAAGGCGGTTGAAAAGGGTTTGCCTTCGGCCAAACACACCCAACGCGCGGCCCAGCCCAAGGGGCCTTCGGTGGCGATGTGCACATAATCGGGCTTGAGCGCGCGATAAATATGGCGGATGCGATTATGCGAGAAAAAATCCAGCTTAATTTCGGGGTAAGTGGGCAGCGGTACTGTTAATCGTCGGTCGGGATCAGGCGAGACAATCTCAACAACGTGGCCCATGCGCCGCAGCTCGGCCACGGTCGATTCCAGCGTGCGAACAACGCCATTCACCTGCGGTTGCCAGGCATCGGTGACCAGTAAAATTGTGCTCATACGCTTTGCAATAGCCTGCTTTTGTGTTTTCGCCAATCAATCAATTCAAACTGGCCGTTTTCCCATTCCACCAGCGCGGTACACGATTCCACCCAGTCGCCATCGTTGTAATAGGTCACAGACCCCATGCGCTGGCACATCGCATCGTGCACGTGGCCGCACACCACCATGCTGGCGTTATGCGCGGCGGCCGCCGCCACCACGCGTGCGCGATATCCGCTGATGATTTTGACCAGCCGCTTGACCATTTTTTTCATAAAGGCCGACAGCGACCAATAAGGCAACCCGCACACACGACGCACGGCGTTAAATCCTTGATTGATCATCATGCTGATGGCATAGGCCACATCGCCCACATGGGCCAGCCATTTGGCATGCGTCACCACATCATCGAACTGATCGCCGTGCAGCACCAGCATGCGCTGCCCCGTGGCCGTGATGTGCACAACCGTATCGACCACCGGAACATCGCCAAAATTTTTGCCCGTATAGGCGCGCGATGCTTCATCATGATTGCCGGTGACATAAACAACATTCACACCCGCGCGCTTGAGCTGTAAAAACGCCTCTATCACCCGCTGGTGAGATTCTGGCCAATACCACTCGCGCGCCAGCGCCCAGCCATCATACACATCGCCCACCAGATAGAGATTGTCGGTGCGAAGGTGCGATAAAAATTCCAGCAAACTTTCAGCCTGACAAAACGGCGTGCCTAGATGGATATCAGACATAAAAACCGACCGACATTTTATTTTTTCCGAGGTTGCGGGCGGCATGGGCGCACAGGCCAGCGCCTGCCGCAGTTGCGTTTCAAACTTTTGCTGCCAGCCCGTCATGTTGTCTAACAGCCCACAAACTCTTTGGCGATATCATCAAACGTCTCGCGCAATTTGAAAATATCTAACGGTTTTTCAAAAACGGCAATCACATTCAACCCGTGGGCGCTGGCCAGGCGGCGCGCGCTGTTCAGCACCGTCACATCTGACCCGCTGATCAGGCACAGCTTAGATTTTTTGGCGTGCTGTGCCAGATAACGCAGCATTTCAACGCCATCAATTCCCGGCATCATCAAATCCATCACAATCAGCTGGGGTGGATGTTTTTCAAGCACCTGAAAAGCCTCATCGGCCGCCGTGAACGCTTGAACATCAAACCCACGCGGCGTCGCCACATCGGTGATCAAGTCACCAATATCGGCTTCATCGTCAATGATCACTAAAAACGGTTTGCTAGACACCCGATTCTCCCGCCGTGGCATTGTGCCCCAAACGCCCTGTGGCCCGCAAACACGCCACCATGGCAGCGCGAATATCGGCCAGCGTATAGGGTTTTTCAATCACGCTCACCTGCTGGCCTTCAATAAATTCGCGCACATGGGGGGTCAGCGTATCGCCCGTCACAAAAATAATTTTTTGCAAATAAGGCGATTGCTGCGCCACCAGTTTGGCATGCATGGCGGGGCCATCCAGCACCGGCATGCGCAAATCGCTGATGACCAGATCAAAATCCTCGGCGGCCATTTTTTCCAGCGCAATCTGACCATTGATGGCAAAATCAAACCTGTGACCTTCGGGCGATAACATATCGGCCAGTGTCTGGGCCAGTTCCAACTCGTCATCGACCAGCAGAATTTTTAGCGGCGATAAAGGCTGTGTCAGCGCATCGTCGGTTGTTGCGGCATCTTTGGTGCGACGTTCTGCCACCGGCATGCACAAAACAAAAGTGGCGCCGCCGCCCGCGGTATCTTCCAGCATCAAGCGGCCGCCGTGCGCCTCGACAATATTCAGGCACAGCGAAAGCCCCACGCCCGTGCCGGTGCCCGGCGCCTTGGTTGTAAAAAACGGTTCAAAAATACGGGTGCGAATGTGCGCGGGCACGCCCGGCCCCGTATCTGACACCGCCAAATTCACGCGATAATCGCCCGCATCGTACCAGCTGCGAATGGTGATGTTTTTGGGCCCCTTCCAACCATCCATCGCCTGCACCGCATTCAGCACCAGGTTGGTCAGCACCTGCACCAACTGATCGTGATCGCCAATCATGCGCGGCAGATGGGGGGCCAGCTGCTGTTCCAGCGTCACATTTTCGTGCCTGATTTGATAGGCCAGCAAATCGAGCGCGCTGGGGACAATATCATTCAGCTGCATTTCCTTGCGTTCGGGCGGCTTGCGGCGCGCGATAGAAAGAAAACTTTTCACAATACGGCTGCATCGCTCAGCCGCCTTAAAAATTTTCTCGGCCCTGCTTTTGGTTTTGTCATCCCCCGCCGTCTCGCCCAGCAGCGTGGCCTGCCCCACAATGACCGACAGCGGATTGTTCAGTTCATGCGCCACGCCGGCCAGCAACCCCCCCAGCGCCGCCATTTTTTCCGATTGCTGCAAGGCTTCCTGCTGCTTGGCAATTTGCGCCTCGGCCGATTTTCTCTCGCTCAAATCATAAAGGCCCAGCACCACCGCGCGTTCCTGATGATAATCCATCGCGCGGGCCGAAATGGCGGCGGGCAGCACCTGACCATCGCCCAGCACCAGCGCAATTTCATTCAGCGTCAAGGTTGATTGATGCTGCAGCTGATCTAAAAATTTTTGGGCATCGGCGGTGTTGGCAAAAAATTGCACAAATTTTTTCTGCACCACCTTGGCCAGTGGCATGCGCAGCAGCGATTCTGTGCCCGGGCTGGCGTACAGCAGCGCGCCATCGGCCTGGCGCACAATCATCACCGGCACGGGGTGCGCTTCGGTAATGTTTCTAAAGCGCAGCTCGCTGGCCTTCAGGGCGATTTCGTTCACTTTTTTGGCGGTAATATCGCCCACCGAGCCCACAAAACGCACCACCTCACCCACACTGTTGCGCGACAGCACGCCGTTCATCTGCAGCCAGCGGCGCTTGCCGTCGGGCCGCTGAATGCGATATTCGGTCGTTACAATATCCACGTTCTTCTCTCGTCGCACGCTGCGAAAACGCTGGGTGATGCGCTGCCTGTCCTGCCGCGCGATCAGCCCCAGCCAGCGCCGAATCCCCTGCCGGTTGCGGGGCAGGCGCACACCGCAAATTTGCTGATAGCGATCAGAGAAATAAATTTCGCCGCTTTCAAAATTCCAATCGAACAAGCCTTCATTGGCACCTGCCGCCGCCAGCTGAAACCGTTCGTTACTGTGGGATAAATCCCTGGCGGCTGCTTCTTGCAAGGCTGTAAACTGCCCCGCCACCACCACGGCAAACACAATGGCCGAGGCGGCCGAGGCGATATACATAATGCTTTCGCTGGCTGTGGTGCTGGTGAAAAAGCCCACATCGACCAACGGGCGCGCAAGCCCCCCCACCAGAAAAATGGTGAAGGCCAGAATGTGCACGCGACTTCCGCGAATGTTTTGATGCAGGGCGGACAGCCCCACCATCAAGATAAACCCAATCGTGATGGCCCCAATCATGGGCAGCAGGAAATTGACCAGCTTGCGATCATACAGCGCGGTGAGCAGCACAAAAACCAGCTGCACACCAATGGCAACCACCAAAGGCTTGCTGAAGTGGGGCTGATTTTCCTCCACCTCTAAAAACAGCAGCGTAAACGCCAGCGAGGCGATGAAGAAAACCAGGTAAGAGATATTCTCTAAATACTCACGCACCACCTGGGCAAGCCCCATCGAGTTGGTCGCCGTATCATTCGCCATAGTTAAGTGCACCACCAGCGACAGCAGCATGGCAATGAGTGCCACCTGCGATAGCGTGCGAAACACCAGATAGGTGAAAAACAAATAGCAGCAGGCGGTCAGCAAAATGCCAATCAGCAGGCCGAAAAAAATTCCTTCCTGCTCGGCCCCCAGCAGGGTGCCCGATGTCTGGGCAAAGGCGGGAGAATATGTTAGCAGCATCGCCAGCAGCACAAGCCGCCACACCCCCGAAGGAGAACCAAGAGAACCGCCCGAACCATTGCGGAAGCATGCCAAATGACGCATCATGGTTTGACACTAATCCGTTCCACGGCAAAGAGTAAAGAATGAACGATCACCGCAAAACCATCACCGATGACGAAGCCCTGCACATGCACGCCAGCGGCCGGCCCGGCAAGCTGGAGATCAGGGCCACCAAGCCGCTAACAACCCAGCGCGATTTATCGCTGGCCTACTCGCCGGGCGTGGCGGTGCCTTGTCTGCGCATTCATGCCAACCCCGCCGCGGCGTACGATTATACCGCCAAAGGCAATATGGTGGCGGTCATCTCGAACGGCACGGCGGTGCTTGGCCTGGGCGATTTAGGCGCGCTGGCCAGCAAACCCGTGATGGAGGGCAAGGCCGTTTTGTTCAAACGCTTTGCCGATGTCGATTCGATCGATCTGGAAGTAGATACCCGCGATGTCAATGAGTTTATCAACTGCGTGCGTTTTCTGGGGCCGTCGTTCGGGGGCATTAATCTGGAAGATATCAAAGCGCCCGATTGTTTTATTATTGAACAGCGCCTGCGCGAACTTTTGGATATTCCTGTCTTTCATGACGATCAGCACGGCACAGCCATTATTGCGGGTGCGGGGCTGATTAACGCGCTGGATGTGACAGGGCGGAAGCTGAAAGATATCAGCATGGTGGTGAATGGGGCCGGCGCCTCGGCCATTGCGTGTGTTGAATTGTTCAAGGCGCTGGGCGTGCCGCATGCCAACATTATTATGTGCGATACCAAGGGCGTCATTTATCAGGGCCGCACCGAAGGCATGAACCAGTGGAAATCGGCCCACGCCGTGCCCACCAAACACCGCACGCTGGAACAGGCCATGAAAGGCGCCGATATTTTTGTGGGCCTTTCTGCCAAAGGGGCCATGACACCTGAGATGGTGAAAGGCATGGCGAAAAAACCCATCATCTTTGCCATGGCCAACCCTGATCCTGAAATTACGCCCGAAGAAGCCCAACATGTTCGCAGCGATGCCATTGTGGCCACAGGGCGTTCTGATTACGCGAACCAGATCAACAATGTGTTGGGCTTCCCTTACATTTTCCGTGGCGCGCTCGATGTGCGGGCCAGCACCATCAACGATGCCATGAAAATCGCCGCCAGTCGCGCGCTGGCCATGCTGGCGCGTGAAGATGTGCCCGATGAAGTCTCGACCGCTTATGGCGGGCGCAAGCTGCGCTATGGGCCCGAATATCTTATCCCCGTGCCGTTTGATCCGCGTCTGATTGTCGAGGTGCCGGCCGCCGTGGCCGAAGCCGCCATGAAAAGTGGCGTGGCCCGCAAACCTGTGATTATTGAAGAATATAAAAAAGAACTGCGCGGCCGGCTCGATCCCACCGCCGATCATCTTCAGCTGATTTTTGAGCGGGCGCGCAACAACCCGCGCCGCCTGGTGTTTGCCGAAGGCGAGGAAGAACGCGCCATTCGGGCCGCGCTGCAATTCAAACGTTCGGGTTATGGCGTGCCCATGCTGGTAGGGCAGCTGGATGCCATTCGCAAAGAATGCGCAGCCCTGCAGATTGATCCTGGCGAGTTTGATATTCATGATACACTGACATCGCGCTATACTGAACAATTCACGCAAAAACTGTATCAACAACATCAGCGCCAGGGGCATCTTCAGCGCGATTGTTTGCGCATGGTGCGCCATAACCGCAATATTTTCTCGGCGCTTCTGGTGGCCAGCGGCATGGCCGATGGCATGATCACAGGCCTGACGCGCGGATTCATGACATGCTATAATGATATTGGCGAAGTCATTGCGCCCACAAAAAATTCAAGCGCGATTGGCATCTCGCTGATTATGGCCAATGGCCGCACGGTGTTTATGTCCGATACAGCCGTGAACGAATTGCCCGACAGCGATACTCTGGCCGACATTGCCGTGCGCACCGCCGCGTGGGTGAAGCGTCTGGGGCACACGCCGCGCGTGGCGCTGCTGTCTTATGTCAATTTTGGGCAACCATCGCGAGAGTACCCCGATGTCGTGACACGCACGCTGGAAACACTTTCAGCCCGCAAGGTCGATTTTGAATTTGATGGCGAAATGACCGCCGACATCGCGCTGGATTATGACCTGATGAAAAAACTTTATCCCTTCTGCCGCCTCTCTGGCCCCGCCAACGTGCTGGTCATGCCGGGGCTGCGCTCGGCCACCATTGCCGCCAAGCTTTTACAACAGCTGGGCGGTGGTTCGGTCATCGGCCCCGTGCTCGATGGCTTGTCGCACTCTGTTCAAATCGTCCCCATGGGGGCCAAAGTCTCTGATGTTTTAACATCAGCCGTTTTTGCCGCGCAGGCCGTGTAGCCATGAAAACCGCCATTGTGCACGAATGGCTGGTGGAGTGGGCGGGGTCAGAGCGCGTGGTAGCCGCGCTGGTTGATCTTTTTCCGAATGCCGATGTATGGGCGCTGTTTGACCACCTGCCGCCTGCCGACCGACGCGCCTTATCACGCCCCGTGAAAACCAGCTGGGTGCAGCATTTACCGCAGGTATATCATTATCTTCCTCTGCTGCTGCCGTTTCTGCCCAGCACGGTCGAGAATTATGATTTGCGCGCGTATGACCTTATCATCAGTTCGCACCACGCGCTGGCGCATGGCGTCATCACGGCACCCCATCAGAGGCATATTGTCTATTCGCACTCGCCCATGCGCGCCGCGTGGGATTTGCAGCACGAATATCTGGCCACGCTGCCGGCGTTTTTGCGCCCCGCTGGCGCCCACATGCTGCATCACCTGCGTCAGTGGGATGCGCTGGCCGGACAACGCGCCGACGAATTTGTGGCCAACTCGCACTATGTCGCCGCGCGCATTCAAAAATTCTACAGGCGCACGGCCAGGGTTATTCACCCGCCGGTTGACCTTACCAACATGTCACCCGCCACCGATAAGGACGATTATTATATCACCGCGGGTCGCCTGGTGCCCTATAAACAACACGCGCGGGTGATTGAGGCGTTCAAGCGTCTGCCCCACCTGCGCCTTGTGGTGGCGGGCGATGGGCCCATGCGCGCCCCGCTGGAAGAACTGGCGGCGGGGGCCAAAAATATTTCTATTCTTGGCGCGCTCGATCGCCCCAGCCTTATTCACCATCTGCGGCTTGCCCGTGGTTTTATTCAGGCCGCGGTCGAGGATTTTGGCATTTTGTCGGTCGAAGCGCTGGGGTGCGGCACGCCCGTGCTGGCCTATGCCCATGGCGGAGCGGCCGATGTTGTGACATCACCCGCGGTGGGGCGCCTGTTGACCGACAGATCACCCCAAGCGCTGGCCGAGGCGGTTGATGCGTTTAATGATGATCGCCATACTGTGAGCGCTGAAGCCTGCCGCAGCCGGGCCGAGGCATTTTCGCCAGCCGTGTTCCAGCAACAATGGCTGGCCTTGGTGACGCAGCCTTAACCAAGATCGTTTCAGGATTGGTGAGATTTTCAACCCAATGCCCCCAAGAGGTTTGAGATTTTTTCAACCCCTTCAAAACTGCCTCAAAATTCATCGCGTATTTTGCAAAATAACCCTGCGCATTTATCTCAAATCCAAAAATTATGCAACAAAATCAATGGCTTAATTAATATTTCGGCAGCCGGCCTGGCCTTACACTTTCTTCATCAAGGAAGCGAGATGGCTGGTTTAGCACTGAACATTGGCGAGACGTTGTGGAAAGGCCTGAGCCCCCACGCCGCCCCCCAGCGCGACGCTCACCAAAGCATCAAACGTCAGTTCAGCCAAAGCCAAGACCCCAACGCCGTTAATTATCAAAGCTATCTTGATGAACTGCTGGACATGAGCCCGCGCAAGTTTGTGGAAAAATATATCGAGTATGTGCGCGCAGGAAAACTGGACCCCCACAAAAATCCGCTGAAACTTTACAGCGATAAAATCGCCGGCGCCGATTTGGGCAACCTGAATTTTACCGGCATTCCGCTGAAAGGCATGGTGTTTCAAAACTGCAATTTATACAACACCAAGTTCGATGGCTGCGATCTGGCCGGCGCCAAGTTCATCAACTGCCAGCTGGACAACGCCAGCTTTGAATACGTCAGGGGCGGAGAAATGCTGATTTCGGGCGGCAGCGCGCATGGCGCCAAATTCAACTTCGCGCGCATGCCCAACGCCACCATCAAAAATCTGGGCACCAGCGGTAACGAAGCCGCGAACGCCGATTGGTCGGGCATGACCATGATGGATGTGACGTTTGAAAACCTTCAAGCCCGCAGCCTGAAGCTGAGCGGATTAACATCGGGCGGCCATGTCAGCTTCCTGAACTGCAAGCTGGTGGGGCTGATCACCGATATGGAAACCCGCAAAGGCATCACCATCGATGGCACGCCGCTGGATCACGTCAGCGGCATCATGCCCGAATTGCTGCCCGAACAGCGCGCCCAAAAAGCGGCCGCCAACCACAACCTGCCGTTTGACCCCAGCCTGATCCTTCAAACAAACGGCCCCATGCCCAGCCGTGGCCGCGCGAAATTTGATGATGATTTTGGCCTGAACACCTTCGCCCCACGCTTTGGTTGATAAGATTTCCAGGGGCTGTCCGTCACACAAATCGGCAGTGTTTCAATTTAATCAGCCCATTAGTAAGCCAAACTATTTTTCCCCTCCCCTTGAGGGAGAGGATAGATTTTCTTAGCCGAGTATCGCGAAGCTTAGAAAATCTTGGTGAGGGGTTTGCTGGGGCAAGACTCATGAAGAAGGAACAGAAAAAACTGACGCCCCTGCGAAGGCAGGGGCCCATCACACATACGTTACTCTTGTGTTTCATTTGGGTGATGGGTGCCTGCTTTCGCAGGCACAGCAGTGCTCTATTGATGCATGCGTCCTGAGCCTAGACAATCAACCTCTCACCAAGAAAAATTGATCACCTATCACAACGCCTGGGCAAAATGCTGCTGCCATGTGGGTACCAGTTTCCAGTTGCCGCGCAGAATATAGCTGGGATGATAGGTGGCCAGCACGCGCGCCCCTCTCACAAGGGTGCATGGCAGAAACTGCCCCACGTTTTGCAGCAATCCGTTCTGCCCTGTCAGCGCCCACAGGGGCGTGCGGCCAAGGGCCACGATGGTTTTGGGGGGAAAATCAGCAATGGTGGCGGCCAGCGCCATCAACTCGCCCCGCCATGCCGCTAACAGACGCGCGCTGCCAAAGGGGGGCAGGTCATCGGCCAGGGCTTGGCCCGCCGCCACCGCCGCGCGGCGCGATGAAAAGAAAAAACCCACATTGTTTTTAGGTGGCTGAACCCTGAAGACATTGGCCACCACACACTGAGCGCGATCGATGCCCACAGCCTTCAACTGATCGTTCAGCAACTGTCCGCTGCGCCCCACAAAGGGTTTGCCCTGGCGCGCCTCCTCGGCACCCGGCGCCTCGCCCACCAGGATCAAACCATTAAAACGGGCGGGAATGTAGGCGGGGACAATCGAATCCATGTTTTCAAATTGACATTTCTGGCGCGCAATGCCAATTCAGGGCCTATGGGTGTATAGCTCAGCGGGAGAGCACTACCTTGACATGGTAGGGGCCACAGGTTCAATCCCTGTTACACCCACCATTTTTGGGCCCCGTGTCGGGCACGGGGTGAATGTTTTGTAGGCTCGCGCCCTCGCCAACAAAGCCATTCAGTTCAATCCCTGTTACACCCACCATTTTTGGCCCGCATTAGAAAAAAACTGACGCCCCTGCGAAGGCAGGGGCCCATCACACATACGTTGTTTTGAGCGTTTCATGCGGGCGATGGGTGCCTGCTGGCGTTTACCCTCGCGCAGGCGGGGGCGGGCACAACAGTGTCTTTTTCTGAACCGCTGCATCACCTTCTACCCGTAGATTCCGGCCGTAGATTCCGGCGATCGCCGGAATAACACCAAAGAAGGATGAACACGCCATTCAATCAACAGGCCTGGACACAAAAAAAGAGGCCACTCTCGGCGATTTGCAAATGATAATGATTATCATTATAATCATCAGGACTCAGCAAAACGGGGGAATATCATGCCTGTTGACCATCTCCTGGGGGCGGCGACCATGGCGCAGGTCATGGCCACACACCGCCCGCCCTGCGCCCGTAATGCTGAACATTTCTGGGCCGATTTATCGTTTCTGCTCTACGGCCCCTCGGCGTTTTGTGGTGCGCGCTCTTGCACGCCCACGCCCCCCGCCGCACCTCTGCCCCCTCCTGCTGGTTGCGCCGTTGTGCCCCATGGGGCATAAGGCCTTGATGCATGGTTTAGCCGCGCAACCCCATATTCTTGTTGTCGATGATGACGTGCGTCTGCGCGAACTTTTGGGGCGATACCTGCATGAACATCGTCATGTGGTCATGACCGCCGAAAGCGCCGCCGCCGCGCGCGATGTGCTGAAACATTTTCAGTTCGATTTGATGGTGCTCGATATTATGATGCCGGGCGAAGATGGCTTGCAGTTTGCCAAAAACCTGCGCGCCGAAAAAAACGCGCTGGCGCGCCTGCCCATTTTGCTGCTGACGGCCAAGAGCGAAGGCGATGATCGCATTGCCGGCCTGAAAAGCGGCGCCGATGATTATTTGACCAAACCATTTGAGCCGGAAGAACTGCTGCTGCGCATTCAGGCCATTATTCGGCGCACGCAACAGGCCGATACATCGGCGGCTGTGATTCATTTTGGTGGATGGCGTTATGAAAAGGGCCGCGATGAGTTGGTGCGCGGCGCCGAGCGCCTGAAATTAACCGATATGGAAGGCCGTTTGCTGGGCGTTCTGGCCGCGCGCGCGGGGCAAACCGTTTCGCGTGATGAGCTGGCCGAACTGAGCAAAGTTCCGGTAGGTGGCCGCACGATTGATGTGCAGGTGGCGCGCCTGCGCCGCCGCATTGAGGCCGACCCAAGCCAGCCGCGCTATTTGCTGACCGTGCGCGGTGAAGGTTACATGCTGCTGCCAGAGACATCATCATGATCGCGCGGCAGATGAAAAAAAACTGGCTGAGGGCGTGGCTGCCGCGCACGCTGTTTTCGCGCGCGCTGCTTATTTTGCTTGTGCCTGTGCTGCTGGCGCAACTGGCCGCCACTTATGTTTTTTTCAAGCGCCACTGGCAGAATGTGACCCACCGCCTGACCTATGCCGTGGCGGGCGATGTGGGTTTTCTGGTTGAGATGATCCACGATGGCGGTCTGAGTGATGATATGGTCATGCAGGCGGCCCGCCACCTTGATCTTGAATTAAAATTTTCGCCTCAGGGAAAAATCCCATCCCTCAAGCGGCCGTGGCTCGCCCCACTGCAACAAGCGCTAGAGCACGCCCTGCACGATCGCTTAACCTATCCCTTCGCTGTCGATCGCAAATTATCTGATAATTTTTTTGCCATCTATGTGCAGTTGCCCGATGGCGTGTTGAAAATCATTTCGCCCGAGCGGCGCATTTACACCCCCACCACCGAAGTTTTTATTTTTATCATGATTGGTTCGGCCATTTTTTTCACCGCCATCAGTGTGGTGTTTATGCGCAATCAGGTGCGGCCCATCCGGCGTCTGGCGCAGGCGGCCACCGCCTTTGGCAAGGGGCTGGATTTACCGGGTTTCAAACCCGAAGGCGCGTTGGAAGTTCGGCAGGCCGCCAAAGCCCTGCTGATTATGCGTGAAAGGCTGCGCCGGCAAATCAGCCAGCGCATGGAAATGCTATCGGGCGTCAGCCATGATTTGCGCACGCCGCTGACGCGCATGAAGCTCGAGCTGGCCCTGCTGCCCGCCAGCCCCGAAATTGATGGCCTGAAAAAAGATGTCGCCGAGATGACCGCGATGCTGGAAGCCTATCTGGCCTTTGCGCGCGGCGAGGGGGCCGAGACCGCCATTCAAACCGATCTCACCGCCCTGGTGGCCGATGTGGTGGCCCAGGCCCAGCGCCAGCATGCCACCCTGATATGGGAAGGGTTCGAGAGTGTGTGGCTGTCGCTGCGGCCGCAGGCCTTGCGGCGGTGCCTGAACAACCTCATCTCTAACGCCACGCGGTTTGGCAAAAACATTCATGTGCATATGGCCTTGAACGATCAGCAGGTGATGGTGATGGTCGATGATGACGGGCCGGGCATTCCGCTGCATCAACGCGATGAAGTCTTCAGGCCCTTCACGCGGCTGGATACCGCGCGCACCGCCACCAGCAGCAGTGTGGGCCTGGGCCTGACCATCGCGCGCGATATTGCCCGCGCCCAGGGCGGCGATGTGTTGCTGCACAACAGCCCCACGGGCGGCCTCCGCGCCGTTATTCAGCTGCCGCGGTGATTATTTTGCGCTGGAGGGAGATTGTTGAGAAGCCCGATGGGGTGGCCTGTTGCCCCTCACGGGCTGCGGCTGCACATCACCCAGCACAGGCCACTGATCACCGTTACCAATCCAGCGGTGCAGACGTTGCTGGTACACGGCTGGATCTATTTTGGTCCCAACAATATCAACCAAATCAGCCGCAAGTTGCTTCCACAATTCACCCGTCAATTGTTGTTGAATGGGATCAGACGATTTTAAGCTATACGGACGAGACGTGATATCGATGTGGATAGGGGTATTATTGATGCAATGTGCCCGACCATTGTTCGCCATAAACGTCACACTTTTCATCGCGTGGTCTGCGGGCCGACCAAACACAGCCAAGGCCACCACATATCCACCAAGGGGGTTAGTGAGGGCCAGCAAAAGCCTGGGGTTATCTTCAACAACATTTTCATAGTAACGTGGCAACCTTGCCCAAAAAAGGGTACCACGGCGGATGGACGTATGGGGTTTTCCGGGGGTTATTGCCTCGCTGGCGCTTAACAGATCATGTCGTGCCATTTCATCTTTTGTCGCAGCGGGCAATGTTCCACCCACCATGGCCATCACCCCTTCTTTCAGCC
>RFNS01000106.1 GCA_009927055.1 Alphaproteobacteria bacterium | reverse complement strand
CCACAGGGCAGGATATGCTGATGCAGTTTATGCCGCTGTTTTTTATTCTGATCGTTTTCTATTTTCTGCTTCTGCGCCCGCAGCAAAAGAAAATGAAAGAGCATAAAACCATGCTGGATAACCTGCGCAGGGGCGATAAAATCGTCACATCGGGCGGCATTGTGGGCACCATCCATAAACTGGATGGCGATGATTATCTGGTGGTTGATATTGCCGAGGGCGTGCACATTAAGCTGGCGCGCGCGCATGTGCAGGATGTGCTATCAAAAACCGAGCCTGCGAACAATAACCAACCATCGCCCAAGGCCATTGAGAAGAAATAACCATGCTGGGAATGATTAATCTGGGCCGCGGCCAGCAGGGGCTGATTATTCTTCTATCGCTTTGGGCGCTGCTGTATGCGCTGCCCAATATTTTGCCAAACTCGGCGTTGGTGTGGATGCAGAAAATGCCCAGCTGGTTTCCGCAGCAGGCGGTCAGCCTTGGGTTGGATTTGCGGGGCGGCGCCCACTTGCTGCTGGCGGTGCAGACAGAGGCCGTGCTGAACGATGCGCTGGACACGATGGTGGATGATGTACGCCGCCGCCTGCGCGATGCTAAAATTAAATATACCGATTTGCGTCAGGCATCGGGCACGGTGAGCGTGATCATCACCGAATCGGGCCAGATGGAGAAAGCGCAACAAGCGCTGGCCGATCTGCGTCAAGAATTTAATGTGATCTCTGAAGACAGGCGTATAAGCCTTTCATTTCGTAAAGAATCGGCGTTAACCCGTAGGCAGCAGGCGTTGGAACAATCGATTGAAATTGTGCGCAGGCGTATCGATGAAACGGGCACGCGCGAACCCACTATTCAGCGCCAGGGCGATGACCGCATTATGGTGCAGCTACCGGGGGTGGATGATCCATCGACCTTCAAGCGGCTTTTGGGGCAAACGGCCAAGCTGACCTTCCGCTTGGTCGATGACACCGCCAACCCGAATGATCTGGCCATGGGCCGCGCGCCCGCAGGGTTTGAAGCGTTGCCCGATGTCGAGCGCGAAGGGGGGTATCATGCCGTGAACAGGCGCGTGATGCTGGGGGGCGATCAGCTGACCTCGGCCGCTGTCAGCTATCAGCAAGGGGCGCCCGTAGTTGCGTTTGCGTTTGATAGTTTGGGGGCCAAAAAATTTGGCGAGGTGACGCGCAACAACGTGGGCAAGCAGTTTGCCATTGTGCTGGATAACAAAGTGATCAGCGCGCCCGTTATTCGTGAGCCCATCTTGGGCGGCAGCGGCGTCATTTCGGGCAACTTTACCGCCGAAAGCGCGAACGAGCTGGCCATTTTGCTGCGCGCTGGCGCCTTGCCCGCCCCCATTCAGGTGATTGAGGAACGTACGGTAGGCCCCGGCCTTGGCGCTGATTCAGTGGAAGCGGGCCGGCTCTCTGCGCTGGCTGGCCTTGTGCTGGTGCTGGCGCTGATGTTGGGCCGATATAAATTGTTTGGGTTGTTTGCCAACATTGCCCTGCTGATTAACATCGCCATGATTTTTGCGCTGCTCTCGGTTTTGGGGGCCAGCCTGACCCTGCCCGGCATTGCGGGCATTGTGCTGATTATTGGCACGGCGGTGGATGCGAATGTACTGATTTTTGAGCGGATCCGCGAAGAAATTCGCAACGGGCGCACGGTTTTTGCCGCACTGGATGCCGGTTACAGCAATGCCCTGTCGGCGGTGATTGATGCGAACGTGACCAACCTGATCGCTTCGGTGCTTTTGTTCGCGCTGGGCAGCGGGCCTATTAAAGGGTTTGGCATCACGCTGTCTATTGGCACTCTCACCAGCATGTTTACGGCCATTATGGTCACGCGGTTGCTGGTGGTGTGGTGGGTGAAGGCCACAAAACCCAAACAGCTTTTTGTTTAGGTGCACGTTTTATTGAAAGAGTAGAAAGAATACTGCAGTGCCTGCGGAGGCAGGCACCCATCACCTGAAGGCACCATCAAAGAAAACCGATGTGTGATGGGCCCCTGCTTTCGCAGGGGCTTCAGTTTTTTTCTATTCCTGTTGAAGGATGGCCTGAACTCATCACCGTATCAACGCCAGCGTACATTCTTCTGTGTCGTGTTGCATGATGGTGATGCAGGCGTGTGCTGTCAGCTGCTGGGCCTGATGCAGGGCCAAAAGCCGCTGGGCGTTTTGCTCTTGGTGCAGGTGAAGGCCCGCGGTGTGCACCATCATTGTTTCGTCTTTCGATTTTTTCCACGTCTGGTTTTGCCCGTTAATGAGGCCGCTGCCCAAAGGCGGCAACCCCGCGCCCAAACTGGTGGCGCCGTCTTTTTTCACAATCAGCGGCGCAGGATGTCCGGCCACAGCATAGGTGATGACATCGCTCTCCTTCTGCAGCATCAAGGCCGATATGCCCACAAAAATGGCGTTATCGGGCGTTTGTCCCAGCCGCTGATCAAGCTGGGCAATCAAATCGCCTGGGGTTTTGGTGTGGGGGATCAACTCGCGCAGCAAACCATCGATGCGTAAAATGCCAAGCGCGCCCGAAAGCCCAGGGGCCGACGCCGACACCAGAACAAACAGCAGCTGCGCCTCGTTCAACTCATTCATATACCACACGCAGCTGGGCACATCATCGCCTGAATGTTGCGCAAGATCGAACGTCATGCCAAATTTTTTCGCCGCTTTTTGTGCGGCCATCAGCGTGGGCGGCAGGCTGGACATAAAACCGCGCGCCATGTTCAGATGAATATTCATGCGCTGCTGAAAATCGTACAGCGTGCGTGTCTGCACCGCCTGCTTCAAATGATTTTTCACACGCGCGCTGAATTCGGGCACTGAAAGCGGCTTGCTGACCACATCGTTCCCACCCACATCAAAACATTTCACACGCTCGTGCTCATCTTGCAGGGCGGTTTGAATAAGGATGGATGTGTTGGCAAAAGCAGGATCGGCCCGCAGTTGGCGGCACACCTCGAACCCATCTATGCCGGGCATCAAAATATCTAGCAAAATTAATTCTGGCTGATGTTCATGCGCCAGCAAAATTCCTTCATCGCCATTGCTGGCCACAATAATTTGCCCCACGCCCATTTTGCCCAGAAGTTTTTCTAACAGCTCTAGGTACAGCGGATCATCATCGATGATCAGCACGCGACTGCGGTGAAGGGCGGTAGCATCTATCATATCTGAAAACGAGTGCATGTTGTTATTATGCTAAGCGCTGTTGAAATGTCGTTAAATATATCGCATACGCGTTGGTTCATGCGCGTTGATGAATAAAACATCTTCACCATGTTGCGCAGCAATTATCATAAATTTTATCGAACGCCACCCCGTGCCGCACCCCACAGGCGGCGAATTTTTCAACACTGACCCATCATCAAAAATGCACTATGATGAGGGCATGAATCGCTGGCAGGAATTGTTGACACGCAGAGAAATGCTGGGCGGCATGCTGGGCCTTGGCCTGGTGTGCGTGGCCTCGCCGGCCATCGCCAACGTGCCGCTCCCCCCCCGAAAACCGCGCCCGCCAAGGCTTTTGGTGCTCGACCCCGGTCACGGCGGTAAAGACCCAGGCGCCATAGGGCGGAATGGTGTTTTAGAGAAAACCATTACGCTGGATTTGGGGTTGCGCCTGGCCAACCTGCTGCGGGGGCAGGAGAAAATTCAGGTGCGCCTGACGCGTGAGACCGATACGTTTGTTCCTTTGCAGGATCGGGTAAAATTTGCGCGCGCGCTGGGGGCCGATTTGTTTGTATCTATTCATGCCGATAGCGCACCCAACCCCAAGGCGCGCGGGCTTTCGGTTTATTCTCTTTCTGATCGCGCATCAGATGATTTGACCAAATCGCTGGTCGAGCAGGAAATTAAGGCCGAGCCAGAACAAAAAACCTTGCCCGATTATGTTGACCCCGAAGTGGCGGCCATTTTGCTTGATCTGACCACCAAGCGCACGCGGCAACTCTCGGCGGGCGTGAAGGAGCGGATTATTCGCGGCATGACGGGCGATTGGCCCATTCTGACCAACCCCATACGCTCGGCCAATTTTGTGGTGTTGCGCGCGCCCGATGTGCCATCGGTGCTGCTGGAAAGCGGTTTTTTAAGTAACACGCAAGATGCCACGATGCTGGCCAGCAAAACACAGCGTGCGCGCCTGGCCAAGGAACTGGCCAAGGAAATTCATCGCATCCTCACCGGCCCGCTTTACGCGTGATGGGCCTGACCATAAATTTTTTCAAATGACTTGACCATCGCATCAGCTGTAAAAAGATTTTTATATCGCGCGCGCGCTTTGGTTCCGCAGTCGTGCGCAAAAATATCGTCATCAAAAACTTTTTGCATGGCCTGTGCCAGACCGCCGGCATCACCCGCCGGCACAACAAGACCCGTTTCGTTGTGCGCGTTGATATAGCTGGTGCCGGTGCCAAGTTCGGCGCTGATCATCGGTTTACCGGCCATGGCGGCTTCCAGCAGCGAAATGCCAAACGCCTCTGACCGCAGGTGCGATGGAAACACAAACGCATGACACAACCGCAGCAGCGCCCACTTATCATCATCGGTTATTTTCCCGGCCCACACGATGTTTTTTAAGCCCAGCTGCGCCGCACGCGCTTTCAGTTTTTTTTCTTCGGGGCCTGTGCCCGCAATCACCACCGGCCAATCGTGATCTTTCAGGGCCTCCAGCACAATGTGCAGGCCTTTATAATATCGCAGCGCGCCCACAAACAGGAAAAATTTTTTATGATGCGTCACCGCGCGCCAGTGGGTCATCACAGATTCTGGCACAGGGGTTTGAGATTGATCGGCCAAACCAATGGGCACCACGTGTGTTTTGTGCCGATGGTTGTTCAGGTTCGCGCTGGTTTCGGCATACGCGGGCGAGGTGGCCACAAGGGCGCGGGCGCGTGCCAGAAAAACCTGCTCCAGCGGCCAATAGACAAAACGCAACACCTTTTGCCGCACAATATCGCTGTGATAGCTGACGATATAAGGTTTATTGTGGGGCAGCAGCAGCGATAAAACATCGCCCCACGGCCACGGATAATTGAAATGCACAACATCGTGCTGCGCGGCCATCTGCCTAAAAATGCCCAGCGCTTTAAGCGAGATGCTGTTCGATGAAATAGACAAAGAAATGGGACAGCGCACCACGCGCACGTTGGCCACCGTCAACTCATTGCTCTCTTTGATATCGGCAAGCGTCAGAATGGTGACATGATGGCCGTTGGCCGCCAGCGGCAAGGCCAGTTGGTGTAAAAATTGCTCGATGCCGCCAAAACTTTCAGTGAAGCAGGTTTTATAGACAAACAGAATTTTCATGCGGGGCAGGGCGGTAAAATCAGCCCATCACCTGGGCCAGCAAACCCCACGCGGCGTAAACAAACAGAATGGAAGACACTACGATGTTAATCAGAAAACCTGGCATGCGCTTGCCATCGCCGGCCAGATAGCCAAAAGCATACCAAATGCGCGCCAGCACCCACACAAGGCCAAGGCTGGCCGCCACCGTATCGCTGTTCACAACGGCCACAAGCCACAGGACAGGCAGAAAAATAATCATCTGCTCGGTGGTGTTGGATTGCACGCGCAGCACGCGGTTAAATTCATCAGGCCCGTGGGTCAGCGGCGGGGCCACACCGTGTTTGCGGCGCGCCTGGCCCACATTCCACGCAAAGACAAATTTCATCAGCACGGCCGCCAGGGTGACAAGGCCAGTGTAAGCATAAGGGAAGGTTGCAAGGGTTTGTTCCATGCGCCAAGTGTGCCAAAGTGAGAATGAAATGGCAATAACACCCCTCTCGGCCGATGAGATTGACGCAGCGATGCGCGATGTTCCCCAGTGGCGATATGACAGCGATGCGCAGAAACTTTCGCGCACCTGGCAGTTTAAGAATTTTGCCGAAGCCTGGGCTTTTTTATCTCACGTCGCGGCCCTGGCCGAGGCGCACAACCATCACCCCGATATTTTTAACAGCTATGGCCAAGTGACCCTGATGTTGACCACGCACGATTGCGGTGGTGTTTCGTCGCGCGATATTCATTTCGCCCGCGCCCTGCAAAAGGATGAATAAGCCGGTTGCTTGCTGGGGGGGCGCTTTCGCATTAAAACGTTCTGAGAATCAACTTGATCACAGGAGTCGTCGATGGCACGTCGTAAAATCGCTTTGGTGGGTGCGGGGCAAATTGGGGGCACGCTGGCCCTTTTGTGCGCGCAAAAAGAACTGGGCGATGTGGTGCTGATTGATATCGCCGAAGGCACAGCCAAAGGCAAAGCGCTGGATTTATCGCAGGCGGTGACGGTCGATGGGTATAACGCCACCCTGACAGGCGGGGCCGATTATGCCGCCATTGCCGGCGCCGATGTGGTGATTGTCACGGCAGGCCTGCCGCGCAAACCGGGCATGAGCCGCGATGATTTGGTGGCCACCAACACCAAAATTATTCAGGCCGCAGGATCGGAAATTAAAAAGCACGCGCCAAACGCGTTTGTGATTGTGGTGACAAACCCGCTGGATGTGATGGTGTGGATTATGCAGCAAGTCACAGGCTTTGCGCCGCACCGTGTGGTGGGCATGGCGGGCGTGCTGGATAGCGCGCGTTTCCGCCACTTTTTGGCCGATGAGTTTAGGGTTTCGCCCGAAGAAGTTTATGCCTGCGTGATGGGCGGTCATGGTGATACCATGGTGCCGCTGGTGCGTTATTCCACCATTGCTGGCGTGCCGCTGACCGAACTGGTGGCTCAGGGCAAAATTTCTCAAGAGCGGCTCGATCACATCGTTCAACGCACGCGTGATGGCGGCGGCGAGATTGTGAAGTTGCTGGGCAACGGCTCGGCCTTCTATGCGCCCGCGGCCTCGGCCATTGCCATGGCTGAAAGCTATTTGAAAGATCAAAAACGTGTATTGCCCTGCGCGGCATGGCTGACGGGACAATATGGCATTAAAGACCTGTATGTGGGCGTGCCGGTGCAAATTGGCGCGGGCGGCGTTGAAAAAATCATCGAGATGCAATTGAACGCCGAAGAAAAAGCCATGGTTGACCACTCGGTGAAGGCTGTGCGCGAACTGGTGGCCGTGGCCACACCCATGCTGGCACAGGCGGCCTAATTAAGATAAGCGCAATAGGTTCAGGACCAATAAAATTTCAAGCAATATCAACAAAAGAACGGCGTCATTCCCGCGAAAGCGGGAATTTAGGGCCACCCAAGAAGCTGTTGGGTTTGTGATTGCCGCCTGAGATCCCCGCCTCCGCGGGGATGACGATTGATGAAACGGAAGATGCGCGCGCAAGAGATGGATTCTAGGGTGTTGAAAAAGGTTTTCGTCCTTATCGATCTGCCGCGTGATGAGACGCGGGGCGGCCACATGCGCGTGTGGGAGAAGTTTGCCGCCACCGCCGCTGCGAGGCCTGATCTTCCGGTCGATCTCACCCTCATCACCATGGCGCGGCAAAGGAGCGAAGAATCGCTCTCAGACAAGGTGCGAATCATTGGCCTGCCGCCTGTGTTGTCATCGCATCACCTGCCTTTTTTACGCGCCATGCCCTCAGAAACCGATTTGGCGGGCTGGCACCCCGCATTGGCCGCCATGCTGGTGAAGGCGCAGGTTATTCACACCACCGATGCTTTTTTCTGCATGGCCCAAACGGCCGAAAAGGTTGCCGCCAAACATCACATTCCGCTTGTGCATTCCATCCACACCGATACGCCCAATTACACGCGCATTTTTACCCGACAGTTGATTGACAGTCATTTAGGGTTTTTTGGCTTGAATAAATGGTTGAATGATTTTGTGCAAATGCCTGAAAAATCAGGAAAAAATAAAGATCAACAGTTGCAAAATCACTTGAAGAAATGCCGCCATGTGTGGCACGGGCCTGTGGCCGGCCCTATGCCCGCGCCCGCGCGGCACGGCCTGCGCTCATCCTCTTATCTCCGTCGCGGGATTGATAAGGAGTTTTTCAACCCCGCGCGCCGTGATCAGGCCTGGCTGAGGCAGCGGTTTAGATTGCCAGATCATCACACCATTCTGCTGTCGGTTGGGCGGCTGGATGCCAGTAAAAACATTCATGTGGTGGCCGATTCGGTGCGAATCGCGCGCGATAACGGGCTGGCCGTGCATTGGCTGGCGGTGGGGCAGGGGGCCGAGGCTGGGGCGCTGCGCCAAAAACTTGGCCCTCACATCA
Organism: Alphaproteobacteria bacterium; assembly: GCA_009927055.1. GTDB lineage: Bacteria > Pseudomonadota > Alphaproteobacteria > UBA9219 > RFNS01 > RFNS01. Next base: position 35,734 of record RFNS01000106.1, on the reverse strand, counting down.
CGCTTCCCGGCATGATTGAGGGCAAGGAACTGGCCAAAACCTATGCCAGCGCCGATATTTTTCTGTTCCCCGCCGTGCACGAGATCACCCCCAATGTGGTGCTGGAGGCCAAGGCCAGCGGCCTGCCCTGTTTGCTGGCATCGGGCAGCGCGCTGTATGTGGCCCGCTCTGGCCACGATGCGGTGCTTCTGCCCGATGTTTTGCCCCCCACATGGGCGGCTGAAATAGGCCGATTTGCAGCGCAACCCAAGGTATTGGAAGCCATCGGCCTGGCCGCCAGGCGCGATATTGACGATCATCGCCCCAGCTGGGCCGATGTTATTCAGCAAGATTTGCTGCCTGTGTGGTTGGCAACATAAAAAGCCGCCAAACCGCAGGGGGGGCGGCCAAAACAGGATGCGAGCAAACCAAAAAAAGTGTGACTAAAAAGCCAGCTTTCTGGAATACTTAAAAAATATTTGATGGGCCTGTTGACCAAGGGGCAGATGTGTGTATCTTGCCCCTATGAAACAAAAACCTTTCGCAAAGCTCGTCGCGCTCAGCGCATTCTTCCTCTCTTCTTCAGCTCTCGCAGCGGTGGAGGTGGGTGACAACATGACCCTTCAGGGTAAAGCCGGAACATCCACCCGGTATGACAGCAACATTTTTGATCAGGATAAAAACCCTCAAGGTCACTTCATCCAGAACATGGGTGGTGATGTTGCGCTGACAAAAGAGTTCAAAGCCGGCAAAGCCACAGTGGGCGGCGGTGTTGAGCATGAATGGTATGTTGATAGCCCCCGCGATGATCGCACCAATTTTAACGTGATGGGTGATGTTGAAGGCCGTATCTCACAGGCTGTGAAGGCGTTTCTCTCGGCTGAATATCGCCAGCGCCACGTCAACCGCGGTGAAAGCTTGACCGATCCCACGGCTGTTGCCAAAAGCCCCGTACGTTACTGGGAAACATCGGGCCGGGCTGGTCTTGAAATCAGACAGGCGCAATGGTCGATTGATCCGCTTGTAGAAATCACAAACCTTGATTTTCGCAACACACGTCAGCTGAATGGTCTGACCAATACGCAAGATCAGCGTGACCGCACAGAATATGAAGCCGGCGCGCGCATAGGCTATGATATTGATGCGCAGTGGCAGGTGTTTAATCGCACCATGGGCAACTGGCGCGAGTATGACAAAACTGTGGCTGGTTTTGTGAAGCGTGACTCATCGGGCATTGAATCGATTGTCGGCGTCCTTTTCCGCCCCACTGAGAATGTCAGGCTGGAGGCCGGTGCGGGCTATCTTGGCCAAGAATATGACGCGGCAAACCTGCGTGACGCTGATACGGTTGCGGCCATGGCTCAGGCGGATTGGGACATATCGGAAGATGTGAACTTCCTTGCCACCTACCGTCGTTCGATTGCAGAAGCGACAGCGGCGACTCATTCGTTCCGTCTTCGTGATGTTGTCAGCACCAAGCTGACCTATCAGGCGATGGAGCCGTTAACCTTAAATGGCTCTGTTAAGTTTGCGAGTGATGAGTATGAGAACGCCACCGGTGTTGCGGCAAAAGAGCGTGTTGACGACCTGATGACCATCGGCTTCGGTGCTGATTATGAAGTTTTTAAAAGAATCTTCTTGCTTGCAGGCTACGAGTATGCGAACAACGAGAGTAACGCTGCAACACGAGACTATGCAACCCATGTTGGTCGCATGGGTGCCGAGTTCAGATTTTAAGGGATAAACAACGGAGAAAGCCATGAATAAACTACTCAAACTACTCGCCACACTCAGCTCGGTGGCGTTGATCTCAGGTACCGGTGCGAAAGTTGCCGATGCCGCGATGATGACGGGTCATCTTCAAAATGACAGCGTCTCGCCACTCTTCAAAAATGTAGCTGCAACCTCTAGCACGATGTCGCAAGAGATTCTTTCAGCCTATACGGCAGCTGCCAAGAACAGCGGCACAGACATGTCGGTTGTCTGGGAAAGACTGCTAACACAATTTCAATCGCGCGGTGCCACCATGGCCGATTTCGCGGGCGCGGTTGCCTCAACTGATCTGGCTGGACCAGATTTGTTGGCGGCGCTGCAAGAAATTGCTGATCGCTTTGGCTCCACCATCCCCGATGTGGCCCCTGAAGTTGTTTCGCAAGCCTTTATGGACGGTGGCCGTCAGTATGCCGACTCTGTGCAACAACGCATTGAAGACGCCATGGGCAGAACCATTCAGTTGGCCCGAGAAGAAGGCGACGAGACAAATAACGCCTACACTGGTTAATCTCCATTGCCACGACGCAAGTCTGCCAAAGTTTGGTGTCTTGCGTCGTGGGATGATACTAAACTCGCTGATTTTCCTGAGTCTTTTCTTTTAGATCATTCCATTTTTTCAGAAGTGAGCCTTTGGCTTGCTCCAAAGGCAGCATTTGAGAAAATCGTCCATCATCCAGATGCTGCAGAGAGCACCCATGTTCTCTTGCTGGCCAGCCCTGTGCCTCAGCACGCGCTGCCTGTGCAGCGGTTGTGTGAAGGCCTGAATGGCCGAGAACTGGCCATCGCCCTTGATATTTTAGATTTTGAAAGCCAAAAACATTTTGCGCGTTATGTGGCCGAGCTTTTAAGGCAACTTGAAAGCCTTGCGCAGCCCTGCCCCATCTACCCTGCCTGTCAGGCCACGCGGAAGATTTTGCAGAAGATTAAGGGCGGCCGCGGCAGGCTGGCCAAGAAAAATCTTCTATGGCCGCTGAAAGAAACCAAAACAACCATTCAAAAGAAACCATGGCCACTGTTGGCCATATCGGGCAGCGTTGTTGAAAAAAAATGCCTGGTGGCGTGGCAGAAATTTTCAAGGCACGTGCGGCTTATCTGCCCGGATCAGCCCAAAAAAATCAACACCGCGCAGATGGCATGGATACACAGCCCTCTCATTTCTCCTGAGCGGGCGCTAAGGCGCAGCCAGCATGCGGTGCTGTATGATTACCCCAAAAAAATTGGTTTATCGCGCCGAATGCTCTATGGCGCGCTGCGCCATGGCGTTCAATGCGTCGTGCCAGATGATTTGAGAAACACCGTGCCGGGTGTCTTGTTGCCATCCAAACTGGGCCAAAAGAAAAAAGGCACCACAACGGCCGCTTTGTTAAAACTGCACCCCACCCATTCGGTCAAAGAATTTAGAAAAACGCTTGGTCTTTCTTCGGCGGGGAAGGTGGAGAAAGCAAAACCCGCCGGCCGTTTGCCCAACACTCAACCCACGGTGATGTTGATGGCCAGTAACGGCGTGGGCATGGGGCATCTTACGCGGCTTTTGGCCATTGCGGATGCGGGCAAAAATAAATTTCGAAGTATTTTTATGAATTATTCTGCCGCGATCGAGCCTGTGGCGAACAAGGGATATTTGGTTTTTCATATTCCTTCCTTGAAATATCTGGGCGTGCGCGAGCACATTGGGCAGCTGCTTCAGGCCACCGATATTCGCGCGGTTTTAGATGTCACGCAATCGTGCGCTGTGCTGTATGATGGCAATGTGCTGCCGTCTGCGTTGATGATGGCGCTTGCCCAAAGGCCAGAGATTAGGCTGCTTTGGCTGCGTCGCGGCATGTGGCAAAGGCACACCGAGCCTTCTCCGCTGGCCCAGCAGGCGTGGTGTGATGCTGTGCTGGAGCCCGGAGAGTGGGCCGGACGTTGCGATGCCGGCCCCACAAAAAATGCCAGCAAAAAATTTGTGCCGCCTTCTGTGCAGCATCAAACATCCCCCATCATGTCTGATGAAACGTTGATGTCGCGCACCAAGGTGCGCAAAAAACTTGGATTAAATAAAAATAAAAAATATGCCCTGCTGATGCTGGGCGGCGATTATTTTGATGATCACCAGGCCGTCTTAAAACTTGTGTTGGCGCAGGTAAAAAAAGCAGGTTATGTGCCCGTGTTGGCCGAATGGATGATTGCCAAGGCCGCGCGTTATCCTCGTGATCTTTCGGTTATTCGTCATTATCCGTTCAGGCCGCTGTTCAGCGGGTTTGATCTGGCCATTAGTGCCGCAGGATACAACAGCTTTCATGAGCTGATGGCCACGCGCACGCCCACCATTTTTGTTCCTAATGAACATGCCAGAATGGATGACCAGCTGGCGCGCGCGACATTTGCCCTTCAACAGGGATGGGCGGGATTGTGCCGCAAAGATTGTCTTTCGTCGCTTGCCAGCATTATTGAGAGATATGAAACAGTGCGCCGCGCTTATGCGCCGGCTGATCTGATCAAGCAGCAAGGGGCTGCGCGTTTGGCATCACATATCGTGGATGCGCTGAATGCTTGATAAACCATCTTTCCTCATGGCAAAAAAATCATCTAAGGTAGTATCGCCATTGGTTGTGGTTGCGCGAAAAATTTTGGCCGATCGCCCGCTGTTTACAGAAATGACGCTGAAGGTTTATGACCCCGCCGTGACTGAAACCCAGCAGCAGATTGATGTGTGCGCCGCGGGCTGCTTGGCGCCTGAACAATCGCTCTTTCTCTATCGCGTGGGCGTTTTTATGTTTGGCTTGAATGCCGAACATCATGAACAAACTGTGACACATTTGAAACTTTTGCAGAAAAAAAAGAAAAATTTTCTGCCAGTGATCATCACGCATCAGCCGAACTTAAGAAGCGTGCGCGCGTGCGGCTGGCCTTATGAATTTTTTCATGAGCAAACGACCCTGAGTGTGGGGGAAGAATATTTGCTTGAGCGGCTGGCACATTTGTGCTGGAAATGGCGTCTGACGCATCACGTTGACTGGATGCTCTAACAGAAGAATTTTTCCATGGCTCCTGCAGCAAAAAAAACCACCAAACAATCACCAACATCAAAGCGAGGCGCCGCCGCCGCTGGGCGCAACATTGTGCTGCTGACACAGGAATGCACCCATGCGGCGTCTTTGGCAGGATGGCTGAGTAAACAAGGCCAGAACAAAGTTTATCATGTTCACACACTGCGGCCGCAGAAGGTGTGTTCGCTGGTGTTATCGTACGGCAAAAACGAAGAAGTGCCAGAAACGTTGCAGAATGCCGAAACGGTTTTAAGAAAAATTTTGCCGGAAGGGAAGGGGTTGAAGTTTGTCATCTGGCTTGATGATCCGCTGCGCCATCATCTCCGCCTGATTGACCAGTATGTGAGAGAGGCTTTGCCCGCCTCGGAATGGGAGAGAATTAGGGGCGATGAAACAGAATTCAAAGCGCTTTTGGAAAAAATTCCTGCCAGCATGACCACCGGCTGGGTTACGGACGAGCTGAATTATTTATTTCAAACCAATTTTTATAAAACTGATTTTCAGGGCAAGTGTTTTTGGATTGGCAAGTGTGGCGCGCATGATGTTCTTTTTCTGCTGTCGCATGTATCATCGACCGAACTAGCCGAAGCGCTTGAAACATTTTTGGGCATCAAAGGCGGCGCCTTGGCACTAGACAGCCGCATGCCGGATGAGATGATTGCGTTTGGCAAAAAAATATATCAAGTATCTCGACCGCTGATAGAGCAATTGGCGGCCTCTGCCGTGGCCCAGCATTTTTTTGGAAAAAAGCATATCGAGCCTTTGTTAAATCTGCTCGCGGCATCAGAAAAAATGGCCGACAAGCAGCCACCACAAAAAATTCGCACAGCGCTTCTTGATCTGGCCCTTCGCCGAGACCTGGCCTATGCCGATTTTCAGAAAAAACTTTTAGAAAACTATGCCGACACTGAAGCAGAAAAATTTTCAGACGAACTGGCCAGATCGTTTCAAGGATTAACGCGCGCACGCAATAATTTGTTTGTGGCCGGCACCCGCCACATGGCAGCGATGAACGCCAAGGCCGCCGCCGGTTTTGTGCGGCAGTGGTCGGCCGATATGCAAGACCCGCGCGGGATCAAGCTGTCTGTTCAGTTGCTACGCCAAGCGGGGGATATTTCCCAACCACTGCATCTTCTTGAAAAACTGCCGCAAGCCGAACAGCCAGCGGCCGAGGTGATTAGGTTAAATGGCATGAAGCGCGTGCTTCAACAAGGTTATGTTTATACGCCAAAGGCCAAAACAAAAAGCGCCGCGGCCGATGCGCGCATTGTCTATTACGCGCATCAAACCATTCCTTTTCATACCAGTGGCTATGCTACCCGCACGCATGGGTTGGCCAAAAAACTTCATCAGGCCGGATGGCCGCTTTCGGTGATCACCCGATTGGGCTACCCCGCAGATGCCGGACACAAAGGAAAAATTATCGCGCGGCAGATTCATGATGGATTAAGTTATCGCTTTTTCCCTGATGATGAATGGGGCCGCCAAAACCCCGATGGTCAAAAATATTTTGAACAGTCTGTGAAAACGCTGGTGGCCGAAGCAGGCGCCCAAAAAGCAACGCTGATCCATTGCGCATCAAATTATTTATGTGGCGTTGTGGGGGTGGAAGCGGCGCGGCGTTTGAAAATTCCCAGCATTTATGAAATGCGCGGCCTGTGGCATGTCACCCGCTGTGCCAAAGACCCCGATTATAGGCAGACCGAACATTTTGCAATGTGCGAGCGGCTGGAAATTGAAGCCGCCAGGAATGCCGATTATGTGTTGGCCATTACTGGCGCACTGAAGGAATATCTGGTCGCGCGCGGGGTTGATGAACATAAGGTGACCATTGCCCCCAATGCGGTTGATCTTGAACAATTTTCCCTGCGCCCTAAAAACGAAAATCTGGCCAGAAAGCTGGGCTGCGAAGGCAAGGTGGTGATTGGTTATATCGGCTCGTTTGTGGCTTATGAAGGACTGGATTTGCTGGTAACCGCTGCCGCGCAACTGAAAAAAGAGTTGGGCGATTGTTTCAGGTTGTTGTGGGTGGGCGATGGCGTGGTGCTGCCTGCCTTAATGTCGCAAGCCAAAAAATTGAACGTAGATGATATGATCATCTCTCTGGGCCGGCAGCCGTTTGAAGAAGTGCCCAATTTATACAGTCTGGTCGATGTCTCTGCTTTTCCGCGGAAGGGATTTGAGATTTGTGAGATTGTCAGCCCCTTGAAGCCGTTTGAATCGATGGCAATGGGCAAGGCCGTGGTAGTGTCGAGTGTGCGTCCACTACAAGAAATTGTAACCCACAAAAAAACAGGCCTGGTGCACGAAAAAGATAACGCAGAAAGCCTGGCCGAGGCGCTGCGTGTGATGATTACAAAACCGGCGTTAAGGCAAAAATATGCCGCTGCCGCGCGTGAATGGCTGGTGGCTACCCGCAACTGGGATAAAATTGCGGCCGATGTGAGTGCAGTGTATGAAACGTTGAGCCAGAAAAAACCGAAACAGAAAAAGATTTCAGAAAAAAAGACATTAAAAAGCACCACCCAAAAAACTCAACCCCGCGGCCGGGCAAAAGGTTCGGTCACAAAAAAAACCTCTAAGAAAGAAAAAACATCGCCATGAAAATCATCCACCTCATCACCGCGGCGCGCCCCAATATGATGAAAATCGCCCCGCTGTGGCATGCGTTCAATCAATCTGGTTTTCTTAAACCTGTTTTGGTGCACACGGGCCAGCATTATGATGCGAATATGTCTGATATTTTTTTGCAGCAGTTGGGCCTGCCGGTGCCCGATGTGCAGTTTAATGTTGGCGGCGGAAGCCATAACTTTCAGCACGCGAAGGTGATTGAGAAGTATGATGCGCTGTGCGAAGAACAATCGCCCGATTTGACACTGGTGGTGGGCGATGTGAACGCCACCGCTTCATGTGCGCTGGCCGCCAAAAAACGCCTGCTGCCCGTGGCGCATATGGAGGCGGGGTTGCGCAGCTTTGACCGTACCATGCCAGAGGAGATTAACCGCTTGGTGACCGATTCAATTGCCGATATTCACTGGGCGCCATCGCCGATTGAAATGGAGTTGCTGGCGCGCGAGAATATTCGTGGCCCGCATGTGCGGATGGTGGGAAATATTATGATTGATGCGCTGGTGAAAATGTTGCCCGCCATAGAGGCGGATGCAACGTGCCAAAGCATGTCGCTGGCCAAGGGAAGTTTTGCGGTAGCCACCATGCACCGCCCCGTGAACGTTGATGATGAAACGCAGCTTGGCAAAATTGTGGATGCCTTACTGTGGATGGCAAAAGAATTAAAGGTTGTTTTCCCTGTTCACCCGCGCACGCGGCAAAAACTTCAGGCCACAAAACTGCTGGATAAGCTTGAGAAAAATTCAAACATCCATTTGCTGGAGCCGTTGGGCTATGTGCAATTTATCAACCTTGTCATGAATGCGCGGTGTGTTGTCACAGACTCTGGCGGCATTCAGGAAGAAACAAGTTATTTGGGCGTGCCATGTTTAACATTGCGCGAGAGCACCGAGCGCCCTGTGACCGTCTCGCTTGGCACCAATCAATTAGTGAAGCTGGATGATGTGCAAAAAGTTTTGCCTGGTGTGCTTTCAGCCCAAACAAAACCCGCCAATATTCCCCTGTGGGATGGTAAAACGGCTGGGCGTGTTTGCGAACATCTGAAGGAATTTTTTGGTTTATAGGGCAAGTTGCATTTTTGAAGGCTAGGCCCTAAATCTTGGCAGAGGTTTTATGCGATCGTTTTCTATTCTTCTTCTTCTTTTTCTGCTGACAGCGTGCGATGACGCCGGTCGTTCTGAGAATTCAGCCAGCCAGCCGCCCCCGCCCCAGGTCACCGTGGCCCAACCCCTGATGGCGGAGGTGATGGAATGGGATGAGTTTACAGGCCGTTTTGAGGCGATTGATGATGTGGAGATCAGAGCCAGGGTGAGTGGATATTTGCAATCTGTTCACTTCAAAGAAGGGGCCATGGTGAACAAGGGCGATTTGCTGTTTGTGATTGATCCGCGCCCTTATCAGGCTGAACTGAGGCAGGCCGAAGCCGATGTGGCCGCCGCCGAAGCGGCACAAAAATTTTCAGAAGCTGAACTGGAGCGTGCTAAAAATTTGCGCGCCAAAGGCAACACAGCCGAGAGAACGGTTGATTTGAGAAGCCAGGAGTATGACACAGCCAAGGCCACGCTGTCGGCCGCCCGCGCCAGGCGTGATCAGGCAAGATTGAATCTCGATTATACCCGCATCACGGCGCCCATCGCTGGCCGTATCAGTAACAAATTTGTGACCGAAGGCAATTTGGTGACAGGCGGCACGGCGGAGTCGACTAAGCTGACCCGCATTGTCTCGCTCGATCCTATTCATTTCGTGTTTGATATTGATGAGCAGACTTATCTGAAATATACCCGCCTGGCTGGCACCGGTGAAAGACCCAGTAGCCGCGAACATGAAAACCCTGTTTTTGTCACCCTGAGCGATGATGTTGATTTTTTGCGCGAAGGAAAAATGAATTTTGTTGATAATAATATTGATCGAGGCACAGGCACCATGCGGGGGCGTGCCATTTTTCAGAACGCCGATTTACTGTTAACGCCCGGCATGTTCGGGCGCGTGCGCATTATGGGCAGCGGCCTGTATCAGGCCATGATTGTGCCCGATGAAGCCGTAGGATCGGATCAGGGCAGGCGCATTGTTTATGTGGTGAACGACCAGAACGAAGTGACGGTAAAACCTGTTGAGATTGGTCGCGCGATTGATGATATGCGCGTCATCAAATCGGGCATTGCCAGCGGCGATCGTATCGTCATCAACGGGTTACAGCGCGTGCGCCCTGGGCTTGTTGTCTCGCCCGAAAACCAGATGTTGTCGCCGCCCGCGCATCCGATGATTAAAAGCATGGCGTCTCGTGGGGCTGAACCAACCAGCGCCGCTGAAGAAACGGCGACTGGTGCCAACATTGACGCCACAGGGGCTGAGATGCCGCAGGCTGGTTCTGCCGGCGCGATGGAAGAAACATCATCGCCATGACAAAAAATCAGCACGATAATATTGGCAATTATTTTGTCACGCGGCCCATTTTTGCCAGCGTCATTGCGTTGTTTATGCTGGTTGTTGGCGCTGTCTCTTATTTTCTGCTGCCTGTCGCGCAGTACCCGGAAGTGGCACCGCCCACGGTCAATGTGCGGGCCGCTTATCCGGGTGCGAATGCCGAGACAGTGGCCAAAACCGTGGCCACCCCGCTGGAGGAGCAGATCAACGGCGTGGAAAATATGTTGTATATGTCATCGTATTCGACCAGCGATGGGTCGATGTCGCTGACCGTAACCTTTCGCACAGGCACCGATTTAGACAAGGCGCAGGTGCAGGTGCAAAACAGGGTTGCCCAAGCCGAGCCGCGCCTGCCAGAAGAAGTGCGGCGTCTTGGCGTGAGCACCGCCAAAAGCGGGGCCGATTTGATGCTGGTCGTGCATATGCTATCGCCCGATGATAGCTTTGATCAGCTGTATATCAGCAATTATGCGCTGCTGAAGGTCAAAGATCAGCTGACGCGCATTGATGGCGTGGGCAACGTGATGTTGTTTGGTTTGCGCGAATATAGCCTGCGTATTTGGATGGACCCTGATAAATTATCGGGGCTTGGCTTGACATCGGGCGATGTGATCCGATCGCTGCGCGAGCAGAATATTCAGGTTTCCAGCGGCACGCTGGGCGAGCCACCTGTGGCAGGGCAGAACGCCTTTCAGTTGAGCATCGCCACGCAAGGGCGTTTTGAGGAGCCAGAGCAGTTTGAGAACGTGGTGATCAAATCGGGCGATGATGGGCGGCTGACACGCTTGCGCGACGTGGCGAGGGTAGAGCTGGGCGCGCGCGATTATGTGACCAACAGTTATCTGAACAACAAACCTGCCGTGGCGCTGGCCATTTTTCAACGTCCGGGCAGCAATGCCTTATCGATTGCGGGCGACGTGAAAGAAACAATGCAGGAAATTTCAAAAACCTTTCCTAAAGGCATTGAATATCGCATTGTCTATAATCCAACCGATTTTATCCAGCAATCGATCGAAGAAGTTTTGAAAACACTGGCCGAAGCAATTTTGCTGGTGGTGTTGGTTATCATTCTTTTTCTGCACAAATGGCGCGCCAGCCTTATTCCCATCCTCACCATTCCTGTGTCGCTGGTGGGCACGTTTGCGGTGATGGCGGCCTTTGGTTTTTCATTAAATATGCTCACGCTGTTCGCCATGATTTTGGCCATCGGCATTGTGGTGGATGACGCGATTGTGGTTGTCGAGAATATCGAGCGTTATTTGCACGAAGGTTTTTCGCCGCTTGAAGCCGCCCACAAAACAATGCGCGAGGTGGGAACGGCCCTGATCGCGACATCACTCGCGCTCACCGCCGTTTTTGTGCCCACGGCGTTTATGCCTGGCATATCGGGCGCGTTTTATCAGCAATTTGCCCTGACGCTGTCGGTGGCCACCATCATCTCCACCATCAATTCACTTACGCTGTCGCCCGCGCTGGGGGCCATTTTGCTGAAACCGCATGTTGAGGGCGGAAAAAGCCTGATGCAGCGGTGGGGCGAAGGGTTTGCCACGCGCTTTAACACGCTGATGGAGAGCACCAGCCACGCCTATGGCGGGGTTGTGGCGTGGCTTGTGCGCATGCGTTCTTTTGTGTTGATTTTTTATGCGCTGTGTGTTGGTGGCGTTGTGATGCTGGCCACAACCGTGCCCACGGGTTTTATCCCGCAGGTCGATCAGGGATACGCCATCACCGTCATCAAGTTGCCCGATGGCGCCGCGCTTTCGCGCACCGATGAGGTTGTGAAAAAAGCATCTGATATTATTCAGGCAACGCCGGGTGTTAATTTTGCGGTGGGTTTTGCGGGTTTCTCGGGTGCGACGTTCACCAACGCCTCTAACGGTGCGGCCATTTTTTCGGGCTTCAAACCGTTCTCTGAGCGTGTGCCCCACCACCAGACCGCACAAAAAATTATCGATGATCTGCAGCAACGGCTGTCAGTCATCCAAGATGCGTTTATCATCACCATTCCACCGCCGCCTGTGCGTGGCGTGGGCAACGCCGGCGGTTTTAAGCTGATGGTACAAGATACAACAGCCATGGGGCTGAAGCCGCTGCTGCAATCGGTTGGCGGGTTGGTGGGCGCCGCATGGCAAACCCCCACGCTGACCGGCATTTATACCAGTTTTTCGGCTGAAACGCCGCAGGTGTATCTCGATATCGATCGCACCAAGGCGCAGATGCTGAATGTGCCGCTGGGCAATGTGTTTGAAGCCCTGCAAGATTTTTTGGGATCAAGTTACGTGAATGATTTTAACATGTTCGGCCGCATTTTTCAGGTGCGCGCGCAGGCCGATCAACGCTTCAGAGTTCAGCCCGAAGACATTGCCGGATTAAAAGTGCGCAACACTGACGGCCATCTGGTGCCACTCGGCACGCTGGTGAATGTTCAATACACCACGGGGCCTGATTTAATTCAGCGCTATAACATGTATCCGGCCATTCCTGTCAGCGGCAGTGCGGCCCCTGGTGTCAGTTCGGGGCAGGCCATCACCACCATGGAAAAGCTGGCGAAAGATTTGTTGCCCGAAGGCGTGCGCACCGAGTGGACCGAGCTGGCCCTGCAGGAAAAAATGACCGGCAACACCGCTGTGATTGTTTTTGTGCTGGCCATTGTGTTTGTTTTTATGGTGCTGGCCGCTCAGTTTGAAAGCTGGGCGCTGCCGATGGCCATCCTCTTAATTGTCCCCATGAGTGTGCTTTCGGCGCTCAGCGGCGTGTGGCTGCGCGGCATGGATAATAACATTCTGACACAAATTGGATTGGTGGTGCTGATTGGTCTTGCGGCCAAGAATGCTATCTTGATTGTCGAATTTGCGCGCCAGCAGGAAGAAATTTATGGGCGCGATCCTGTCGGTGCCGCCATCGAGGCCTGCCGCCTGCGCTTGCGCCCCATTCTGATGACATCGCTGGCGTTTATTCTGGGCGTGCTGCCGTTGGTGTTTGCGCATGGCGCGGGGGCCGAAATGCGCCAAGCTATGGGAACAGCGGTGTTTTTCGGCATGATCGGCGTCACGTTCTTTGGCCTGTTGATGACTCCGGTGTTTTATGTGGTGCTGCGCAAGCTTGTCTTAAGGTTTCAGAAGCAGGCCTAAGCGCTTTACCAGCGTTTGTGTTTTGGTTATGTTTGGGGCCTATGCTGTTCATCGCGCGGGTGTAGCTTAGTGGTAAAGCTCCAGCCTTCCAAGCTGGCTATGAGGGTTCGATTCCCTTCACCCGCTCCAACGATTTCAATGGCTTAGATGATTTTATGAACTCACGCTCTTTCTCTAGGTCGCAAATAGGTCGCAATAAATCAATCCGTCTGTCAAATTTCTTCTGATTTTGCTTTCCTGTTTTGGTACCCATCCCACCCCTAGGGGTATACCCCTTCTTGGATTCCGAAACGCTATCGTACGGCCGTACAAAATTTGTGGTATTTTGAAATCACGTTCCCACAAAATGTAGGTACCTGTTTTGATTGGGTGTCTGTCTATTGAGTAAGTAAGTGAAGGGTGACATCTGTTCGAGCGGACAGAGTATTTATTAACGAACAGGCATTAACCCTTTATATAACCGCTCCAGCCCGCTATAAAAAATCAGGAAAATCTGATTGGGGCTGACATGGTAGATCAAGAGCTAAAAAAGACACTATGGGTACCACGATTCTGGCAAAACAACCTGGATGCGTTGCCATGATTTAGAATAAGAGGAACAAAAGACCCATGACTGCGCTCAGAGAACTGTTGAATTCATACCGTGAAGTGGCGCGCACCGAGCGCGACAAGGGGACGTATTTTGAACGCCTGGCCGTGGCTTATCTCATTAATGACCCCGTTCAGATTCAACAGTATGAAGCTGTACAAACCTATAAGGATTGGGCGGCTGCGCACGGATGGGACGGGCGAGATACCGGCATTGATCTTGTTGCCAAGTTGCGCGGCGAGGACGGCTTCGCCGCAATCCAATGCAAATTCTATGACCCTAAATACCGCATTCAGAAGGCTGACATCGATAGCTGCATATCAGCCTCAGCCAAGGAACCATTCAAGCGCCGCGTTATCATCGACACCACAGACGTGCCGTGGAGTGAAAACGCTGAAACCATGTTGCGCGGCCAAGCGATCATCACCACGCGCTTGAGCCTTGCCGACCTTGAAGCCAGCTCGATCCAATGGGAACGCTTCGCCGCCAAGGGCGAGATCGTTCTCAGTAAAAAGAAAACCCTATTGCCGCACCAGAAGGATGCTGTTGCGGCCGTTCGCAAAGGACTGGAAACAGCGGATCGTGGCAAGCTCATCATGGCTTGCGGCACAGGTAAAACCTTCACCAGTCTAAAGATTGCGGAAGACTTGATCGGAGCCGGCGGCACCGTTCTCTTCCTCGTGCCATCCCTGGCCCTTATGTCGCAAACCGTGCGCGAATGGACGGCCGATAGTCAAACACCGCTGCGCTCTTTTGCCGTCTGTTCTGATACCCAAGTCGGGAAGCGGCGCGCGAATGCCGATGACGTGGCCGAGATCGACTTCCTCGACCTAGCATTCCCCGCGACGACTGACGCCGCCAAGCTGGCCGCGAGTGCCAAGCGGTCGGCCGGCGAGCAAATGACGGTGATCTTTGCCACCTATCAATCAATCCAGGTGATTGCCGACGCTCAAAAGAAGCACGGCTTGCCAGAATTCGACCTGATTATCTGTGACGAGGCGCACCGCACGACCGGCGCGACCCTAGACGGTGCGGACGATAGCAATTTCGTCAAGGTTCACGACCAGAAGGTGATTGCCGGCAAGAAGCGTGTCTATATGACAGCCACGCCCAAAGTGTTCGGTGAGGCCGTGCGCGCGAAGGCCACCGAAGCATCCGCCGTGCTTTACGACATGGACAATGAGGCTTATTTCGGCGAAACGCTTTTCGCCCGTGGTTTCGGTTGGGCCGTCGAAAACAAGCTGCTGACGGATTATAAGGTTTTGGTTCTGGCCGTGGACGAGCAGATGGTCAGCACCGGCGTTCAAAAACGCCTGGCCGACAAATCCGAGCTGAAGCTGGACGACGCCACCAAAATTATCGGCTGCTACAAGGCTCTTGCCAAGCATGGCTTGAAAAACGATCTGCTGACCGATCCGCAGCCGATGAAGCGCGCCCTGGCCTTCTGCAAGGACATTGCCACATCGAAAATGATCCAGGAGGAATTCGCCGCCGTCGTTTCCGAATATCTGGCATCCGACGAGGGTAAGGAAGCTGAGGGCGACGCCTTGCCGCTCGATTGCCAGTTGGAGCATGTGGACGGCACTTTCAACGCCAAATCCCGCGACCGACTACTGAATTGGTTGAAGGATGAACATAGCGACCATGCTTGCCGCATCCTCACCAATGCCCGCTGCTTGTCCGAGGGCGTGGACGTTCCCGCCCTGGACGCGATCCTCTTCATGCACCCACGCCGCTCACAGATAGACGTGGTGCAGTCTGTTGGTCGCGTCATGCGCCGTGCCAAAGACAAAAACATGGGTTATGTGATCCTGCCTATCGGCGTTCCTGCCGGCGTGACGCCGGAAGACGCCTTGAACGACAACGACCGCTACCGCGTCGTTTGGCAGATTTTGAATGCCTTGCGCTCACACGATGAACGCTTCGACGCCATGATAAACAAGGCCGATCTTGGTGTGGACGTATCCGACCACATCGAGGTTATCGCCGTCAGCAACAAGTTGCCGCCCCGCAAAGAGAATAAAGGCACCGGCCCCAATATCGGCCAGGGCCACGCCTCAGGCGATGACGATGAACGCGATCCTGACACCGGCAAACCGGCTGCGCCGTTTCAGACCCGCTTTGCTTTTGACGAATTTTCCAAAGCCATCATGGCCAAAATCGTCAAGAAATGCGGCCGGCGCGACTATTGGGAAGATTGGGCGGCTGATATTGCCAAAATCGCCCAGACCCACATCACTCGCATCACCGCATTGGTGCAGAAACACGGCACACCGGAGCGCGCTGCATTCGACGCCTTCCTGGCAGAAATAAAAGACGACCTGAATGATAGTATCACCGATGCCGAGGCCATCGAGATGCTGGCGCAGCATATCATCACGCGCCCCGTATTCGAGGCGCTGTTCGAGGGCTATAGCTTTGCCAAAAATAATCCCGTTTCACGTGCGATGCAGATCGTTCTCGACAAGCTGGACGAACACAACTTGGAAAAGGAATCCGAGAGCCTTCAGAAGTTCTATGAGAGCGTGAAGCGGCGCGCCACTGGTATCGATAATGCGCAGTCCAAACAAAAAATCATTGTCGAGCTTTACGACAAATTTTTCCGCAATGCTTTTCCGCAAATGACCGAGCGCCTTGGCATCGTCTATACGCCTGTTGAAGTGGTGGACTTTATCATCCATTCCGTCAACGAAGTGCTGCAAAGCGAATTCGGCCAGACTTTGGGCAGCAAGGGTGTTCACATTCTTGACCCCTTCACCGGCACCGGCACTTTTATCACGCGCCTCTTGCAATCTGGCCTTATCAAGCCGGACGAGCTGGCGCATAAATATCAGCATGAGATTCATGCCAATGAGATCGTGCTGCTGGCCTACTACATCGCCGCCATCAACATCGAGGCCGCTTATCACGGCCTGGCCGGCGGCAAATATGTCCCGTTCGACGGCATCTGTCTGACCGATACCTTCCAGCTTTACGAGCAGGAACGCGATCTTATCAGCGATCTTATGCCTGATAACAGCGCCCGCCGGAAGCGGCAGCGCAAGCTGGATATTCGCGTTATTTTTGGCAATCCACCCTATTCCGAGGGGCAGGAGAGTGGAAACGATGATGCTCAAAATCTTGAATATCCAAAACTCGATAATCGCATTCGTTGCACTTATGGAGCACTAAGTAACGCTGGGCTTCAAAATAGCCTGTTTAATAGCTATGTTCGCGCTTACCGCTGGGCTAGCGATCGAATTGGTCAACAAGGTGTTGTTGCCTTTGTATCTGGTGCTGGATGGATCAACGGAAACTCTTTTGATGGATTCCGCAAGAGCTTGGCGGATGAGTTTACAAACATCCACGTTTTTCACCTGCGGGGCAACGCCAGAACTAAAGGTGAAATTCGACGCAAAGAGAAAGACAATGTATTTGAGCAGGGCAGTCGGTCGCCTATTGCGATTACAGTTTTGGTAAAAAACCCAAACGCGGCTGAGCATGGTATTATCCGCTTCCATGACATCGGCGACTATCTGACGCGCGAACAAAAGCTGGCCATCATCACAAATTTTGGCAGCATTGAAGGGATCAACAGCAAGAACTGCTGGCGCACCATAAACCCAAACGAACATGGCGATTGGGTGGCACAACGAGATGTGTCTTTCGAGAAATTTATAGCTGCTGCTACCAAGGATGATACTTTGTCGGTGACACTATTTACCGATATATCGAGTGGCATCAAAACTAACCGAGATCCATGGTGCTATAACTCATCAAAGGTTGAAGTAAGTTCAAATATGGAGCGTATGATTGCTCACTACAACATTGAGCTAGAAAATTATCAATCGAGATACCCATCTCGACAGAATCGACCAGATCCTGAAGGTATCGTTGATAAGAATGAAGCGAAGATGAAGTGGACACGGGAGACTTTTGCAAGCGTGAAAGCTGGTAGAAGGGGTGTATTCCATCAAAAGCATATTGTAGTAAGTGCATATAGACCCTTTTCTAAGCAATGGGCCTATTTTGATAGACACTTTAATAACTGTGTCTATCAAATGCCAAAAATTTTTCCTTATTCTGGGAGAAGAAATCTCTGTATCGTATTAAATGGCCCTGGAACAGGATTAGAATTTTCTGCATTAATGACAGACGCTCTCCCAGAGTATGCAATGCACTCAAATGGGTTATGTCTGGCTCGTTATTTTTTTAACGAGGAAGAAGCTGAGGAAGACAATCAACAGGAAGACATGCTGGGCGCTTCACTTGCCTAAAGTATTTTGACGACGTGAAAATCAGCAGCATTTTTGCAGACGGCGAAAATTATAAAGAACGAACATTCAGGATGGGCTTGGATGAGGACATCATCATTGATGAGCATATCAATGAAACAGCCATAATCGACACCGGATCAAAAATTGAAATTTCTGGCATCAGGGCAGTCAAATTTCCAGATAAGGGAATCGACATTATCAGCCGCGTCATCGTGGAACGCCTGCTGCCTTACTTTGTGGACGCCGATAAACCTTGCCCCAAGATAGCCATTCGAGATGCAAGTGCATCAGGATTGCCGGCATATTTGAACGATTACCTTGGCAAGAAGGACAGCCAGATTGTCGAAATACCGATAGAAAATGGTACCTTCTCACTTCAGGCCCACGGCCTGCCGCGTGAATTTTTGGTGCGCATTTTCAAATTCTACTCGCCGAAGACTGAGCGAAGCAAAATCAGCCTGGTTGCTCACAGGCGCGAGGTAACGAGTGTCAATCTGCATGATTATATCCCAGAGTTTGCAGAAGAGTTCTATGAGCCTGACCCAAGCGGTAATCCGGCAAGAGGCCGAAACTTTGTCATTAAGGCTTACGTCTTTGGCGACTATCTTAATGATAATGTTTCGTTGGAGCGTGGCGAATTCCGCTTCCAGGCTGATTCCGATCTTCTCAATGGTATCTCACAAAACCAGATCGAGAAAACAGCGGCGGGCATTGCAGAGGCCGCAGTCGGCAGTGACATTGCCGACCGCAAACAGCGTAAAGCCGCCAGAATCTCGGACTACATTTCATCGCAGGCACCTTGGCATAGAAAAATTAGCACGGAAGCGGATTTCAGCGCCCTTCCCATGCGGCCGAGCGATCAAGAAATAGAGCTGCACCTTCAGCGCAAGAAATTCGAGAAGGAGGTGCAAACGCGCGCTCAGGTGGAAGCCATCCTAAACGCAGAACCCACCACTGAGATGGATGGAAAAATAGCTCAAGTCATCGAGAGCATTTCAGAAACCAGCAAAAACGACCTGATTCATTACGTCTCAACGCGCAAGTGCGCGCTCGACATATTCGGGAAATTTCTAGAAATCGATGAATCGGGAAAATATAAATCAGAGGGCGACGTGCATGATCTGATTATGCCACGGAAGAAAGATTCCGATGAAATCGATTATTCGGCGCATAACCTGTGGATTCTTGATGAACGGCTAAATTTTGCAGAATTCATATCATCGGATAAACCAATCAACGGCAACAAAAGCGATAGAACGGATATTACGATCTTTAACAAGAAAATCGCCTATCGTGGAGATAATGAACTCAGCAACCCGATCACAATTTTTGAATTTAAAAAACCACAGCGACATGACTTTGCAAATCTGTCTTCTGACGAAGACCCGATTGCCCAGATCGTGCGATACGTTAATCAAATTCGTGACGGAGAATATAAAACGCCAAAAGGGCGCGACATTCTTGTGAATGATAAGACGCCGTTCTACGGTTATGTAGTTTGCGACATACCCAAGAAAATTGCGGACTGGCTTTTACGCGAGAAGAATTTTACCCCCATGCCGGATGGACAAGGCTGGTTCAACTGGTATGACAAGATAAATCTCTACATCGAAGTGCTGAGCTGGACGAAGCTGTTGCGTGATGCAGAGATGCGTAACAAGATATTCTTCAGCAAGCTCGGCATCGAGTGATTATTGAGCCTGTTCCTTAAGCTAGATCGGTCAATAGGTCTGAGTAATTCTATTGCTCAATTGCAGTCACGTTATCGCGTGCATTTCTTAGAGACAATTTTTACAAGATTTTCATTTATAGAATGAATCTCATTAAATAATGAGTTAATTAAGTTAGCATAATTTTGGGGAAGAGGACCGGTTTGCTCTGTGAGCCATTGGTCAAAATATCTTTGTCGTCTTTCGTATTCTATTTTGGCTTCCATCTCAGTTTTTTCAAAAATTAGATGCGAATCCCGATGATGGTTTTCTAATGCAAAAATGACTACAGAAATGTCTTCATATAGTGCCTTAATTTTTTGAATTTCATCTTCAAGCTTTTTTCTATCTCTATTCTTAATATTTTCTGTTTTATTACACCATAAGGTTAACGCAAGTTCAGTAAGCTGCCCAACCAAGCAATTTCTAAAAACGCGCAAATCGCGTAAATCTTTTTGGATCTGATATTGATATTCCATGCCTGATCTCCATGCCGAAAATCAGTCACCAGATCGCTCTGGTGACTGGGTGTTTTCATCCGTATCAAGTGAAACGGCGCGATGCTTTTGGCTTGCGCTTGGACATGACATCGCCACCCAGCCATAGCTGAGGGCGACACACTTCCGGCAGTGTCTTTGCCGCACTTGATGGGGATGAAAAGCCCCGTACATGACATTTTGTCATGTACAAGGCGATTAATAGCATAATTTCTTGGAAACAAACAACTCAAAGTCTCTAAATGTAACATTTCGTGGTGCGCCTTGTTCGTCGTAACCTCTCCATCCTGCATGTAAGCTCGCCCTAATCACTTCAACTGCACGGGAAGTCGCGAGATGGACAAGAAATCGAGA
The DNA here is from genome assembly GCA_009927055.1 of Alphaproteobacteria bacterium. Lineage (GTDB taxonomy): Bacteria > Pseudomonadota > Alphaproteobacteria > UBA9219 > RFNS01 > RFNS01. The sequence goes on along the minus strand of RFNS01000106.1, from coordinate 15,362 downwards.
GAAATGTTGGGCAACAGTCTTCTGACCACGTTGGAAGCAGCAGAGTTTCTACGCATCGAGAAAAGAACTTTAGAGAATTGGCGTGTATCCGGGCGGGGGCCTTCTTTCGTACGCCTTGGTGGTGCTGTGCGTTACAAGATTGTGGCTTTAGAGAAGTTTATCAGCGAGAATGAGCGCTACAGCACGGTAAAAGCCTGAAAGGACTTGCCATGTTGAATGCTAAGAAAACAACAGAAACTCATTTTACAGTTACTGTTATTACCAATGACAGTAAACAGTCTCTAACAAAAATCATATCCCTCGATAAAAACAGGAAAATTAAGAAAACAGTCGGGGCTAATCTAATATCTGGAAAAATAAGGCAAGAACAGTTACGCGACCTGAAATCCTTACTTCAATTTATGTGCCGCTTGCCATTCCATGAGGCGGTAGCATTTGGGGTTCAAAAAACCAAAGCCGATTATGTTCTTTGCGAAGCAAAGTTAAAGGCCAGTACGAGGTATAGGGGCGTTATCAGCCGTACTCGTGAAAACTTTACCTGGGCAAAAAAGCCAGGGGTTATTTTTTTAGATTATGACCCACAGCTGGGTAAAGAAGCACTTACAGCTGAAGAGTTCGTACAAATTCTCCGTATGGCCATGCCTGAATTGAATCAAGTAACGATCGGAGTGAAGCCTAGCACGTCAAGTTGTATTTATGACGGCGAAATTCAGATTTCTGGAATTAAGGGCTTGCACGCCTTTATGGTTTGCAGCGATGCTAGCCGTATACCTGAAATAGGAAAGCTTATTTATAGCCGCCTATGGTTGGCTGGTTACGGATATATCCGCATAGCGGAAAACGGTAATTTGCTGGAAAGAAGCATCGTCGATACTGCGGTTTGGCAACCGGAAAGGTTCGCTTTCGGTGGTGCGGTGTGCAAAGACAGGCTTGAACAGCGTTTCCCGGAACCGGAAATCTTCCCTGCGAAGCTGGAATTGTTGTGCGGTGGAGAACAACAGATTAATGCCGATGACTTGCGTCCGTTAACGCCTGAGGAAACGGTAAATTTAGCCCGTATGATTGACGATGCCCGCGAAGAAAAGAAACTAGAAGCGGCGTCCAGGCGTGAGAAGTGGATTGCAAAACGGGCCAAGGAATTTGTCGGCAAGAAGGCTACTGAAGAAGAACTAAAAAAATGCAAGGAATCCTTGCGCCGCGCACTTGTGGAAGGTGATGTTTTGCCAGATGAACTGATTTTGAGGTGCCATGATGGTTCTAAAGTTTCCGTTGCACAGGTTAGAGCTAATCCTAATGAATGGCATGAAAAACGGTTTGCAGACCCTTTTGAGCCGGGTTATGGCGGCAATGATACTCGCATTGCTGTCGCTTATCTCAAAAATTGCACGGAGCCGCTGATTTTTTCTCACGCGCACGGCGGCATAAAATACTATTTCCGCTCAAAACAAGAGCGCAATGACTATATTCCCGATTACGTGCAGGAGATGAATGAAAAATTCATGATTGTTAATGAAGGCGGAAAGGTTTTCGTATTTCGCCCCTATGTTGATGAAGCGATAAAACGAGAAGTTTTAGAGCGCATTAAATTTGATGATTTCAACAGAATGTATATGAATGATTATTTGCCTCTTCCAAATGGCAAAGAAAAACCTTTGTCAAAATCAAGAGCGTGGTTGAGCCATCCTAAACGGCGCCAATATCTGGGCGGAGTTGTATTTTCTCCGTGTAAAACCGTGAGTGCCGATCAGTTCAATTTATGGCGCGGTTGGGGCGTAACACCGGCGCACGGTTCTTGGGACTTAATAAAAAATCACATACTTGATGTTATTTGTTCGGAAAACAAAGAGTTGTTTGATTATATGATGGGTTGGATGGCAAGAGCCGTGCAGCACCCTGATAAGCCGGGTGAAGTGGCAATAATTCTGCGTGGAGGACGGGGGACAGGAAAAGGAACCTTTGCTCACTTATTCGGAAAGATTTTCGGTCAACATTATGTGTATATTACGAACGCAAAACATTTGATCGGAAATTTTAATGCGCATTTGCGCGATGCTGTTTTACTCTTTGCCGATGAAGCCGTTTTTGCGGGTGATAAATCGCACGAAAGCGTTTTGAAAGGGCTTATCACCGATCCACATATACTGGTTGAAGGAAAATATAAAGACGCAATTATGGCCAAAAATAACATTCATCTTATGATGGCCTCTAATGAAAACTGGATTATCCCAGCAGGTCATGATGAACGGCGCTTTTGCGTTATCGATGTTTCCGAAGAAAAAAAGCAAAACACTGAATACTTCGCAGCGCTTTACAAGGAAATCGACAGTGGCGGCACGGAGGCCATGCTACACGATCTTCTGAACTATGATCTCTCAAATTTTAATGTGCGCAAAGTGCCTCAAACTGGAGCCTTGACGCACCAAAAGCTTCGTTCACTCCGAGGGCCAGATGCTTGGTTATATCATTGCTTGCAAATTGGTGTAATGGCCCATCAACCGTGGCTCAGAAATCAACCCTTACAAATCCGGAAAACTGACGCTTATAACTCCTATGCAGAAAGTTATAAGATCAATGGTGAGTATCGTCCGGTTGATGTGGGGCAGTTCTCAAAAACATTGCAAACTATTTTAGAGGAAGCTCTTCAAAAGCCCAGGCTTACAACCGCAGAAGGTCAAAGACCATATGGGTATCGTTTCGCTCCTTTAGATGCGGCGCGCGCGATGTTTGAAAAGTATATCGGTGGTGCGGTTCCGTGGGAGGAACCTGATTATCCGTCCGAGGAGTCTATATAGTCTGGCTTTTATAAGAATATAAAAAAAGATAAAGAACTATAGGGCATGAGGTATAGAAAATCTATAGAACCTAGCGAGACAGGTTAGCCAGACTAGACGCTTTAATTTACAATAGTACAGTTGTTGTTCCAGCTTAATTTACAATAGTACAGTTGTTGTTCCAGCCTTTATTGTGGTATTATAATACCGCCGTGAATAATGATCTTTCAGACATACAAAAGGAATTCGTGCGTTACCTTGTCCGCGAGCGGTGTAGCGCGTCCAAAGCGGCAGAAAACGCTGGTTATGCACATCCTCGCCAGCGCGGATATGAGTTACTTCGCAAGCCTAATATCGCTCGCGCCATCCGTGCAGAACAACAGGCGCTTTTGAACGGGGACTTGACCAGTATCGCCTTCGGAACGCTCAAAGATGTGATGCAGAATCCCAAATCCCCCGCCAACGCCAAGGTTGCGGCGTCACGCGCTGTTTTGGAAGCCGCAGGGTTTTTCAAAAGAGCTGACGAGGATACGCCGCTATTGGAAAAAGACCCATTGAACATGACGGCAGAAGAGCTGGAACAATTTGTCCTGGAAAGTAGGGCAAAGCTGAATGTATTGGTCAATTAGAGTTTTGTTGGGTTTTTGATGGGACTCTCGGGAGTGCTTCAATCCAATCTTGTATGGCTTGCCCTGTAACAAGCGTTTTCTGCCCACATTTAACGACCTTAATGCGGCCCTGGGCAATTTCTTTGTAAAACTTCGTTCGGCCTATTTTTATCAGAGCAAGCGTTTCGGCTACGCTGTACAGCGGCTGATAAGCTTGTAAGGACAGCCCTTTGAATCCTTGCGTCATTTTTTAGTTCTCCACATTGGCACTTATTTTTTATCGCCCCAAAAAATCCCATAAACTTCTTTATGAAAGAGGTCATTTTCCCAGCGCTTTAGGTTTTGTCGGTTCGTTCCTGCTCGCTTCGCGATTTTTTGTTTTGTTAGATTCTCCGTGATACCGTTGGTGGCAATAAGAATGCCCACCTTTCTTTTGTTGTGCTCTTTTGTCATGTAATAGGGTGGGTCAGACAAAATACGCTGTAAATATAACCACTCACGTGAAAAAAGCTGATTGTCGTAGGCCTCTTCAGTAAGAGCGACATTCTCGGCATAAACCCCCTCTTTGTATAAGTGGTGTAATGTGTCGCGAGTGCGATTCTGCGTATGGTAACGGCCATTGATTATTTTCAACGCCTTTTCCCCGAGTTTTTCGACCCGCCTGTCAAAGTGCTTCTGGGCTAAATGTTTCTTGGCTGTTTGTTCTGTCATCTTATTGGCACCACCTTGGCCTGTTTGTCTTTTTCTGCATTCATGAATGCGGCGACCTGATTTGAAATCAGATCGACTGTCTGGCGCGTATGATCATCCTGCAAGCGGGCGTAAACCGCCGTGGCGCGTTGGGATTTGTGGGATAACGCTTTGCCAATCATAAGCAGGGAAAGCCCCTGCGCGGCGCCGACAGAGCCAAAAGAGCGGCGTAGATCATGGATAGTTACGTCCTCCAAACCGATTTGCGAACGGATGCGCTGCCATGCCAGATCAATTCCCGCGATATGCTGGCCCGGCTTTTTCCCCGGCAGGACATAGGGATTCCTCGGTTCACGCTTGATCGTTTCCATAACCTGCAAAGCGGGCGCGCCCAGTGGCACGATTTTCGCGCCCGTCTTGCTCTCTGGAAGGCGCAGGCATTGAGCGTCAAAATCTACAAACTCCCATTTTAGAGTTAAAATTTCACTCTTTCTGCACCCGGTGAACAGAAGCAGTTCCAGCGCATTGACGATAACGGAGTTCTCGCCTGCCACTTTCACGCCGTGACTGCGGAGCGTAATTTCCTGTTCCGGCGCATACTGTGAAAGCGGCAACGGCTTTTTCAATTTTGCATTACCGGCCTTGAATTTCTGCCATACGCCCCGGTCAGGAATCGGAATATCGTAACGCCCACAGATTTTTGCTAAGCCACGGTCAGACAGGCCGTAATTTTCCGCCGCCTGTTTTGTTGAAATCGTCCATATCTCTTCATAAAGGGCGCGGCGCGTCACGGTATGGGCAACGTGTCCGGTTTTCAGCTTTTCAAGCAATTCACCCAGCTTGGCGAATTCCTTCGGGGTCAGGAACCGGGCGCGGCCAGTCTTAGAAAACTTGGTTTCGGGCATTTTAACATAGCGGCAGGGATTTGATCCCATCGGGCGGATGCCTCGGCTTTCGGCATAGGCTCCCATAATATGTTTCATTAGGATCAAGCACCGCGCTGCAGCACCTTTACCGCCTTGAACACGGCGCAGGCTGCCATTGTCCAGCTTTTCGGTCTTGGCTGTTTTCCCGTCGGCAATGGCACGGATAGCTCGGTCAATGTCTGTCGCTTCCATGTCAGGCACTTTCAAATGCCCCAGAAGTGGGATCAGGTGGTTATTGAGATTTGATTCGTCATTCAAGACGGTTTCCGGAGTCTTATGGTGGCGGGAATATTCTTCGAGATACTGCCCCGCCAGTTCCTTGAACGATATAGCCTTGCGCTTGCGCTGCTGTTCATTGCTGGGGTCTTGGTCCTTGCGGATCAGGCCAATCCACTCCTCGGCTTTCTTGCGGGCTGTATCGGTCGTGAAACCCGGCGAATGTTCGCCAAGGGACGGCCTGCGTTCTGTACCGTTCGCTGTGCGGTAATAAAGGCCGTACACGCGCTTGCCGGTCGGCGTTATCTTCACAAAGAAACCAGGTAGTACGCTATCCCGCACAAGGTAATCACGCTCAGCGGGTTGCAGTCCTTCAACGTAGCTTTTTGTCAGCTTGTGTTTCATGCCTCACCTTCTAGGTCGCATCTAGGTCGCAGATACGAGTGTATTTCAGGTGATTCTCGGAAGCAAGAGTGCAGTGGCGTGAAAGTATGATTAAGGCATAAACTATTGATATTTAATATAATAAATTGATTTCATTTTCTATCTTGACGGGTCGCAGATTCTCTTCCACAATCCTTCCAAGCTGGCTATGAGGGTTCGATTCCCTTCACCCGCTCCACGCAAAACACGTCAGCCGTTCTGGTGCCGGGCCCCGTGTCGTGGCACGGGGTGAATGTTTTGCAGGGCTCGCATGCTCGCCCGCAAAGCCATTCAGTTCGATTCCCTTCACCGCTCCAGTTTCACCTCCGCTCCACGCAAAACACGTCAGATGTTTGGGTGTCAGGCCCCGTGTTGATGATGTGAGAGAAGAAGGGGAGAGCGCTACGCCACTTGCCTGTGGTTTTCTTGAAGGTAGGCGGCTTCAAGCGGCGTGGAGGCGCGTTTGAGAACGGTGTTGCGTTCGGGGAAACGGCCATATTTTTGGATGAGCAAGAAATGATCTTCGGCAATGGCCAGCCATGATGGATTTTTGGTGCGTTCGCGAATGTAAAACAATGCCAGCCGCTGATCGCCAAGATTTTCTGAATACATAAACGGCAGATAGAAAAACAGTTTGAAGCTGGCATCGATGCGGTCATCAAAGTGGCGGATGATGGCGGTGCGCGCCAGTTCGAGCGCTTGGGCATCTGTCTCAAAGGCTTTGGCAGTGCCGGCAAACATGCGGCGCGGAAACGCGCTGAGGAAAAGCAAAAGCGCCAGCGTGCCGGTGGGGGTTTTTTCCCATTCGCGCAGGTTGCCGTTGAGGGCATCATCATAGAACGATTGAAATTTGTGGCGGATTTTTTCATCCACGGCGGCATCAGGCTTAAACCACTGGCCTTCCCCCAGTTCAAAAAACCAGAAGTTCAGCACATCTTCGGCGGTCAGGGCAGCTGCAGACATAAACGTTTATAGGATTAAAACCCTGAACCAATGATTAAGTTAGCGACTTTTTAACCCCAAAATAACCATTCGTTGGTTCTTTCAGTGCTTATTGCGCCACACGGCTTTCTTGGCCCCGTACATGATAAAGGCAAAGGCAACTAAGAACATCAGCACCATCACGCCCATGCGCTTGCGTTCTTCCATTTTTGGTTCGGCTGCCCACATAAGAAAGGCTGAAACATCTTGCGACATTTGCTCAACCGTGGCTGGCGTGTTGTCGGCATAGGTGACAGCATTTTCAGAAAGCGGGGCTGGCATCGCAATCTGTCCGCCCGACATATAGGGGTTATAGTTCATGCCATCCATCATGTGGGCATCGGCCGGCGGTTGTTGATACCCCGTGAGGAGCGAATAGATATAATCGGGCCCGCCGGCGCGTGCTTTGGCCATGAGGGATAAATCGGGCGGCAGGGCACCATTGTTGGCGGCGCGTGCGGCGTTATTGTTGGCATAGGGAGATGCAAATCTATCGCTGGGCAAGGCGGGCCTGTCGAACATCTCGCCCTCATCGTTGGGGCCGTCTTTCACGGTATATTCGGCCGCAATCGCCTTCACCTCGGCTTCCGAGAAACCCAGCGCCTGCAAATGGCGATAGCTGACCAAATGCAAACTGTGGCATGCTGCGCAAACCTGTTTATAGACCTGAAAGCCGCGCTGAAGCTGGTGCCGATCGAACGTGCCCAGTGGTCCATCAAAACTCCACCCACCCATGGGGGCGTGGGGTTTGGCCGTCTCGCCGCCTGCGGCAAAAACAGGGGCAGAAAAGGCAAGAAAAAAGGCCAGCAGATACGTGATCATCGAAAACCTCATGACGCTTTGTGGGCCTGCGCCGCGCGCACAGCGGCATCGATGCTGTCGGGCAGGGGGAGTGTTTTTTCAATTTTGTGAAGGTTAGGCACAATGACAAAGAAGTGGATGAAGTACCACGCGGTGGCTGCCTGCCCGATATAAACCCATGCGCCTTCGGGTGGTTTGGCGCCCGCAAAGCCCAGCAAAATACAATCCAGCATCAGCACCCAGAAAAAGATTTTATACATGGGGCGAAATTCGGCGCTTTTGACGGGCGAGCGATCGAGGAAGGGGAGCACCAGCAAGGCAAACACGGCCCCAAACATCAGCAGCACGCCGCCGAATTTGGCTTCGATCAAGACAATATGTGTAAAGGGGATGCTGATATCGAATGTCACCGCGCGCAAAATGGCATAGAAGGGCAGAAAGTACCATTCGGGCACAATGTGGGCGGGCGTGACCAGCGGATTGGCCGGAATATAATTATCGGGGTGGCCAAGATAATTGGGCGCAAAAAACACAAACGCCGCAAAGAAGATGAGGAAGATGGTGAGGCCAAAAATATCCTTGGTGGTGTAGTAGGGGTGGAAGGGCACCGTATCGGCCTTGCTTTTGGGTTCAACGCCCAGCGGATTATTGCTGCCCACAACATGAAGGGCCACCACGTGCAAAAACACCACCGCAAAAATGACAAACGGCAGCAGATAATGCAAGGCAAAGAAACGATTGAGGGTAGGATTATCAACCGAAAACCCACCCCACAGCCATGTCACAATATGTTCGCCCACCAGCGGAATGGCCGAGAAAAGATTGGTGATGACGGTGGCGCCCCAGAAGCTCATTTGTCCCCACGGCAGCACATAACCCATAAAGGCGGTGGCCATCATCAGCAGCATAATGACAACACCCAGCATCCACAGCAATTCGCGCGGTTGTTTATAGCTGCCGTAGTAAAGCCCGCGGAAGGTGTGGATATAGACGGCGATAAAAAACATGGAGGCGCCGTTGGCGTGAATATAGCGCAACAGCCAGCCATAGTTCACATCGCGCATGATGCGTTCAACACTATCAAACGCCATCATGGTATTGGGCTGATACTGCATGGCCAGCAGAATGCCGGTGGCGATCATGATGACAAGCATGACCATGGCAATGGCCCCAAAATTCCACAAAAAGTTGAAATTTTTGGGCGTAGGAAAAACGATATATTCTTTATTCAGCAGCGTGAAGATGGGCAGGCGCTGATCGACCCACTCAATGACGGGGTTTTGAAAAGGGGTGCGTTCACCGTGTGCCATAATAACCTCTAGCCGATTTTGATGCGGGTGGCTGATACAAATTGATAAGGGGGCACTGCCAAATTTTTGGGGGCAGGGCCTTTGCGAATGCGGCCCGATGTATCGTAGTGCGAGCCGTGGCAGGGGCAGAACCAGCCCTTAAATTCGCCTTTCATGTCAGTGGGTTTTTGGCCCAGCGGCACGCAGCCAAGGTGCGTGCACACGCCCTGCACCACCAGCCATTGCGATTGTTCTTTATCCTCAAAACTTTTCACGCGCGCGGCATCGGTTTGTTTGTCGCGCAAATCGGCCCCGTCATCGGCGCGGGCGCTCTCAACCTCGGCCGCGGTGCGATGACGAATAAAAATGGGCTTGCCCCGCCATGTGACGGTGATGGCCTGCCCCTGGGTAATGGGTTCAAGGTTCACTTCGGTGGTCGAAAGGGCCAAAACATCGGCCGAGGGATTCATAGAATGAACAAGCGGCCACGCAAAAAGCGCACCGCTGATGCCCATCATGGCCTGGCCGGTCAGCACAATAAAATCGCGTTTCGAGGGGTCGGAAGGGGTGGTTGATGACATGAGAGAATCCTTAACAGATGGAGACAATATAGATAACTTTTGGGGCCTGTAAATGCGGGGAGTAAAATTAAGAATTGCTGTGATTTTTTTGCGAAGCAAGCATTTGACAAAATATCCTGCGGCGATATAAAGCAAGGGTAAACAACTTATTTGAAATGGAGAAAAAAATGTCAGAGGAAACCTTAGATTTGTATGGGATGTTACAACAAGCGCGCGAACAATTTACTGCTGTTGCGTCCGAAATTCTGTTGCGCATAGCAAGAGACGGAGCACAAAACCTTTCAGAAACAGCAGAAATCTCTGTGCAGGCTTTTTTAGAGGAAGTTGCAAAGCATCAGGTGTACACACAGGACGCTCGTGCTTTCAACTTTGATCGTCTGAAGAACGGTTTCCTTCATCTTACGAATAGCATGAGGAACAAACAATCGGGATCTCGACTGGACATTGATTTGTTATATCCAAATGGTGCACATGCAATAATCTGAATGCAGTTGATGTTGAGCGACTATCCGAATACAAACTTAGGACCACAATACTGCTCACTTTTTCCCCAAAATAAGCCTGCCTAACCTCATCCTTTTTCAGCCCGATATGGCCGCCAACACGGCGGCGGCCATGCGTTTGTGCGCGGGGCTGGGGGTGTGTCTGCATATCATAGAGCCATGCGGTTTTGTATGGGACGAGCGTAAATTAAAACAGGTGGCCATGGATTATTTACCGCTGGTCAACCTGACCCGCCATGCCGGCTGGGAGGCGTTTGTGGCGTGGGCCCAGGGCCGGCGCATTGTTCTGTTCTCCAGCAAGGCTGGCACGCCTTATACCAGCTTTGCTTTTCACTCCGCCGATTGTCTGATGTTCGGGCGCGAAAGTGCCGGCGTGCCCGATGAGATTGCCCGCCAATGCACGGCCCTGGTCACCATCCCCATGGCCGCCGGGGCTAGGTGCCTGAATGTGGTGACAAGCGCCGCGATGGGCCTGGGTGAATTTTTAAGGCAAACAAAAAGTTAATTTTTGAAAGTAATTCTATGCACAATTTACTTTCACGATTACACTATCCTCAATTCAGAATTAACCTGAAGGGTGTAATGTTTAACAATGAAGGTTTTTTTACGCATTATCTGTCTGATTTTATTGCAGTGCAGCATTAATCTTTCTGCGATGCAGGCCCATGCCCTTGAAAACGAAACGTTAAAACTCACGCCCACCATTAATCGTTCACAGCCGCAGTTGAGGCTTATGGGCTTGGATAATCTCCCCCAGCAGCTGAAGCTGGCCAAACAGCGCCAGCGGTTTGATATGGCCACGCTTAGCTGGGCGGGGTGGGATGTGTCGCTGGCCGTGGGCAACCCCTATCGCGACACGGTGGAGGGGTTTTGGCGCGGCAGCAACAAGTTTTATGAATACAGCCTTTTCACCCGCCTCAGCACCCAGGTGGGGGCTGCCACACTCTATGCGGGGGCTGGTTATCAGCCACGACAGTTTGTACAAAAAAGCCTGCCGCTGCGCGAGGTGGTGATGGCCCAATCGGGGTTGATTTATCGCGTCACAGACAGCCTCCATCTGGGCCTGGGGTATGATTTTGCCAGCGCGGCCAAACAGGGAAAAATAATAGATAGCAGCAGCGGGCTGGCCTATGTGGGGTATCAGGCCACCAAAAACCTCAACTTGCAGTTTTATCAATCCATCAACCTGGCGGGTGATGATGCCGATCAGGGTGTGCGCGCCCGCCTGAGCTTTAAGTTTTAACTTTTCTGAAACTAAATCCCAACCTGAACTTCATGTTTTGACTGTAAGTTGTTAAACTCAAACATCAATTCTTCTGGTTGGATTTGCGCTCATGTATATTGGCATTGACCTTGGCACCTCTAACAGCGTGATCGTGGGCCTCAGCGATGGTCAGCCCAAGGTTTTTCGCACGCCCGACAATGCCGAAGTTTTGCCCAGCGTCATTTATTTCGATAAGCGGGGCATGAAGCTGTATGGCCGCCGCGCCTATGATCAGGCCATGTTGCAGCCCGAAAATGTGGCCATGGGTTTTAAGCGCCTGATGGGCACCAGCACGGCCATTCAAATTTCGGGTGCTGGCATGTCGCTCAGCCCCGAAGAATGTTCAGCCGAGATTATCAAACAACTGCTCTCGCACATAGAAGGGCAGAAGGTGACAGGGGCTGTCATCACCATTCCTGCCGCGTTTAATCAGCTGCAAAGCGAAGCCACCATGCGCGCCGCCAAGCTGGCGGGATTAGAGAAAGTAGAGCTGCTGCAAGAGCCGGTAGCCGCCGCCATGACCGCCATGGGGGGATCATCCAAAAAATCGGGCCAGTTTCTGATTTATGATTTGGGCGGCGGCACGTTCGATTTGGCGCTGGCGCAAAGTTTGAATGGCGAAATTTCTATTTTGGCGCATCAGGGTATCAATATGCTGGGCGGGCGCGATTTTGACCGCATGCTGGTGAACGAGGTTGTGCGCCCATGGCTTTCTGAAAAATTTGATCTGCCCGATAATTTTCAGCGCGATGCGCAGTATCGCAAACTTATTCGCGTGGCTTATTTGGCCGCCGAAAAAGCGAAAATTGAATTATCATCGAAACCTGAGGCGCGCATTTTTGCCAGCGATGAGGAGCTTCGCCTGCAAGATGCCAGCGGCACCGAAATTTTCTTGGATGTGCCGGTGACGCGCGCGCAGTATGATGCCTTGATCAAGGAGCCGATCCATCAAACCATTCACACCGTGCGCGAGTTGCTGAAAGAAAACGGCTATAAGCACGATGATATCGACAGGCTGGTGTTTATTGGCGGGCCAAGCCGCACGCCGCTGATCCGTGAAATGGTGGCGCACGAACTGGGCATCCCCACCGATATGTCGCTTGATCCGCTCACTGCCGTGGCCGTGGGTGCGGCCTATTATGCCGAAAGCCGCCAATGGGGCGCTGATGGCGATGTCTCAGCCAAGCCAAAACAAGCCAGCGCCGAAGCACCCGAAAAACCGCAGGTGAGTTATGATTATCCTGTGCGCACAGGGTTGGATGAAATTGATGTGAAGGTGAAAGTGGGCGGAGCGCTGGGCAACGCCGCGCAAATTCAGATCGACTCTGCCGACGGCTGGAGCAGTGATTTTAAGGACATTGCCGATGGTGTAGTGGTAGCGTGTCCTGTGAAAAAAATGGGGGAAAATTCCTATACCATCAAATTGTTTGATGATAAGGACAGGCATTTAGATGCGCATGATCACACCTTTGTGGTGACGCGCACGGTGGCCACAACGGCCGATGTGAAGGCGGCGCAATCGATTGGTATCAAGGCGCTGGAAAAACTGAACAGCGATAAAAACGTGCTGCAGGTAATCTTGGAAAAAGGCACAAAATTGCCCGTGGGGGGCGAAGCAAAATTTGCCAGCGCGCGCAACATTAAAGCCGGCGCGGCCGATCATATTGCCGTGGAAGTGTATCAGGCCGAATTTCCTGAACGCATGGAATTGAACTTGTGCGTGGGCGTTTTTCGCATTGCGGGCACCGATTTGCCCGATGACAGCGTGCTGAAAGAAGGCGACATTGTTCAATTTAACTGGCGCATGTCAGATAGCGGCATTTTGCAGGCAACCGTGACCATTCCCGATCTGAAAGATGGCAAGCCGCTAGAGTTGCGCACGCCACGCTTTTACAGCCCGCAGGCCGGCCAAGTTGATTTTGAAAAAGAACAGGGCCTGAGTTTCGCGCGCAGCATGATTCAGCAAGGCGAAGAAGAATGGGGCGATTTGGCGGCGGCGCTGGGCCCGCAAGGCGCCAAGGAAATTGATTTGCTGAAGCTGCGCCTGACCGAACAAAAAGAAATTTTGGAAGAAAGTGCCCACGACCCCGAACAGGTGCGAAAAATAACCGAAGAAGTGCGTTTTATTCGACAAGATTTGGCGCGCCTTGGCAAAAAACATCAGGCCGTGGCGTTGCAGCGGCAGATTGGAAAATTGCAGGCGGTGTTTAACCGCGTCGCGCGCCAGCATGCCGATGATGATGAAGTGAAGCGTTTTGAAAAATTATATGCCGACGCGCAAAAAATTCTGGATGATGGGGAAGAAGTGGCGTTGCAAGATGCCGAGAAAAACCTTTCAGACATGCGTGATATTTTCTTTGCCGCCGCATGGCGCGATGTTGATTATGTGCACACATGGTTTGTACGCCTGAAGGATGAGCCGTTCCTTTTCCCCGATCAGGAAGAATTTAAGGATATGGTGATGAAGGGCGAAAAATTTGTGGAGCAAGGCGATGCCAAGCAGCTGCGCGAACTGGTGTCGCGCATGCTCGATCAGCGTGTGGCGCTGAATGCGGCAGGTGGCGCGAGCGAGCTGGCCACCATCGCGCGCGCGCATTAAATCACACTTTTTCAGTCCGTTTTTTTGTTGCGTGCGTTTGCATTTTTATGCTGGCTGGTCTTGTCTTGGGGCATGATCAACGCAGCCCTCAACATGCCTCCATCATCCTTCCACGATGCGCGCAACAAAGAACGCGCCAGCGCCTGGTTTTCTGATTTGCAGAACCAGATCATCGCCGCCTTTGAACAATTAGAAGGTGGATTGCAGGGTACCTATGCCGACAGGCCAGCTGGGCGGTTTGAGAAAAAAAACTGGCAGCGCAACACGTCTAATCCGGCCGATGCGGGGGGCGGCACCATGGCCATCATGCGTGGTCGCGTGTTTGAAAAAGTGGGCGTGAATGTTTCGACCGTGTGGGGAGAATTTTCGCCAGAATTTCGCAAACACATTCCGGGCGCTGAGGCTGATCCGCGCTTTTGGGCCAGCGGCCTATCGTTGGTGGCGCACATGCAAAGCCCGCTGGTGCCGGCTGTGCACATGAACACGCGCATGATTGTGACGACAAAAGGCTGGTTTGGTGGCGGGGCCGATTTAACGCCCATGTTTTTTGAAAGCGCCGAAACAGCCGACGATAAAAAACATTTTCATGACATGTTGAGAAATTGTTGCGATCGGTTTGATGATGCGTGGTACCCCAAATATACACAATGGTGTGATGAATATTTTTATCTGCCCCACAGGGGCGAGCCGCGCGGCGTGGGCGGCATTTTTTATGATTATCATGACAGCGGAGATTGGGAGCGCGATTTTGATTATACGCAAAGTGTGGGGCGCGCGTTTTTGCAGGCTTATGTACCCATTGTTGAGAAGCGCATGAACACGCCGTGGACAGCCGAACAACGCCAGCACCAGTTGCAGCGCCGCGGAAGGTATGTGGAATTTAATTTGCTTTATGATAGAGGCACGCTGTTTGGCCTGAAAACCGGCGGCAACACCGAAGCCATTTTAATGAGCATGCCGCCCGAGTGCGCGTGGCTGTAAACAATGCGTCATGCCGGATGAATTAAAAAAAACTGCAGCTCCTGCGAAAGCAGGAGCCCATCACGCATACGTCGCTTCTTATGCTTCATTCAGGTGATGGGCGCCTGCCTGCGCAGGCACGATAGTATTCTTTTGATGACATTGAAAAATACTGTGAGGTTCGGCGGAGAAATAAAATGAATGTTGTTCGATGGTACGATCGACAGCCTCAATCACCCCAACCCCAGCCGCAGCAATTCATGAATATGAATAATGCCCACGGGTTTTCCCGCATCATCCACCACAAAGGCTTGCGTGCGGTTGCTGGCGTTGAGTTTTTGCAGCGCTTCTTCCGCCAAAATGCGTGGCGAGAGAGTCATGGGGTTGGCGGTCATGACATGAGAGACATTTTTTTGCAGCAAATCAGGCTCCATTTTTCGGCGAATATCGCCATCGGTAATAATGCCCATCAATTGTCCGGCATCATCCACCACGCCCACACAACCCAGGCGCTTGGCGGTCATTTCGACCAGCGCATCACTCATAGATTGAGTGTGCCGTATCAGCGGCATGTCAGATTCTTTCAGCATCACCTGGCTCAGGCGCTTTAGCCGATCACCCAAACGGCCGCCGGGGTGAAAATTTCTAAAATCGTCGGCTGTAAAACCCTTCAACTCTAACACCGCCACGGCCAGCGCATCGCCCAGCGCCAGCATCATGGTGGTGCTGGTGGTGGGGGCCAGCCCCATG
>RFNS01000157.1 GCA_009927055.1 Alphaproteobacteria bacterium | reverse complement strand
CCCCTGTGCAACGCGGCCTGCCGGCCCGCCTTGATGGGTTGATCACGCCGTTTGATGATGCGCGCATAAAAATAAAACTCTCGCCAGCGCCTGAGCCGGAACTGGTCATGGAAACCGAGAATGGGCCTTTGCCCGTCATCAGCAAAGATGGCCGAAAGCCATGGCAGGTTTATGCCAGACCCGCCCCCGAAGGCGCGGCCCCCAAAATAGCCATTATGCTGGTGGGGTTGGGGTTTGATAGGCAAATTACCTCAACAGCCATTGATAGTCTGCCGCCCGATGTGACGCTGGCCTTTGATGTGCAAAGCCCCGTTTTGGGCAGCTGGCTTTATCGCGCACGGCAGCTGGGGCACGAAACATTGCTGGATATACCCGCAGAACCGCTGGATTTTCCGCGCAATGATGCCGGCCCTGGCAGTCTTTTAACAAGCATCAGCGCCGCCGAAAACGTGAAACGCCTGCAGGAACACCTTAAAAAAGGCACCGGATATGTGGGGCTG
This sequence comes from Alphaproteobacteria bacterium, assembly GCA_009927055.1. Taxonomy (GTDB): domain Bacteria; phylum Pseudomonadota; class Alphaproteobacteria; order UBA9219; family RFNS01; genus RFNS01. The sequence continues at coordinate 48,712 of RFNS01000157.1, read as the reverse complement.
ACCACCAGCTCTGGCGTGCAGTTTATGTCTGATCTGGATAAAGTGCGCCCCATGCTGGCCGAAGTGAATGTGCGCGGATTACTGTGGGTTGATCAGAACATTGCCAAAAGAACGGCGGGGATGATGGCGGCATCGGCCATCAGGCTGCCTGCGGTGCCCGAATCAAAGCGCGTGCAGGCAGACATGTTGCCCGAAACGGTGGTCCAAACGCTGGACGAAGTGTTGCTTGAAGCGCAGCAGAATGGCTATGCCTTGGGCGTGGTGGCGGCCAATAAAATGACCATTGAACAACTCAACCTTTTTTTACAAACCTTGGCCGACAAGCGCGGCATGCTTGTGCCCGTTTCGGCCCTTGTACCGATGGTTAAAAATGCGCCGGAGGGTGAATGACCGATGGCGCCCCATCGCCCGCGCGTCCCTTTCGTCAGGGTGTGGGCCTCGTGATTTTTAACAGCGACGGCAAGGTGCTGATTGCTGCGCGAAGCGATAAGGCATCGCTGGGCGACAGGCCCGATAAACGGGGTGCGTGGCAATTTCCGCAGGGCGGCATGAAAAAAGATGGCAGCGAGTCGCCAGAGCAGGCGGCGATGCGCGAGGCCTTGGAGGAGATTGGGACAGACAAGTTGGTGATCATCGATAAAATTCCGTACCAGCTTGCCTATCTGTTTCCTGATTATCTCATGTCGTCAGACCAGGTTTTTAACAATAAATATTGCGGTCAGCAGCAGTGGTGGCTGGCCGCCTATTTTTACGGTGATGATGCTGATATTCGGCTTGAGAATGAATACAACGATGAGCATGCCGAGTTTAGCCAGTGGCGCTGGGCCACGTTGGAGGAAGCTGTGGCATTGGTTGTTGATTTTAAGAAAGAAGTTTATACTCAGGTGGCGCATTATTTTGCGCCGTGGGTGGGCAAAATTGCATCTGGCGCCTTTAAGCCCGATGATATTCCTGCCACGCCAACCAAAGCCCCTTCACCAATGCAAGGGTAGTGGGTTCGGGGTTGCCAGAGATGGAGCGCGGCTGATATCGGCGCTGAAATGCCAGCAACGCAAAACGCAGGCGCTGATCATACTCAGCACCGCAATCATAGCCAATATCGGCCAGCATGCGCGTGGCTTGATAAAGATCGGGCGCGGCGGCAGATTCCACAAACTTGGGCCACAGGCCAAAGCCTTTTTGTGCAAAATCGTGCCATGGAAAAAGTTCGCCTGGGTCTTGCTTGCGTGAGGGGGCAATATCGCTGTGCGCCAGCAACGCATCGCGTTTCAGGTGATATTGTTTCCACACATGATCCAGCAATTGTTCCAGCCGCGCGATTTGCGCAGAAGGGAAGGGGCGATATCCAAACTCATGCCCTGGGTTGACCAGCTCAATGCCGATGGATGAGTTGTTCAGGCTTGTTTCGCCGCGCCAAAAACTTGTACCCGCATGCCATGCGCGCTGTTCATCACGCACAAGCTGATAAATTTTTCCATCCTCGTCGATTAGATAGTGGGCCGAAACCTTGGCCGCAGCAGAGCGCAGGCGCGCCAAGGCTTCTTCACCGGTGCGCATGCCTGTGTAATGAAGAACAACCGATGTGATGAGCTGCCCTTCATGCCTGTCATCCACATTGGGTGATGGGTGCCAGATCACGTTCATGCAAACAATCAGGCCGCTTTGTGGGCACCTTCCGCAACATTGGGCGTGACGCCAGGCACAGGGAAGCGCGCGCAAAGCGCTTTTGTTTCGGCGCGCAGTTTGGCCAGCAGAGGTTTATCTGCCGGGTTGCGCAGAACCTGAAGCATGATGGCGGCCAGCTGCTTCATTTCGGGCTGCTTCATGCCGCGCGATGTGGGGGCCGGTGTGCCAAAACGAATGCCGCTGGGCTTCATGGGCGGGTTCGGATCATCGGGGATGACGTTTTTATTGAGTGTAATGCCCGCTTCATCCAACGCATGTTCGGCCACATCGCCCGTAATGCCAAAGGCCGTTGCGGTGTTGATGACGATCAGATGATTTTCGGTGCCGCCTGTCACCAGTTGAGCGCCGCCCGCCATCAAGGCTTCGGCCAGCGCCTTGGCGTTATCCAGCACCTGCTGGGCATAGGCCTTAAAATCGGGCGTGGCGGCCAGTTTCAGCGTTGTGGCAATGGCGGCCACCTGATGCATGTGAGGGCCGCCCTGCATGCCGGGGAACACCGATTTATCAATCGCGCTGGCGTGTTGTTGTTTGCACAAAATCATGCCGCCGCGGGGGCCGCGCAATGATTTGTGGGTGGTGGTTGTCATCACATCGAACCCAAAATCCATAGGGTTTTTCAGGGCGCCACCCGCAATCAACCCGCCCAGATGGCTGACATCAGCTAAGGTGAGCGCGCCCACCTCATCGGCAATTTTTTTGAAGCCGGCGTAATCATACTCACGCGGATAAGAGGAGTGGCCGCAAATAATCAGCTTCGGTTTGTGCTCTTTCGCCATGGCGCGCACGTGGTCTAAATCAATCCGCCCCGAAGGAATTTCAGATTTATAACGAACAAAATTAAAAATTTTGTGGCGCACCAGATTGGTGACGGGGTGGCCATGGCTCAGGTGCCCGCCATGCGACAAATCCATGCCCAAAACTGTATCGCCGGCCTGGAGCAGCGCAAAGTACACCGCTTCGTTCATCGCGCAGCCCGACAGCGGTTGCACATTGGCGTGGTCGGCCCTGAAAACGGCCTTGGCGCGATCGCGGGCCAGATTTTCAATTTTATCGGTGTTCTCTTGCCCGCCATAATAGCGACGGCCAGGGTACCCTTCTGAATATTTATTATTAAACACACTGCCCAGCAGGGCATAAACTTCGGGGAAGCAATAATTTTCAGACGGGATCAACTCAATGCCATCGCTTTGGCGGGTTTCTTCGGCCATCAGAGCGCCAAAGACATCAGCATCGCTGGCTTGCAGGCGGTTTAAGGCTTCGGGGGAGTAGGTGAAATTGGTCATGGGTCAGCGCTCCGTACGTGTGAGTTTGGCCCAGGCGCGCGACCCTTGCAAGCGATGCTTTCCCTGGGGTTGTTCCCCGTTGCGCCAGTCAGCATCGATGACATTATCAGTCACAACAATACTTGCGTCAACAGCCACGGTGACAAAGCGTGCCGTTTGGGCTATGCCATTTTTATGGCTGAAAAAATTCTTCTGGCATCCGATCACGGCGGCTTTCAGTTAAAGGCGCACCTGCTGGCCCACCTGACCAAACAAGGTTTCACCTGCATCGATTTGGGCACCGATAGCGATACATCGGTCGATTATCCAGACTATGCCCAAAAACTGGCGCGCATCATGCAGGATGATGCGGACGCCAAAGGCATTTTATTATGCGGATCAGGCATTGGCATCAGCATGGCCGCCAATCGTTTTGCGCATATCCGGGCCGCGCTGTGCCATGATGTGACATCGGCCAAACTTTCGCGCCAGCATAATGATGCGAATGTGCTGTGTTTGGGCGGACGTTTGGTTGGGCCAACATTGGCTGTTGAAATTGTCACCACTTTTTTATCCACCGCATTTGAAGGCGGACGGCATGCCGCGCGCCTTGTGAAAATGAGTTGACCATGCGTTGCCCCTTTTGCAGCACTGAAGATACGCAGGTGAAGGATAGCCGGCCATCGGATGACAGCACGGTGATACGCAGACGGCGCGTGTGCGGCGCATGCGGGGCACGATTTACCACGTTTGAACGCGTACAGCTGCGTGAATTGATGGTGGTAAAAACCAATGGCGATAAAGAAACATTTGACCGCGAAAAACTGGTGCGCAGCATGCACATTGCGCTGCGCAAGCGTCCCATTGCCGATGACCGTATCGAAAAAGTGGTGAACAGCATCACTCGCCAACTGGAGGCGCTGGGCGAGGCCGAAATACCCACCAAACGCGTGGGCGAGCTGGTGATGGAGGCGCTGCTGGCCCTCGATCACGTGGCCTATGTGCGCTATGCCAGCGTCTACCGCGATTTCCGCTCCCCCACCGACTTTAACGAATTTGTGGAGATGTTAAAGCGGCAGGGTGAGCAGGGTTAAGCAGCTCGTGGCGCAGGGGAAGCAATAGCGGCACCAGCACCTGCCGTTGGAGCAGCGGGTGTGGGATTAAGAAGTTTTATTCTATCCGCCTCTGTTTCAACAATAACTGCAACCGCCTTTTGTTTGATGACTGATTCAAAGTCACTGTCAGGCACAGCCATTGTGCCACCGCTGGTTTTGTTCGTGGCAAAATCATAAAGGCTGATGGTTTGGCCATTCGACAACGTAATTTTATCAGTTCCTTTGCACACATAAACAGTGTCACCAATCATGACGGTCACAAGCTTATTTTCTTTGTTGTTAATAGAATCTAAAGCGGCAGAGAAAATGCCACTGCGTTTTGCTCTGTTTTCTGCGCTTTCAAAGTTAGCAGAGCCATCACTGCCGGTAGCAGAAGCAAGGCCGATATAAGTGCCATGCATTCTTTTCTCGATGTTTTGAATGCTGCACGCAGGGTTTTCAATAAGTGCCTTGAGAATTGCATTGAATGTTTCAACATTCGCAGCATGACGGCTTGGCGGTAAGTCATCACTGTTTGTAAACTTCGCCACGTCAACCGAGTAAGTCCCATCACTATTCTGGCTAACAGCAGAACGGTAAGGGTGCTGTGGGTCAGCCAACACTTTTTTGATCCATGCGTCATCGGCTGCTTTGAATGTGTCGTTATAGCGGTTTAACGCTTTTTGGTATTTCTCTCTTGCTTGCGCAACATCTCTCTTAAAGAGAGCCTCATTCAAACCTTCTCCTGTTCTACTTCCAGTGATTGTTGCAAAAAACAACCTGATACCTGTTGGAGCCGGCACAACGTATTTCTTATCATTTCTGTTCACTTGTTTAAGTGCGGGAGAGAGTGATATTTTTCTTTCAACGGGCTTGCTTTGTTCCTGCATTTCAGTGGTGAAAGAATCTAACCACCCCTGTTGTACTGCATTTGCTCCTTGGAGCTTCAGTACACAATTGTAGAGTTGTTCCATAAACTCAGGACTCTCTCTACCGGCAGCAGCGCTTCTTTTTGCGCGGCGCTCAGAATCTTGTTCATCGGGCATCCAATGAAAAGCATTGCTGCCCAATGGATTAACCATGACAGAAACATCTCTCCCATCTTGGAGTCTAAATGTTGCTTGAGTGTATCCACCAGTGCGCGTTGTATGCGCAACAGTATTACCTGTGCTTCCAGTGATAGAAACTGTGCCGGCTGTGGGAGTGCCCACACCATTTCTGATGTAGTCAATCACTCTCCGATCAACAAGTATCGGGATGGAACCGTTGTTTATATGCGAGGTAAAATCAGTATGTCCGGCCACCCTTTTTGCGGCAGGCACAAGGGTTGCCATGCTTGACACGACTAATGTTCTATCTTCAATGGCTTTCTGCAGTTCACTAGGATGTGCCTCAAGAGTTAGGCCTGTGGGCCCCGCAAAAGGTTTGGCGATTCTGCTTATAACAGTGCCTGCTTTCAGGGTGAATTCGTCTGCTCTGACCGCTCCGGTATTGCTGTCAACATAGCGTTTGATGATGCGGCCAATAAACCCTCTGGCGGCCTTGCCAGCAAAATCGGGCAGATTGCCTGTGGCCAGTTTGAATGCAAGGTCAACCAAGGCTGACGCGCGAGTCATGTCATCGGCAGTATCTTTGACGGAATGCAACGCATCTTTTCCCACAGCTTGTGCCAAGCTTGTCACTCTTGCTAGTGCACTTTCTTTCGAAAGTCCCGATGCAATTTCACGCTGCAACTGGGTGTAATCTGCCAGCCACCCTCTTACAAAGTTGACTGGAATGGTGTCATCGGGAGTATCTAATAATCCCAATGATTTTTTAAGGACAACTTCCTCCACAAGTCCTTGTGTTTCTCCCGTTTCTGGAATGGCCATTAAATTTTTTCCTGGAGGATTCTTGACATAAATTTTGACGCTATAGCCATCTTCCGATTTTTCGCCATCATTTATCCCTGTTTTTTCAATGACAGCGCAGAAATATTGATTGCGAATATATTTGACGCCATCAATCACTTCAACTTTTGCATTATTATCAAGTTTTGGCTCAAATCGTAAGCGTCTAAAACCAGCCAAAACATCTTCCAACGCGCGATCAGGATCGTTGACATCGCTGATGTTGAAAGGAATAATTTCAACTCGGCCACCCGCTCTGGAAGAATCGTGAGGAAAACCAAACGCTCTAGCTAATGTGTCAGCATCCTCAGCATGCAGTAACACAATTTGCATTGGATCATTGGCGACTGTTGTTTTGACCAAATGACCAAACTGCCCCAGCGATACAACATCGAGTGTACGGTCGCGATCAGTGAAAAAAGTCACTGTGTCGCCAAGACTTTTGTGTATTCGATCGACATGCGTATGAAGGGCAGCGACAGGGCTGCGAGCAGCATCAGAAATCAAGCTCGGACCTTTTATTTCACCATTCTTATAGCGTCTGATATAGCTTCTTGCATCGAGATATTGCTTAAAGGCGTAGTAGCCAAGGCTGGCCGTCGCGACAGAAGCTACGGCGGCGAGTCCTTCTAAAATTTTGTTGTTGATGATAAATTTTAATGCCTGAGGCCCACCTGGAATGTAGCTGATGGCTTCCAGCGCATATCTATTTCCTCTAGCCGCCGCAATAGTCACAGCTGGTATCGATGTGACTGTGAGCAAAGCGGCAGTTCTAAAATTAATCAAAGTTTTAATGGTCTGTTTAATGGTCTCAAGCACAATTTTTCTCCATTGGAAACGGTCGTCTAGAGCACCCTACAAGAAAAATATGAAAGTAAATAACCAAAAATGACTATTAACTATGGTGGTAAAACTTCTCCCCAATCCGGATGTTGTCGCGGCCGGATTGGCGGCGGTGGAGGTTGGTATCGCGCAGGCTGTAGATGCAGCCGCAATATTCTTGCTGATAAAATTCCTCACGCTTCGAAATTTCTATCATGCGTGCGCTGCCGCCGCCTTTGCGCCAGTTATAATCCCAGTACGATAAACCATCATAGCGGGCGGCGGCGCGGTGTCCGCAGCCATTGATCTGTTCCATATTTTTCCAGCGCGAGATGCCAAGGCAGCTGGTGAACAGGTTAAAACCGTGTTCATGCGCGTAAAGCGCGGTGCGCTCGAACCGCATATCAAAACACTCGGTGCAGCGTTTGCCGCGCTCGGGCTCCCACTCCAGGCCCTTCACGCGCGCAAACCAGTTGTCGCTATCATAATCGGCATCGATAAAGGGAATGCCCATTTTTTCGGCAAAGCGGATATTTTCATCCTTCCGAATGTCATATTCTTGCCGCGGGTGGATGTTGGGATTGTAAAAATAAATGGTGATGTTCAGGCCGCTGGCCTGCATGGCCTCCATCACCTCGCCGCTGCAGGGGGCGCAGCAGCTGTGCAGCAAAACGCGGTTAACGCCAGTGGGAATGGGCAATATCATACGTTCCATGGGCATTGTTTAACCCAAAAACCCCGCAAGTGTAAATTTTTCTTGGGGTCTTGGGGCAAAATCGGGTAAAAGAGCGGCATGAGAACTTCTGCCTATATGCACCCCAGCACAGCCGCGCGCGCGCCCTTTGCCGTGGGGGCCACGAACGAGCTTGATGATGCCATTGCCGCCGGCACCAATGGCTTGCTGGCTTTGCAAAAGGCCGATGGTCACTTTGTGTTTGAGCTGGAGGCCGATGCCACCATTCCGGCCGAATATATTTTGCTGGAGCATTTTTTGGGGCGTGTTCATGCGCCGCGTCAGGCCAAAATGGTGGCCTATCTCAAAAGAATTCAGGGCAGTCACGGTGGCTGGCCGCTTTTTCATGGGGGAGATTTTAATATCAGCGCCAGCGTCAAGGCTTATTTTGCGCTGAAGTGTGCGGGTGAGCCTGTCGATAGTCCGGTGATGCGCCGCGCGCGCGAAGCGATTTTGACATTCGGCGGCGCTGAAAAAAGCAACGTGTTCACGCGCATTCAGCTGGCGCTGTTTGGGGCTGTGCCGTGGAAGGCTGTGCCCGTGATGCCGGTTGAGATGATGCATTTGCCCCAGTGGTTTCCATTTCACCTGTCAAAAGTGGCTTATTGGTCGCGGACGGTGATTGTGCCGCTGCTGGTGCTGATGGCGCTGAAACCTCAGGCCGAAAACCCCACCAAAACAAAAATATCTGAATTGTTTGTGACACCGCCACATAAAGTAAAAGACTGGCACACTAACAACAATCCCTCGGTGTTTGTGCCCGTGTTCAAGGCGATTGATGGCGTGCTGCGCGTGGCTGAGAATGTGATCCCCTCATTTGTGCGTCAGGCCGCCATTCAGAAGGCTGTGAGGTGGGTGAAAGAGCGTTTGAATGGCGATGATGGCCTGGGCGCCATTTATCCGGCCATGGCCAATGCCGTGATGATGTATCGCGCGCTGGGGTATCATGATGATCACCCCGATGCGATGACTGCGTGGTCGGCTGTTCAGAAACTGATGGTCGAGCGCGCGCACGAAGCCTATTGCCAGCCGTGCTTATCACCCGTGTGGGATACGGCGCTGGCCGCGCACGCGATGATGGAAGTGGGCGGCGAAACACGCGAAGCCGCCGAAAGTGCCTTAGAGTGGTTGAAGCCCCTGCAGATAACAGAATTGAAGGGCGATTGGGCTGATTGGCGTCCCAAGGCAACGCCGGGTGGCTGGGCGTTTCAATATCGCAATGATCATTACCCCGATCTGGATGACACAGCCGTGGTGGGCATGGCGATGGATCGGTTTGATCATCAGCAGTATCGCGAGGCGATTGCAAAGGCCGAGGAATGGATTTTGGGCATGCAATGCAAGAATGGCGGCTGGGGCGCCTTTGATTCTGATAATACTTATGATTACCTCAACCATATTCCGTTTGCCGATCATGGCGCGCTGCTTGATCCACCCTCGGCCGATGTGACGGCGCGTTGTGTCTCGTTTCTTTCGCAAATCGGGTATCCGGCCAATCATCCGCAAATGGAAAAGGCGATCGCCTACTTGCGCCGCGAGCAGGAAAAAGAAGGCTGCTGGTTTGGTCGCTGGGGCACCAATTATATTTATGGCACATGGTCGGTGTTGTGTGCCCTGAACATGCTGAAGCTGGATAAGAACGACCCCATGATCCGCAGGGCCGTTGCGTGGCTTGCATCTAAACAGCGCATTGATGGCGGCTGGGGCGAGGATGGCGAAAGTTATTGGACAGGCAAGCCCAAAGGCGAGGGGAAGGCCTCAACCCCCGCGCAGACAGCCTGGGCGTTGCTGGGCCTGATGGCGGCGGGCGAGCACAGGCACCCCGCCGTGGCGCGCGGGATTGATTATCTGATCACCACGCAAAACGAGGTAGGGTTGTGGGATGAAGAATATTATACTGCGGTTGGTTTTCCGCGCGTGTTTTATTTGCGATATCATGGGTACAAGGCTTTTTTCCCGCTTTGGGCGCTGGCGCGTTATCGCAACCAGTTCAAGGCGAACGAAGAACAATATCCGTTTGGGATGTAGCGTTGAAAGTTGCCGTCATCTGTGGCTTGAAGGCCGAAGCCGACTGCTGGAAGCGATCACCCTTGCGGCCAGAAATTTATATCTCGTCCTCGCGCCCCTTTGTAACACGACAAATTGTTCAGGCCGCCTTGGCCCACGGGGCTGAGGTGTTGATCAGTTTTGGAATCGCAGGGGGGCTTCATCCAACGCTGAAAACAGGCCAGCTGTTGTGGCCGCACACCATCAAAGCCGCGCATGGCGAGTGGCGCTGCGATATGGATTGCGCGGCAAAACTTTTCACAATACCGGCGTGCGCGACCCACGAACCCATTTATGGCAGCGATAAAATGGTGACAAGTGTGGAAGAAAAGAAAAAACTTTTGACAGCCACAGGGTGCGCCGCGGTTGATATGGAAAGCCACATTGTGGCCGAAGCCGCCAGTGCGGCGCACATTCCCTTTTTTGCCATGCGCGCGGTGTGCGATGTGGCGCATGATCCACTGCCCGCCATCGCGCAGCTGCCGTTGAACGACAATGGCCAGCCATCATTACGTGATGTTGTTCGGCTGATACTGAGCAGGCCAGCCACGGTTGTGGAGGCTGTTAACATGGGTATGAATTTCTCTGCGGCGCTGCGAAAATTAAGGGGGATTTTTTAGGTATTAAAATTAGACAACAACTTTACCACAATATTTACATGATGGAAGATTTCTGATAGCCTCTTTGCATGGATCAAAATGTTCCTGATGGGCCCACGCCCAGTAGAAGCACGACATTTGGAGAAGCAAAAAGAATTCTGCGCAGGCATAAGGTGGCCACAAGCTTGGCCCTATCTGCGCTGGCCTGCACGGGCATTTGGCTGGCTACGGTCTATACGCTGCACGCCAGCCAGCAATATTTACAGGACCGGCGTGATGTTATCTCCAGAAGCATTGATGGAACCATCGCGGCCTGGAAAAGCACTCAAAAAGCTTATAACGATATGTCTGAATGGACGGGCAAAAGGTATTGTGAGCTTGCAAACGCGACAGGGGCAGAGCGTCTGCGCTGCATGACAGAGAGAGAAAAAGCAAAATTAAAAGCACAAGAGGCGAGAGATAAACTGGCGGCAAGTCAAAAAGCCGCAGAGAGCACAAAATGGTGGGATGAGAGATTGTGGCAGCCTGTCAATAGTCGGGCGTGCGATTTTTTAGGTGGAGAGATGGGCGCGTCTTTTTGCAAAGCCAGCGAGGCGCATAATCCTGCCAAGCAGGTTAAAGTTTGCGGGCCAGCCATTCCTGGCATTCCGGCAAAAATTCTTCAAATCTGCAGGGATGTTCCAGACACAACACCACCGCAATACCCCCCCAGCTGGTTTTGGCGTCAATACCAGCGGGTTGCGGGTTAATCACGCGGGTTAGTCACTTCCCCAAATTTTTTTCAATTTTTCTTCGCGGCCACTGCCGGTTTTATAGGCGTTATAGTGGGTGGGGTTGGTTTGATAATAATTCTGATGATAATCCTCGGCCGCATAAAATGTTGTGGCGGGCCGAATGGCGGTGGCAATTTTTTTGCCCCATAACCTGAAAATTTTTTCTTCCTTAGCGGCTTTTGAATTTTCGGCCAGATTTTTCTGCGCCTCGTTCATATAAAAAATGGCGGTGGTATATTGCTGGCCGCGATCATAAAACTGTCCGCCGTCATCGGTGGGGTCGATGTTATCCCAAAACGCCTCCAGCAGCCGCGCATAGGGGATCTGCGCGGGGTCAAAGGTCACTTCCACCGCCTCAATATGCGATGTTTTTTTAGATGATACTTGGTCATAGGTGGGGTTTTCTTCCCGCCCGCCCGTATAGCCGCTGACAACGCCCAGAACACCCGGCAATTTTTCCAGCTCAGCCTCAATGCACCAGAAGCACCCGCCCGCAAAAATGGCTTTTTCGGTTGCGGCGTGGGCGTGCGATGTGGGCATGATTATCACCACCAGGGTCAGAAGAATCGGAAGCCATCTCATACCCGTTATTAACACAAAAAGGAGCGCTTGACATTCTGTTATGTTATAACATATTTTTTTGGCGGCCGAAGATCGATATTGACAATCATTCTCAATATGCTATCACAGGCACCGCATTCTGTTTCTCCCCTGCTATTGAGGTTTTATGGCTTTTCCCGCGCTGGCCGAAGGGCCAAACACCACGGCTTTGCCCCACTCCTTGCCGGTGCAGATGTGGGTGCATGCGGTTCATAATCAGGGCATTAACTGCCACATTCAAACGCGGCCATCGGCGGTTGAGGCAGAGTTGCTCAAAACTTTTCAGGTGCTTGCGCCGCATCTGCCGCTGGAGGAGTTGAGCCTGCAGGCCGCCACCATTGCCGCCGATTTGGCGCAACGGGTGCCCCACGCGGCCGATGATGATGTGATGTGCCATGTGGTGAGTGATGGCGACGTGGCCGTGGGCCAGCATAACGAAGTGGCGATTATTGATGAAGCTAAGCAGGTGCGCGTGTCGGGCACCGCCCAGCAAATTCAAGATTATTTGCAGCACCACGCTGGCCCGCGGGCGGTGTTGATTATTTTGCACGAAGCGCTGCAAGAAGTTTATCAACACCTTGATGATGATGACGCGCCGCTGACACATAATCGCATCACAGAAATCCAAAAAATGGCGCAGCAAATTCATTCGGCCGTGGCGCAGGCGCAGCTGGCGGCCAACCAAAGCATGGAAGCCGGAACCGCGCTGATACAAATTCTTAAATCAATCCAACAGCCGCTGGGGCAGCTTCTGGCCGCGCTGGAGGCGTTGCGCCAACAAAAAGCCGATGCAAAAAAAACTGATGTCGCCTCGCTGGAATCGGCCCATGCTTCCGGAACGGTGGCGGGGGGGGCTGTTCGTGCCCATGCCGCGTCTCTTGGCCAAGCGGTTGCTCAGGGCAGTGCCGAATTGGGGCGCATGGCCGCCAACATGGCGTCGAGATCTCCTGCCGTTGCCGCGCAGCTGATCAAAATCAGCGCCACCCTGCGCGAACCCACACAGCAACTGGGCAAACTGGCCGGCGTGAACGGGGCGGTGGTGGCAAAGGCGCCTGTATCAACAGCATCGGCCACACATGTGATCAAGGTTGGGGCATCGTTGCGCCTTGTGGCGTCTCAATCACTCAAAACAGGGCCGTCAATTCCTGTGCGGGTCGAAGGCCTTAGAGTAACACCGCTGGGCATGAAATCGGCTTTGCCTTTACAGACCAAGGCTGTGGCCGCGTCAGCCGCGACACCCCAAGGTTTGGGGCGTGCGCCGGTTGTTCTTTCCCTTAGCGCGGCACGCCAGCCTGTCGGCACAAGTGTTGTGACGGGTAATGTTGTCTCGCTGGCGGGCCGAGCGGGCGCGCCTGTGGTGTCAGCCACCCTGAGTGCCCAAAGTGGCTCAATGTCACCAAGAATAGTTTCGCTGTCAGCCACAGGGGGGGCTGCATCAACTTCCACAGTCACCAGGGTTGCGGCGGCTGTGGCGGTATCATTATCATGGGGTGTTTCGGGGGTTGCTGCTCCTGCGGCGGCTGTGGCCATATCTCCTGCGGCAAGCATCAGCGCATCGGCTGGCCCAGGCGGGGCCGCTGCAACCGCACGGGTGGTGGCTTCTGTTGCGGCGGCGGCGCCCGCACAACCATCGGCCGCTTCTTTTTCTGTTGTGTCTCCGGCATCCACCACTGTGGGGCAGAGTGCCACGGCGGCTGTGGCATCTCCTGTGGCTGCAGGGGGTGTGACGTCATTCGTTGCCGCCCAAGCATCGTCGGCCGTGCAGCATGTTTCGGTCACTGTCGCGCAAGTTGCCACCACTGTTCAACAGGCAGCGCAAGGGGCCGCACAGGGAGTTGTGCAACACACAGTGAATCTTACACAGGCCGCCCACCACGGACTTCATGCCGTGGCCGAGAATGTCCACAACGGCTATGTCCAGCTGTATCAAATGGCGGGAACAAAAGTCAGCCAGGCTATGGATGCGGGGCGTGAGAAAATACAGGAGTTTTCAAAAGCGATTAAGGAAGTTTTTGACCCGTGCAAGGGGTGTGACGGCACCAAAGGCTGCTGTGCCGCCTTTAAGCAGGCCAAGACAGTTCTTGAGCTTTTTAAGACTGATGAAGGTTCGAGGTTTCAGCAATTTGGTCAAAGTGTGCGCACTCACATTCAATCAACCATCCAAAAACTTTGGAAACAAGAAGTTGGCCCTACATGCCGTCGCTGTGGTACAGGTCCTTGCCTATGTGGGGTTGACATTAAATCCGCCGCCAGTGCAGAAGTTAAAGCACAGGGCAGTTTTGCGGCAATGCGTGCGGCCGCACGACAAAAACAGGCGGGGCTTCAAAAAGGTTGAATATCTAACTTCAGGGGAGAAGTATTATGGTGAACGTATATAACTCTATCAAAGATTTTTCTGGCTCTGGCGGACAGTCAGCAGGGGCTAATGCCCAGGTTAGCATGCACAATCTTCACCAAGAAATTAGGATGTTGGATTTCATGCCTTTTTATCCAATCATCATTTCAAACTTTGCAGATGCTTTGAATCTTATGTCTGTTGAAGATCATACAGACTTTACAAACAAGCTCGCCGAGAAAGGGATTGTTGATTTAGAGGCAGAATATCAAATGACCTTGGATGCTCTTGCCGAGTTTGACAATAACCCGACCTTAGAAACATTTCATGCAATGAGTAGAAAACTTCTGCATCGTTGGATGTGGCCAGTCGGTCAATTTGGTTATGATGAAGCTCATACCGCACCGGGTGTTGCAAGAAGCAAAATGACCGTTTTTCAGTCAGCATTAACTGCAGCGCCGTGCTGTCTTGTCCAGATGGGCTTGCGTTCCGATGGTGTTATTGACATTTACATGGCCGGCACAGCACAGATTTTTGTGGCAAAAAAAGATGCACGTGGAGGTATTCAATATCTCATGCGTGTCCAAGATGCTGAGGGGAACATTGCCTCGTTTGGGAGTGTCGCACCCTCAGTATCAGTTTTTGAAATAAAGCCCATTCCAACGCATCCGAGCAGTGGGCCCAATGCTGCTGAGTGGCTAGAACATGCGCGTCAACACGCTTTTGGAGGGTGTAACCAAACTTAGACCTCCCTGCATGATGCCAGCGCCCGCCCAACAAAAACCGATTGCTCATCTTCTCAGGTATCGACGATCAATCAGATACAGATTGCGCTGCGATTTTCAGCGCGAGAAAGAAACTGTTGGCGAATTTATCAGTATTCTTGGCAATTTTTTTCTTTTCAGAAATGGATCATCCACCGAAGGGACGTTGAAAATCATTGCCCTCTCCCTCACCCTTTGTGTGGCGGGGGTTTTGCAGGCGTATCAGAAGGGTGGGGAGGTTCAAGGAGTTTTGAAGCAGGCTTATGCGTTGGAGACAGTCAAGATTCTGGGGGCCGCTGTGGGCAAGGAAAACGATGTGGCTTATCAAAAGCAGCTGATGGCGATGTGCATGCATGCGTCGGGTGGTGGATCATCGGGCTTTGGCACTGTGGCGTGCAGTCTGTGCCGCCGAGACGACGACGAAACACTGCCCGAAAAACTTGAAAGAGAGTTGAGGGATAACCCCGAACGGGCAGCCGAACTGTTTCAAGACCCCACAGCCCGCTGGCGCGCCCAGATGATATGGGGATATCAGCCAGGCATGCCAATTATCTCGCCTAGTCAGTAGCCTTGCCTTCCAAGCGGTTTTTCATCAAATCGAGCAGGGGTTGAATGGCCCCGGCGTTGCGCTGGATAACGCTTTGATATTCTTGGCGCTGGGTCACGCTCATGCTCACGCCTTCCACCACCACATCAATCACGCCCAGACGACTTCCAAAATCGCGCACGCGCCAATCAACCTTCACGGGTTTGTTGGGGTTTTTGGGGTTGGCGATTTCGCTGATCACCAGAAAGTCGCGCTTGCCCTGGGGTGTTGATGTTTTTGCTGTCATTTTCTCGCCTGAATAGAGGGCAAAACGCTCAGAATAAATGCTGATGACCAGTTTATCGAACAAGCGCATATATTCTTTTTGCTGGTCAGGGGTGGCGGTTTGCCAGCTGCGGCCCAGCACAAACTTACCAATGGTGGGAAGATCGAACGTGTCACGCATCACGCGGCGAAGTTTTTCGTTGCGTCCGGCCTCATCTAGGCTTTTATCCCCTAAAATGGCCACAACCTGATCACCCAGCTTTTGAATAAAGCTTTGAACCTTGGCGGCCTGGCTCGCCTCGGCCCCTGCGCTGACAAGGCTGGCAGGTTCGGCGCCGATGGTTTCTTCGGCCACAGCGGGCAAGGCAAAAAGTGCAAGAAGAAGAACGAGTTTTTTCATGGTCGAATCCTTAGGGTTGATGCTTACGTTACAACAGAATTGTGGCAAATTTGCAAAACATGCCCGGCCAGGTAAAGCGAGCCGGTGATGATGACTTTTTGAGGGTTTTTAAGGCGGCTGATGGCGTGCAGCCCATCTTGCAGGGTGGGGGCAGAGACAGCATGAAGGCCGCAATGATTGGCGGCGGTGGCCAGTTCATCGCCCGACCAGGTGGGATATTCGGCCTCGAACGGAAAACACATGATGTGATCAACAATGCCTGCAAAAGGCGCCAAAAACTCGGCCGGATTTTTGCTGCGAAGCATGCCGCACAACATGATGATGGGCTGATCAGATTCACTTTTCCATTCACGCATGACGCAGGCCAGAGCCTCGGCGCCGCTGTCGTTGTGTGCGCCATCCAGCCAGATCTCGGCACCAATGTGGGAGTTGTGAAGTAATGCGCGCGCATCAAGTTTTTGCAAGCGCGCAGGCCAGCGGGTGGCGGCCATGCCGCGGGCAAGTTCTTGGGGGCTGACCGCGAGGGGCGAGTTTTGAAGTGCCGCCATGGCCAGCGCGGCGTTGCGCACCTGGTGTTCACCGGCGAGAGAAGGGAGGGGGAGCGCATAGTGCTGGCCAAACCCCGACCAGATAACTTGATTGTTGTCTGTACGCGCCTGCCAATCCTCGCTTTCATAAAAAAAGGCGCTGTGATGGTGCGCGCATGTGCGCTTAAACACGGTATGAACATCGGGGGCGGGTTGCCACTGCACATAGCAGGGAATGTTTTGTTTGATGATGCCCGCTTTCTCGCGCGCGATTTTTTCTAACGTATCGCCAAGATATTCGCGATGATCGAACGAGATGCGGGTGATGAGCGACGCAAGAGGAGGGGCGATGACATTTGTGGCATCCAGCCGGCCGCCCAGCCCCACTTCAATGATGGCGACATCTGCCGGAATCTCGGCCATGGCGCAAAAGGCAGCGGCGGTGGTGGCCTCAAAAAAACTGATGCCCTCTGTGCTGCACGCCATGACTTTTTCAAGATAGGCGCACAATATTGCTTCAGAAATATGTTGGCCCGCCAGATAAATACGCTCATGGAAGTGGATGAGATGCGGCGAGGTGTACATGTGCACTTTTTTTCCGCCGCTCTCTAAAAACGCGCGTAAAAACGCGCAGGTGCTGCCTTTGCCATTGGTGCCCGCCACATGAAAAACGGGCGGCAGATGCCGGTGCGGATCGCCAAGTTTTTGAAGCAGGGCCACATATTCTGGCCGCAAGGTCAAATCAATCGGCGTGGCATGGCTGGCCTGAATTTTCGCCAGTAAATGAGACGAACGGGGGGTGGTCACGCCCTTTTTTTATCCTGCCGCGATGTGTGGGGTTTGGGCAGTGGTGTCATGGCCTGGCCCTGCGGCATCAGCAAAGATAAAAGCGTGGCGATGGTGTTCTTCACATCCTTGCGCGGCACCACCATATCGACCATGCCGTGATCGCGCAGATATTCGGCGCGCTGAAACCCTTCGGGCAGCTTTTCACGAATGGTGTTCTCAATCACGCGGGCGCCGGCAAAACCAATCAGCGCGCCTGGCTCAGAAATATGTACATCGCCCAGCATGGCAAAACTTGCACTCACGCCGCCGGTGGTGGGGTCGGTGAGTAGCACAAGATAGGGCAGGTTGGCGCGCTTGACCTGCTCAACAGCAATGACCGTGCGCGGCAACTGCATAAGAGAGAGGGCGCCTTCTTGCATGCGCGCCCCGCCTGAGGCCGGAATGGCGATAAAAGCCGATTGTGTGCTTACCGCGCGCTTGGCGGCGGTGACCATGCCTTCGCCCACGGCCAGGCCCATGCTGCCGCCCATAAAGGCAAAATCGAACGCGGCCACCACGGCTTTATAGCCGCCAATGCTTCCCTCGGCGATGACCAGCGCATCGCTGCGGCCCGATTTGTGCTGGGCCTCGCGCAGCCTGTCGCTGTAACGCTTGCTGTCACGAAATTTAAGGGGGTCTTGTAAAACCTTGGGCAGGGGCGTTTCGCGATACCGCCCGTCATCAAACAACAGCCTTAGCCGCTGGGTCACCGAGATTTTAAGATGATGGTTGCAGTGCCGGCAGACCATTAAATTATCTTCCAGCTCCTTGCGGAACAGCATGGCCGCGCAGCTGGGGCATTTATCCCACAGATTGTCGGGCACATCCTTTTTGCTGGAGACGAGGGCGCGGATTTTGGGCCGCACGATGTTGGTAAGCCAGTTCATGCCGCGCAGCTTTGCCCGAAAGTTGTTTTTTGGCAATAGTACCACTCCATGAGCAACCAACCCCTCCACGCCACGGCCTTAACCCTTGAGGGTCAGGGATTCTTGTTGATGGGGGCGTCGGGTAGCGGAAAATCGACCCTTGCGCTTCAGCTGCTGGCGCTGGGGGCCAGGCTGGTGGCCGATGATTATGTGCATCTGCATGCCCAAGGGGGGCAATTGTGGGCCGAATGCCCCCTGACCACCCAGGGCATGATCGAAGTGTGGGGGCATGGGCTGATACATCTGCCTGCTGAAAAGTGGGTGCCCAAAACGCCTCTGACCCATGCTTTTGCGTTGAGGCGTGATTTTATCCCCCCCCGCATGCCTGATCCTGAGTGGCATGAGGTGGAAGGCATCAAACTTCCCCTGTGCACCATCGATGGGTTGCATGTTTCGGCCGCCGCAAAAGTGCTGGCGATTGTGGGCGCCAAGATTGTTGACGATGGCGGGGCTTAACCACTCCTAAGTAAACGGTGGTCTAGGGAAGAGTATGGCAGATGCAGAGGGGCAAAAGGCACAACAAAAAGGCGATGGCCCCCTGTTTGCGCGCGTGGTGCGCGTGTACGATGGTGTGGCGGGCGTAAGCCTGCAAACGGGCATGGATGCGGGATTGACGGGGTTTGATCGCGCGGCCGATAGTTTTTTGTTCGCCGATGATCACCTGGTCTCACCCCTGGCCGAAGCGGCGCCTGCCGAAATCATGCTGATTGAATCGCTGGCGCATCATGCTGATGGCGCGGCCCCAAAAATTTTGGTGTCTGGCAATGTGTTTGGCCTGACGGCCATTGCTTTTGCCCTGGCCTTTCCGCAAGCCACTGTGCACGTGCTGCCCTGCCTGAGAGGGGCGGCGGCAGAGTTAAGCAACGACATGACCAAAGGTTTGGCCGAAAAATATGGCCTGACGATCCAGCTGATGGATGGGCTGACAGAACACTATGACATCGTCTGGCTGGCGGCCGATGTGCTGGGCAAAAATTTTGATCAGACGATTGAAGCTGTTAGCAAACATATTTCAGAAACTGGTTTAATGCTGGTGCGGGCCGCCATTCGCAATCATGCGGCTGGCACGCTGGCCCAAATCGCCCACAGATATGGGTTTGAGCACAAACTGTTACGCCGCACGTCATCGGGCATGGGGGCCTTGTGGCCATCAAAGGCGGGGCCCATTTGGCAAGACGCCCTGAAACCTTATGATGACACACGATGGCACCAAGTTTTGGGCATGATTCACGATCAACGCATGACAACACATGAAACGTAAGGACAAACCCGCCGAGCAGCAGCCGGTTGTGCTTCTGACAGGCATGTCGGGGGCTGGGCTTTCGACGGCCCTGAAGGCGCTGGAAGATTTAGGATATGAGGCGGTTGATAACTTGCGCCTGAGTTTGATTGCCGAGTTGGTGCAGCAAAGCCATGCCGAAAAGCGGCCGATTGCCATTGGGGTGGATACCCGCAATGCCGATTTTTCGGCCGATAATTTAATTTTGAATTATCGCAAACTCACGTCCAACATCAATCTGGCCGTAAAACTGGTGTTTCTGGAATGTGCCGACGACGCGCTGCAGCAGCGTTTTTCAGAAACGCGCCGCCGTCACCCACTGGCGGCCGATGGTTCGGTGCTTGAGGCCATTCGGGAAGAACGCACCATGATGGATCAGGTGCGCGAGGTGGCCGATTTGGTGATCGATACATCGTTGCTCACCATTCATGATCTGCGGCGGCTGGTGACAGGTCACTTTAGAATGGATCAGGATTCGGGGTTGAATCTTTACATCATGTCGTTTGGGTTCAAGAATGGCATTCCGCGCGAAGCCGATATGGTGTTTGATGTGCGCTTTTTGCAAAATCCACACTGGCAGAGTGAATTGCGCGCGCTGACAGGGCACGATCCGCAGGTGGCCACTTTTGTTCAGCAAGACATCAGCTATGAGCCGTTTATGCAAGGCCTTGCCGCCTGGCTGGTGCCCTTGTTGCCACGTTATGTGCAAGAGGGCAAAAGTTATCTGACCATCGCGGTAGGGTGCACAGGCGGTCGGCACAGATCGGTTCTGGTGTCCGAGCAGCTGGGCAGCACGATCGCCGCGCATGGATATATCGTGGGTATTGGCCACAGAGATTTGGAATGAGAGAGGCAGCATGATTGGCATCGTTTTAATTACGCACGGCAAAGTTGGGATTGAGCTGTTGCTGGCGCTGGAGCATGTGGTGGGCCCGCAGCAGCAGGCCATGGCGCTGGCCATTGGCCCTCACGATGATGTGGAAAAATGCCGTGAAGATTTGCGCGCGGCGGTCAGTGCGGTCGATCGCGGCAAGGGCGTTGTGGTGTGCACCGATATGTTTGGCGGCACGCCCAGCAATCTGGCCATTTCGCTGCTGGGTGAAAAAAATAATCTTGAAGTCATTGCGGGCGTCAATTTGCCCATGTTGGTAAAACTGGCGGGTGTTCGCGCCCAAAAAACACTCACTGAATCGGTGCACGATGCGCAAGAATCTGGCAAAAAATATATCAGCGTGGCCTCGGCCCTGCTGAAAGGTGAAGTGGCCTGATGCAGGATGATATCATCATCGGCGGCGAATTGTGCGAACTGGTGACGCTGATGAACCAGCGCGGCTTGCACGCGCGCGCCGCCTCTAAATTTGTGCAGGTTGTGATGCAATATCAGGTCGATGTGCAGGTGCAAAAGGAAGAAACCATTGTTTCAGGCCATTCGATTATGGGGTTGATGATGCTGGCCGCCTCACGCGGGACGCGGCTAAAAATCTGTGCCAGCGGGCCCGATGCGCCAGCGGCCATCATGGCGCTTTCAGAACTTGTGCAGAGAAAATTCGATGAGGAGTGACGAAACACGCCTGATCGGACACGGCGTCAGCCCCGGCATTGCCATTGGGCACGCGTTTGTCATTGAAAGCGGCGTCATTCATGTGCCCGACACAACGGTGGCCGCCGGCGATGTTGACGATGAACTGGCCCGCCTGCACACCGCGATTGATAAAGCGCGCCGACAACTGATGCAGCTGAAAGGCAAGGCCAGTCAGTTGCCTGCCGCCGCGTCGGAAGATTTATCCATTATCCTTGATGCGCATATGGCCATGCTTTCTGGGTCGCGCCTTGTGCGCGGGTCCGAGGATTTGATTAAAAAAGAAAAGTTGAACGCCGCGGCCGCCGTTCAACAGTCGCTGCAAGGGCTGATGACGGGTTTCGCCGCGATGGAGGATGCCTATTTATCGGCCCGCGCGGCCGATTTGCAAGATGTGGGGCACCGCGTTATTCGCCAGCTGCTGCATCAAAAATTTAATCCTTTCGCTTTGCTTGCGCCGGGCAGCATTGTGTTCGCCGAAGAAATTTCGCCCGCCGACACGGCGCAGATGAACCCCGAATTGGTCTCTGGCTTCGCAGCCACTTTGGGCGGCGCCGAAGGTCATGCGGCCATTATGGCCCGATCATTGGGCATTCCGGCTGTCATGGGCATTGGCGCGTTGCTGCAGCATGTCAATACGGGCGATGAAGTGATTGTGGATGGTTTTGCCGGCGAAGTGATTGTGTGCCCGCAGGCCAGCACCCTGAAACAGGCGCGGTCGCACATGGCCAAGCGCCAGGCCGATGTTGAGAAGCTGAAGGGTTTGCGCAAACTGCCCGCCGAAACGCAAGATGGCGTGACCATCAACCTTCAGGCGAATATTGAGCTTCCGCGCGATATGACCGCGGCCATGCAATCGGGCGCTGCTGGCATTGGCCTGCTGCGGACAGAATTTATGTTCATGAACAGGCCCGATTTGCCTGATGAGGATGAGCAAACCGCCATACTGGCCAAAATGGTCAAGACACTGGATGGCAAACCGCTGACCATCCGCACGCTTGATGTGGGGGGTGAAAAGCTGGCCACAAGTTTGCAACAAAAGACGCATGCAGGGCCCAACCCTGCGCTGGGTTTGCGCGCCATTCGTTATTGTTTGCAGCACCCAGAGATTTTGGAAACACAGCTGGCGGCATGCCTTCGCGCGTCGGCTTTGGGGCCGGTGCGCATTCTTATTCCCATGGTGTCGTCGGTGCGACAGATGCTGGATGTGCGCGAGCATATGGTGGTGGTGGCCAAGCGCCTGTCACGTCGCGGCATCAAAACATCGCGCGATTTGCCGCCGCTGGGCGCCATGATTGAAATTCCCGCCGCCGCCTTGGCGGCCGATGCCTTGGCCCATGTGTGCGATTATTTTGCCATTGGCAGCAATGATTTGACCCAATATACGCTGGCGATTGATCGTGGCGATGATCAGGTGGCCAGCCTTTATAATCCCATTCATCCGGCTGTGTTGCGCCTGATTCAGTTTACAGTGGCGGCAGCGCTGCGCGCCCGTATTCCTGTCAGCCTGTGCGGCGAAATGGCGGGCGATCCTGATTTTGCGCCGCTCCTTATCGGCCTTGGCCTGCGCGAACTTTCAATGTCGCCCGCCCGCTTGCCCGAGGTGAAACGCACCATCCGCGATATGCACGCCGCCGCCGCCAGTGGCTTTGCCGAACTTCTGATGACCAAGAACGATGAGAGTGAAATCAAATCGCTGATCGAGCAGCAAACTTTCTTTGTCGGAAGTCAGAAAAAGCACCCTCACACCTAACAACCGGAGAAAACATGTCACAACCTGCTATCAAATCCGTCGCGCACGATTATGACGTGAAAGATATTACGCTGGCCGAATGGGGGCGCAGAGAAATCTCGCTGGCCGAAACAGAAATGCCGGGGCTGATGGCGATTTGTGAAAAATATGGGCCACAGCAACCGTTAAAGGGTGCGCGCATTACAGGCTGCCTGCACATGACCATTCAAACCGCGGTGCTGATACGCACCTTGAAAAAGCTGGGGGCGTCGGTGCGCTGGTCATCGTGCAATATTTTTTCAACGCAAGATCATGCGGCGGCCGCGATTGCCGATGAAGGTATTCCTGTTTTTGCCTGGAAGAACATGAGCGAAGAAGAATATTGGCGCTGTATTGAGCAAACGCTGGAAGGGCCCCATGGCTGGCGCCCCAACATGCTGCTGGATGATGGCGGCGATCTGACGCGCATGATGCACGAAAAATATCCTGAATTGCTGAAGGATGTGTGCGGCGTTTCAGAGGAAACAACCACGGGCGTGCATCGTCTGCGGCAGATGGAACAAAAAGGTCAGCTGAAAATCCCCGCCTTTAACGTGAATGACAGCGTCACAAAATCGAAATTTGATAATCTTTATGGCTGCCGTGAAAGTTTGGTTGATGGTATTCGCCGCGCGACCGATGTGATGCTGGCGGGTAAAGTGGCTGTGGTGTGCGGTTATGGCGATGTGGGCAAAGGCTCGGCCGCCAGTTTGAAGGCGGCAGGCGCCCGCGTGGTTGTGACAGAAATTGATCCCATCAACGCGCTGCAGGCGACGATGGAAGGTTTTCAGGTTGCAACAGTGGACGATGTGGTGGGCGTGGCCGATATTTTTGTCACCGCCACCGGCAATCGTGATGTTATTACACTCGATCACATGCGCGCCATGAAAAACCGCGCCATTGTGTGCAACATCGGCCACTTTGATAATGAAATTCAGATCGAGGCGCTGCAAAATCTGAAATGGGAGGAAGTGAAACCGCAGGTGGATGAAGTCATTTTCCCCGATGGCAAGCGGCTGATTGTTTTGGCCAAGGGCCGACTGGTGAATTTGGGCTGCGCCACGGGCCACCCCAGTTTTGTGATGAGTGCCAGCTTCAGCAATCAGGTGCTGGCGCAAATCGAGCTGTGGCAGAACCACGGAAAATATCAGAACCAAGTTTATGTGCTGCCCAAAAAGTTAGATGAAATGGTGGCGCGCCTGCATCTTGATAAACTGGGCGCCAGGCTGACCACGTTAACGGCCGCGCAGGCCGATTATCTGGGTGTCGCCTCAGAAGGGCCCTATAAGCCAGAGATGTATCGCTATTGAGCATAAAAAATTAACCGTAATTTTATGTTTTAGTTAAGAAAAATATCCCTTAACCCAGCTGTGCTATAGGTGTGCGGTTAGGGATCGTATGGGCTTTTTTCAAAAAAACCTCGGCCGAATCAGCCTGATGGCGGCGACGCTTGCCTGTTTGCTCAGTCTGGGGGCAGGCGGAGGCGCGTGGCCGCTGTGGGTGGCTTATACCGGTGTTTTGCTTTTGCTTGGGCTTGCGTTGATGGTGATGTTCGCCGCCCACGAAAACAAAAAACAAGATTCAGAAAAATTAGAGCAGACGCAAACGCAACTCAAGCGGCTTGAGGCGCTGATCGCCACGCAAAATCGTGCCACGCTGGTGATGGATTTTCAGGGGCAGGTTTTGGAAACGCGCGACGTGCCATCCATTCTGGGGCCGGGGAAATTTTTGCACATCGATAATTTGGTGAACGCGATTGATGATGGCGCCGAACTGATGACAGCCTATAAGCGCATGAAGCAGACAGGGCAGGGCTTTGTGATAAGAACGTACGCGCTTGTCGATCGTCGGCTGATTGCCATTCGCGGGCAGAGGCACGTGGGCCCCACAACACAGGATTCATTCGACGTGCTGTGGATACGCGATAACACACAAATTCAAAACGAAATGGATGAGTATGAATCTAAAATCAATCTGGCCGAGCAGCAGGCGCAGCAGGCTTTTGGGTTGATGGATATTCTTCCCTGCCCCCTATGGATTGTGGGGGATGATTTATCGATTCAATGGTGCAACAGTGCTTATGCACAGGCTGTGGGTCAGGCGCGAGAAACGGTGATGAAAAATCAGACCGATCTTTTCCCCGTCACATCCAAAGGGGCGATGCGCAATCTTTTAGGAAAAGCCCTGCTGGCCGAACGCGCGCAGACAGAAAAATTTTACGCGATTGTCGATGGGAAAAGAAAACAGTTTGATGTGGTGGTAGCCGCTTATGCAGGAGATGACGGCAGCAAAAAAAGCATGCTGTGTTTTGCGCAAGATATCAGCGAGGTTGAGCGGCATCGGGAAGAAGTGAAACGCCATGTCGATGCGCATAATGAAGTGCTGGAAAATCTGGCGGCCCCCATTGCCATTTATGGCCCCGATCAGCGCATGATTTTTTATAACCGCGCCTATGTGCAACTGTGGGATTTTGATGAAGCGTTTTTATCGACAGGGCCCAGTTTTAGTGAGATTATTGAAAATCTTCGCGCACGCCGCCGCGCGCCAGAGCAGGCCGATTTTCAACGTTATAAGCGCGAACGTTTGGCGCTTTTTACCAGTCTGATCGAGCCGCGTGAAGACATGATGCATCTGCCCGATGGCACAACATTGCGCATTATGGCTATTCCACACCCGTTTGGCGGCGTGATGTTTGTACACGAAGATGTAACAGACCGCCTGGCGCTGGAAGCCAGTTATAACACCGTGCTGGCCGTGCAGCGCGAGACGCTGGATCATTTATCAGAAGGTGTTGCGGTGCTGGGGTCAGATGGGCGGCTAAAACTTTATAATCCATCGTTTGTGGCGGCATGGAATTTGAACGAACAAGATTTATCATCAGAGCCGCACATCAGCGAACTGCTGGAACTGATGCGCCCCATGCTGCAATTTGAAAACTGGACACAATATAAAAGTGAATTGATTGGTCAGGTGCTCGATCGCAATTCGCGTAAAGCGATGATCCGCAGGGCGGATCAGGGCATTATCAACCTCAGCACCGTACCACTGCCCGATGGCGCGGTGCTGAATTGCTTTTTAGATGTCAGCGACAGCATTAAGGTTGAGCAAGCCCTGCGCGCCAGCAACGCCGCATTGGCGGCAGCCGACAGATTAAAATCAGAATTTGTGGCGAATGTTTCTTATCAACTGCGCACGCCACTGAACACCATTATGGGTTTTGCCGAGATATTGGCGAACCAGTATTTTGGCACCTTGAACGAACGTCAGCTCGATTACGCCCGCACGCTTCTTGAAAGCAGTAAAAAACTAAAAACGCTGATTGATGACGTGCTGGATGTGGCGATGATTGAAGCCGGACGCATGACGTTGGATAAAAAACAGGTTTCGGTGTCGGGGCTTGTTCAGTCGGTGGTGCAAATGTTGTCAGAACGCATTCGCCAGCAAGGGCTTCAGCTGAAGGTTGATTTATCCAGCCATCTTGGTCAGTTTCATGTCGATGAAAAGCGGATCAAGCAGGCCATTTTCAATCTGCTGTCTAATGCCATTCAATATACCCCGCCGGGCGGCATTGTCTCTCTGCATGCAACCAGAAACAATCAGCAGATTGTCATCACTGTGTCCGATACGGGCGTGGGCATTCCGCCGGCCGATCAGGCACGGGTGTGGGGCAAGTTTGAGCGCGCGAACCCGCAGATACAGCAAAACGGCGTGGGTCTTGGGCTGGCGCTGGTGCGCGCCTTTATCGAGTTGCATGGCGGCACGATCCATCTGCAAAGCGCCGTGCATCAGGGTACAACGGTGACCTGTCATATTCCTGTTTAAGTGGTGGGCCTTTTCAGCGGTGGCCAATGCGCTATGATAGGCGCATGAAACTTTCTAATTTAGCGGCCACACAAAAACTTGCCGCCTCAATTGTGCCGATGCTGCGCGTGGGCGATTGTCTCACTCTTTCGGGTGATGTGGGCGCGGGCAAAACAACCTTTGCACGGCAAATTTTGGCAATCATGGCGCCAGAATTAAAAGATGTGCCAAGCCCCACCTATGCGCTGATGCAGATTTATGAAACATCGCAGGGGCAGGTGTGGCACTATGATTTATATCGCCTGAACAGCGAGACCGAGTTGGCCGAATTGGCATGGGAAGAGATGGCCGATCATATCGCGTTGATTGAATGGCCGGAAAAAGCGGGCGGACTGTTGCCCAAAAACAGGCTGCACTTTACGTTTGTTCTCGACCAAAACGGCGAGCGTTTTGTGATGATCTCGCCCTATGGCGCGTGGCAAAGTCGTATCAAATCGTTTGCCGCAGTATGATGCAGGAAAGTTTGCAAGCATTTCTACGCGCCCATAGATGGGATGAAGCGGTCACGCGCAGTTTCCCTGCCGATTGGTCGATGCGGTCTTACGCAAGGCTTGAAAAAAAATCAGGCAGCACATGCATTTTAATGTTGATGCCGCCAGGGCGTGAGTTTGTGCACTTTCAGCGCACTGCCAAAGTGCTGCAGGCATGCGGGTTGAAAGCGCCCGATATTTATGCGGCGAGCGATAATGATGGTTATATGCTGCTGGAAGATTATGGAGAAAATAATTGCGGCCGCATGGTGAATGAAGGGCAGAACGCCGAAAAATTCCTTGAACATGCCATCGATGTGTTGATCCACATCAACCAAAATGTTTGCGCATCATCGTTGGTTGATTATCCGGAGTATGGGGTAGATTATTTTGTGGAACAGCTGCAAGAATTTGGCAAACATTATGTGCCGCACGCAACAGGAAAAGAATGGGATCAAGGCGAAAAGAATGATTTTTTAACAATGATGCGCGCATTGCTATCGTCACTTTTGCAGCAGCCAAAAACATTAATGTTAAGAGATTTTATGCTGGACAATCTGATGTGGCTGGATGATAGGCCCGCAGCGTTTCATCTCGGCATTCTTGATTTTGAGTTGGCGGGTGTTTCAGTGGCTGAATATGATCTCGTCTCGCTTCTTGAGGTGAGTAGAAGAAATTATCCGGATACGCTGATCAAAAAAGCAAAAGAAAAATTTTATAACGCTGTTGCCTTGCCGTCGTGTTTTTCTGTTTTATCGTTGCAACGTCATTTGCGTGTGCTGGGTGTGCTGGCCAGGCTTTCATCCAACCCCCTTTATGCCGCCAAAGCCGCCAGCATGGGCCGCATCGAAACGCATGTAAGAAAAATTTTATTGGCAGAAGAATGTGCGCCGCTTAGAAATTTTTTCAAAACATCTTTTCCACATTGGGCAGAAAAATAGCATGCCTGTTTATACTTTCTCGCCGCATGAAAAATTTTTGCCATCATTCATTGATCTTTTTTTTGAAAAAAATGGCGGCCAGGCATGGCCAATGGCCGCGTGCACTGTTTATTTGCCAACGGCCCGATCAATTCGGGAGTTTAGAAAAATTTATATCCAGAAATTGAAAACGCAAGCAGCATTGCTGCCGCAACTTATACCGATGTCGAGCCTTTCTGACGGCAGCGAAATTAGCGAGTGGGAAAAAATTTTTATTATTCTTAAAGCTATAAAAAATCGGCATCGCCAAAGTCCTTTGACTCATGTCATAGAAAGGGCCGCCAGCATTGCCAACGCCATTGGTCTTTTGCTGTTGCATAACGTGCCTCCTGGCACCGTGCGTGCGGTGCTGACTGATCAGCAAGGTAGGGCGCAATCAACGCTGCTGCATGAAGTGTGCGAGATTTATAGCGTTTGGCCGCAACTGATGTCAGCCGCCGTCATGCCTGAACACGCTCCACTAAAAGCCGCGCAACATGCCAGCACATTGCCAGCACTCACGTGGTTTGCAGGCAGCACAGGCAGCACGGGCCTGATGCAAAATGTTTTTCGCAACGCACTGGCTGATGGATGCCATATTGTTCTGCCCGCTTGTGTGAGGGATGATGACAGCAGCTTGAAGATTTCTGAAAAAATATATGCACCTTTGTTTCACCATGTGCCGGCCCTTCAAAAAGAAAGTGCCCATGTTGAGTTTTTGGGGGTGGACAAACCAAAGCCCAGCATAACTCCTTTGTGTTTCAACGCGCCGCATGAGGAAATAAAATATATCGCCGATTTGGCCATGAGCATGAGCAAAAATGGGAGGAGGGTGAGCATTGTCACATCTCATCCAACCTATGCTAAAAGAATATCAACACTGCTAAAAACCGCCGAAATTGATTGTGCAAACACAGATCTGAATACGACAAATCAGCACGATATTATGTGTTATTTATCGGCAGTGCTTTATGCAGCGCGGCAAGATTGTTCGTTGATGGATGTGTTTGAGTTGATGAACAGTAAAATTTTTTATTCACATCAGGCTGAAGATATGGCGCATCTTAAAATGGAATTGAAGACATTTTTTTCTCTCAACCCGCATGTTGATACATTAGAATGGTTGCGAGACAATGTGCATCTTATCGAAGATCAGAGGAAGATAATAGTTGAGAAAATTCTTGAAGCTTTGTGGCCATTGCGCAAAATTCTTTTGCAGCGTGCGCCGGGGTTAAGCAATATTTTTCAGCAGCACAAGGCCGCCGCTTGCCATATCATATCATGTCCAACTGAATGGGCAGATGGCGGCACGCAAACGTTTTATCAGGCACTCGCCTTCAGCCACCAGGATGATGATTTTGATTATATCCCCTTGTGGCAGGCGTGGAAAAAACACCAAGATAAATCACACAATTATTCATCAGAACTCATTAACGTGATGGGCTATCTCGATGCGCGATTGCTGCCGCATGATGTGCTGATATTGCCGGGGCTTGATAAAAATTGGGCAACTACAAGTGATCGAAACGGTTGTCTGCAATTTGTGGCAAAGAAACTTGGCCTGCATCCCACTCAGTACGATTATGAGCAGAAATTGTTTGATGTGTGGGCATTGGCATCGGCGGCGGAGGAAATTGTCTGCACGTGTTCGGCAACACAAACGCACAGCCACAAAACATTTGCCCCCGTTTTGTATGAATTGTTTCCTCATCTCGCCCATCACATACGTGTTAAAAATGTTGTCAAAAAAAATCATGCACCAGTGCTGTATCATCCTCCATTCGCCGCGCCACCTGTTGCGGCAAGGCCACTTGATTATACTGTCAGCGATATTGCACAGTTGATGAGTGATCCATATACCCATTACGTCAAGAAAATTTTACGTTTGAAAGAAGATATCGACCACGATGAAGATTTTGATCAGGCTGATTACGGCACATGGCTGCATGATGTTTTAAGGCACTGGGCCGAGCAGACAGCCAGCGGCGCAATGTTGTCGGCAGAGGATATCACGGCGCTTGGAGTTAAATATTTGCCCAAAGGTTCTGGCGCTGTTCAGTTCGCCGTGTGGGTGCCGCGCCTTCAAGTTGTTGCCGAACATTTTGTACGCATGTGGCAACATTTTTTTTTAAGCAATCCAAAAGCAGAAATGACTTTGCGCCACACCCTCAACATCGCTGATAAAAAAATAACTCTAATGGGGCGCGCCGATATGATTGCATCATCTGCCGAGGGACGCGTGCATGTGATTGATTATAAATCTGGCGATCCTCCGGCTGCGACTGATGTGTTAAAAGGGTTTAAGCCGCAACTTCTGCTGCTGGATTATTTATATTATATGAACACAAGCATAAAACCTGCCATCTGTTTTTGGAGTTTGGGTGTTAAAGAAAACGATGCGAAAAGAAATGTTGAAATCAAAAACGCTGATGAGGTGGTTGATGATGTCGATGCAAATTTGAAAAAAATTCTTATGCATTATGTAGATGCTTCATCGGCTTATGCTGCAGTGACACGCAGAAATGGCGCCAGTTTTTATGATGATGTGCTGCTTTCAAGACGATATTTATGGGATAGTGATGACAAAGAATTTTGAAATTTTCCGACCAGAAAATTCGGTGTGGGTTGAAGCGTCAGCCGGCAGTGGTAAGACATTTTTTCTTGTGTCGCGGCTTCTTGCCCTTTTGCTGAGTGGTGTTGAGGCCAGCAAAATTCTTTGCATCACGTTTACGCGGGCGGCCGCGGGCGAGATTGAGCAGAGAGTGATGAGCAAAATTTCTGAATTTTCTACTCTTGCTGATGCGGATGTGACCGTTGAACTTGCACGTCTTGGTCTCGCCACTGATCAAAAAATGCTGGCGCGCGCAAAAAATTTATATTGGTTGATGATGGAGAGTAATCAAGCGGTTGCCGTGCACACCATTCATTCGTTATCACAAAAACTGTTGGATAAATATGTGGATGATATGGGCACGAATGCCTTTGCCACGCTGGCGTTGGATGGTCAGGTGATCGACCTTAAGGAAAAAGCCTATAAAAAAATAATTACTGCCGCTTCATCGGGCACTGAGGCCGAGTTGAGTGAATCTGTCGCACTGATTTCAAGGTATTTTTCGTTAGGATGGCTAAATAAATTTTTATTCACTTACACAGCAGATCAACCCATGGAGTCATCACGGCACAATCGCCCTATTGATTGGGAAAATGAGGTGCGGCGTTTCGCCAGCTTGGAGTCGTTGCGTTTAAGCTTGGATATGTTTCAAGAGATGAAAAAAAATCTTGAAGATATTGCCAGTTTTAGAAATAATCCATCTGTGTATTGGCGAAAGCTATCGAAGCTATTTTTGAATGCTGAGGATGATATAAGAGTGAAAGAAACCTATACCAAAAATGATTTTTTTATAGAGGCGGCCGAACATTATCGAGATTTGTTGATCAAGCGAAATCTTTTCATCAACGCAGCAGTGACACGCGCAGCAGGCGTGATTTATGCGCATTGG
The DNA here is from genome assembly GCA_009927055.1 of Alphaproteobacteria bacterium. Classification (GTDB taxonomy): domain Bacteria; phylum Pseudomonadota; class Alphaproteobacteria; order UBA9219; family RFNS01; genus RFNS01. Next base: position 17,198 of record RFNS01000157.1, on the reverse strand, counting down.
CGACATGAATATCAGAAACTTAAAAAAGATATGAATGTGCGCGATTATGATGATCTTATCGCGATGGCCAAAGCCATGCTGTGTGGCGGCAACCGTTCAGAATCGGTGCGCTATGATATGGACAAAGATATTCACCACATTTTGCTAGATGAGGCGCAAGATACATCAGACGCGCAGTGGCGTATTGTGCGCGCTATGGCCGATGATTTTGTGATTAATGCGACGTATCAGCGATCGTTGATGGTGGTGGGCGATGCGAAACAATCGATTTATAGTTTCCAAGGGGCGCGGCCAAAATTATTTCGTCACCATCAATCAGAGTTGCGGCAGTTGTGGCGAGAACATCAGCTGGGTTGGTATGAGCATAAATTAGAAAATAATTTTCGGTCATCACCGCTTATTTTACGTGCTGTCGATAAAGTGTTTGAGCATAAAAAAAATTATTTAGGCAAAGAGGCAGGGGAAGTGCAACATTTTCCTGTCAAGAAAAATGATGGCGCAAAAATAGAGTTATGGCCCATTGTTTTTGATAAGAAACCCAAACGAGAAGAATGGACACTGCCGGGTATGGAGGTTGATGAAGCCTATGCCGCGCAAATTTTGGCTGAACAGGTGGCCGATAAAATTGCCCACATGCTTTCTGCAGAGGTGCCGCTGATCAATACCGCAAGGCCGGTCAGGCCTGATGATATTCTTATTCTACTTCGCACGCGAGACCCTTTGATGCCATTACTGGCCAAAGAATTAAAACGGCGGCATATTCCGGTGAATGGATGCGATAGAATTGAATTGCAGAAAAACCAGGCTGTGCTGGATTTGATTTTTGCTGCCACCTTCGCTCTCAATCCGCTTGATGATTATAATTTGGCGTGTCTATTAAAATCGGCCTTTATCAATTTTTCAGAGGATGATTTGTTTGTGTGCTGCTATGGGCGTGAAGGCAACCTGTGGCCGATGGTGTGTGAAAAAACGCCGCAAAATATTCTGGCATGGTTGAATGATGTGAGAAATGCAGCGTGCTGCAAACGGCCCGATGAATTTTTTTATCACCTTCTATATCAACCATGTCCTGCGGCAGAGAGTGGCCTTGCGGCGCTTAGGCAATGGGCAGGTTATGATGTTGATGATGTGATGGCAGAGTTTTTGAATGTGCTGGGGCGTGAATTTTCAAAAAGCGATACGGGGCTGGAGACGTTTGTTCATCAGTTTATGAAAGCCACGTACGATGTAAAACGAGATTTAGCAGAAAAAAAAGGCGATGTTCGCCTGCTCACTGTGCACGCCAGCAAAGGCCTGCAGGCGCCCATTGTTTTTTTGCTTGATAAGGCCACCACGCCCAGACTTAAAAACACGCTGCAATATGGTTTTGACAGAGATGGTTTTTATCTTGTCGCGCCGGGGCACGCATCGCCCGATCCTCGGTGGCAGGCGATTAAAAAAAATTTACAGCAAGAGACGGATGAAGAATATTACAGGTTGTTATATGTGGCCCTGACCAGAGCGGAAGAGCAGCTTATTGTTGCGTCGTGGAGCGGATCAAAGCCAGAGGATGATTGCTGGCACAATGTGTGTTATGCCGCGTGGCGTGATATGAAAAATGATCTGGCACCCGCGGATGATGAGAAAATTATTTTGCATGAACCCGCCAAGCATGTGGGTGTGTCTGAGAGTGTGAAAGAGGAAAAAATAATTGCGCATGATTTTGCCGCGCCATTATCTTCTTTGCAGGCGGAGAGTGCGCAAACACAAAAAAAACGAGTGACGGAAAGCGAGAATGTCTCGCCACCTGACCCGTATGATAGCGGGGTGGCGGGCGCGGCGCGGGCCCACGCCCTTGAGAGGGGTAACATCATCCATGCCCTGCTGCAGGTGCTGCCCGAACGGCCCGAAAGCGAATGGCCAGAGTGGGTATTAAAAATTGTGGGCGAAGGGGTGGCCCACAGCAGCCTGGTGCGCGATTGTTTGGAGGAAGCCGCGGCGGTGATAAAAAGCCCGCATCTGCGCCCGATATTCGATGTACCTGCGCTGGTCGAGCGCGAGATTATAGGCGACGCGGAGGGTATCGCGTGGATAGGCAAGATCGATCGCCTGGTGTGTGTTGAAGATACGCTGTGGATGATTGACTATAAAACCGATCGCGCCGTGCCGCGCTTTGGCAGCGATGCGCCAGAAAAATATCGCCTGCAGCTGCACAGATACGCCACGCTGCTGCAGCAGGTTTTTCCGCAGCAACCCATCAGGCAGTTTTTGCTCTATACCGCCAATGCCACGCTGCTGGAAGTGAACGGGCAGGGGCTTGATTTCCGCATCGATCGGGCCAATATAGGCTGAAGGAGCACACCATGGGACAAAACACACAAAGCGTGACCGATGCCGAATTTCAGGCCGAAGTTTTACAATCGCCAACCCCCGTTCTGGTCGATTTTTGGGCCGAATGGTGCGGGCCGTGCCGTCAACTTGGCCCCGTGCTGGATGAGTTGGCGGGCGAGCTGGCCGGCAAGGTGAAAATTGTTAAAATGAACGTGGATGATAACCCCCACACGCCCAGCCAGTTTGGCATTCGCAGCATCCCCACCATGATTCTGTTCAAGGGCGGCCAGCAGGTGGCCAGCAAAGTTGGCGCGGTGCCCAAGGCCCAGTTGCATCAATGGCTGACCGAGGCGGCTTAGAGGTTGTTTTAGGGCCCAGTTTCATCAGGGCTAGAATTGTTTGATCTGTCGTCATTCCCGCGAATGATCGGAATCAATCTATGTCGTCGCAAACAGTGCGGGTTGATGAATGGATCCCCGCCTTCGCGGGGATGACGCTTTTTTTTCTGACGCGGCTTAGTTGTTACCCTAAAGCCCCAAAAACTGCTCAATCAGGCTTATTTGGTGCGCATCGCACAGGCCGGGCACGTGCCCAATGTGGGGGATGGTATGCAACACCGCCCGCGGGCCTGATTCGGTCATCAGCTTGGCCACGGGTTCTGGCAACACATCGCTGATCTCGCCGCGGATCACCATAGTGGGGCAGGTGATCATCTGATAAAGCGGCCACAGATTAATATCGGTAGCCAACGCATTGAAATTTAAGGAAATAGATGGGTCATACCCCAGGCCAAAAGTGCCGTTGGGCCTTTGGCGACTGCCATGCCGCGCGAGGTGGATATAATCATCATCAGAAAAGGGGCCCGAAAGGCTGTAAACCTGTCTGTACCACGCCTCCACCTGCGTTTGGCTGGCAAAAATGGGGTCGATGCCCACATACATGGCAATCCGTTGAAGCGAGGCGAGGGGCACAAACGGGCCGGCATCGTTCAGCACCAGTCGTCTGATGGGGGTGTTGGGTTGCGCGGCCAGCACAATGCCCAAAAGCCCGCCAAGGCTGGTGCCAATCCAATCAACCTGGCGCACATTCAGGCGGGCCAGCAGCGCGTTGATATCGGCCAGATACTGGGCCTGATGATAATGGCTGGGGTCGCGCAGCCAATCGCTTTGTCCGCGGCCCACCAGGTCGAGTGCAATGACCCGCGCCTTGGTCGAGAGTTTTTGGGCCAGCGTGTCAAAATCGTGGGCGTTGCGGGTAAGGCCGTGAATGCACACGATGGTTCGCGCAGAATCAGCATGCCCCCATTCAAGGTAGGAAAGGGCATGAAAGCCACAGGGGCTTAATCCTTGCAGGGTTTTTCGTTCGGCCATGGTTGAAAATGATTGTAGGCACCTATAGCCTTCAAAACAACCTGAACATGCCGGCAGCCAAAGATTCGCACACCCAACGCCTTCTGCCCCACTGGCTGATTCTGACAGTGGCGGGCGCGCTTGTGCTGATGCTTGTGGCGGGCGCGGTGGGGGCGGGCTATGGCCTGATGCTTTGGCAAAAAAGCCTGCCCGCCTTGCAGGGTGAGATAACATTGCCAGGGTTAAGCCAACACACCACCACTGTGCGCGATGAACACGGCGTGCCCCACATTTTTGCCGACACGGTGGAGGATGCATGGCGTGTTTTGGGTTATCTTCATGCCAGCGAGCGCATGTTTCAAATGGATATGCAACGTCGTGCGGGGCAGGGTCGGCTATCTGAAATTTTGGGCAAAATAACGCTGGATTATGATCGACTCAATCGCACGCTCAATTTTTATGCGTTGGCGAAGCAGGGGTTTTCTTATCAGACAGCCGAGTATCAAAAAGTTTTACAGGCTTATGCCGACGGGGTGAATGCGTGGATTGATGATCATCAAGGCGATAAACTGCCCTATGAATTTCAGCTGCTGAATTATGCGCCCGAAGCGTGGCAACCGGCCGATAGCCTGGTGTGGGGGAAATTGATGGCGTGGCAGCTTTCGGGCAATGCGGCGTTAGAGGCTTTGCGCGGTCAGCTGCGAGCCGAGATGGAGGAAGTGGACGTTGAAAAATATTTTATGCAACTGGCCGATGATGACCCCATCACGACGCAGCCCGCTTTCAAGAAAAGGGTGAGAGAGATTCCGGCCCCTCCACCTAACAATAAACAAGATGACGATGCCGATGAAATTCAGGCCCCCATTATTCTTGATGCGCCCACACACAGCGACGAGGCAGAGACGCCCACAAATCATGACGATATGGATAATATCCTGAAAGATTTTGAGCAGGATCACAAAAAAACACTTCCCCCATCGCCCACCACCGAACGCACAAGTAAGTGGCAGGCTTTGCTCGCGCAGGTGCAGCAGAATTTGAAACCCACCTGGGCACAGCCCAAGGGCGCCTCGAACCACTGGGTGGTTGATGGCACGCGCACGGCCACCGGCAAACCCCTTTTGGCGAATGATCCGCACCTGGGCCTTTCGTTGCCCGCGCAGTGGTTTTTGGCGCGCATCGTCACGCCGCACTATACGCTGGCTGGCGGCACCATTCCTGGCGTTCCGCTGGTTTTGTTGGGGCATAACGGCCGCGTGGCCTGGGGGCTGACCACCAGTTATGTCGATACACAAGATTTGTTTGTGCAAAAAGTTTCTTCTATCAATTCGGCAGAGTTTCAGGCGCATGATCATTGCAAGCTTCTGAAAACAAGAAGCGAACAGATAAAAATTAAAGGCAGCGATGATTTTGTGTTTGATGTTCAGGAAACTGATTTTGGCCCGGTGGTCAGCGAACAATATCCCAGTTATGTGGGCAAGGTGCTGGATCAGGAACATATTGTCAGCCTTTCGTTTGTGGGCCTTGCCGCGGCCGATCCTTCGGCCAGCGCGTTATATAATTTGGCCTATGCGCGCGACTGGCCCTCGGTTGATGAGACGATGAAAGATTATCTAACCCCCTCGCAAAACCTTCTGGTGGCTGATGTTGATGGCAACATTGCTTATCGCCTGATTGGCAAGGTGCCTGTGCGCGTTTTTGGCAACGGGCGTTATCCTTCCAGTGCCATGGCGGGCGAGCGTGGATGGCGGGGATTTATCCCCGATAAATATATGCCCCGTGCCGTGAACCCAGAAGGAGGCATTATTTTTAATGCCAACAACAGGCTGGTCGATGTTGCCTATCATCGCACGCTGGGGTGGGATTGGGCCGAGAATGTGAGAGCCAGACGCTTGCAGCAACTGTTGGGTAGCAAGGAAGAATTTTCGGCCGATGATTTTTCGGCCATGCAGATGGATACACTGTCGCTGGCGGCGCGCGATCTCACGCCTTATCTTGTGCAGGTGCGCGCGCGTGATGCACGCGATCAACGCATTCTCGATTTTATGCGCGCCTGGAACGGCGAGATGATTGCCAGCGCGCCTGAGCCGCTGATTTTCAGCTGGTGGCTTAGAATTCTTTCACAGAAATTGTTCCAAGGTCGCCTAGACACTGTGATGGATGAACTGGGCCCGCACAGCGCCATGGCGGTGCTAAAAATTCTTCAAACGCCGCGCCCGCCCCTTTGCGACAAAAACACAGGGGGCGATTGCCGCAAGGCCGTGACAGATGCTTTTTATGAAGCCATCGATAAACTTTCGGCTCAATACGGCACCGAATTTTCGGTGTGGAATTGGGGTGCCGCGCATGTGGCGCCCATGAAAAATCGGGTGCTGGCTGAAGTGCCGTGGATCGGCAAGATGTGGGATAAAAGTTTTGAAAGCGATGGCGATACTTACACGCTCAACCGCGGTGGCAGTGGTCAACCTGATAAGCAAGAGCCATTTGCGCGCACCACGGGCGGCGGGTTCAGGGGCATTTATGATCTCAGCAATCTCAACCTCAGCCGCTTTATCATCGCGGGCGGACAATCGGCCCACCCACTCTCGCCGCACTATGCCGATATGCTGGACGATTGGAAAAATGGACAATCGATCACGCTAAGCGGCACGATGGATGAGTTGAAGAAACGAACAAACCACGCGCTTGTGTTTGCGCCTAAGAACGATTGATGGCGTTTTTCAATTCATCGGCCCACTTTTGTGTCAGGCTCATATCATCAGCCTCGACCATAATGCGCACCACGGGTTCGGTGCCCGATTTGCGGATCACCAACCGCCCGCGCGGGCCCAAATCTTTCTCGGCTTTCTGGCACATGGTTTGAAAATGTTCGGCCTGCAGGGCCTGCGCGGCATTGGAAACCCGAACGTTGACCAAAACCTGCGGGAACGGATCAAACTGATGCAGCACGCTGCTTGCGCTGGTTCGGCTGCGGCACAAGGCCGCCAGAACCTGCAGGGCCGCAATCAGCGCATCGCCTGTCGTCACATCATCGGCCAGAATAATATGCCCCGATTGTTCGCCACCGACATTCAACTGAAGCTCGCGCATTTTTTCCATCACATAACGATCGCCCACCGCGGTGCGATGAAGCGTGAGCCCTTTTGCCGCAATTGTTTTTTCAAGCCCCATGTTCGACATTACAGTGGCCGCAATGCCGCCGCCTTTCAGTCGGCCCGCCTTGGCATAGGCCAGCGCAATGGTCGCCAGCAGCTGGTCACCATCAACCACGCGGCCTTTTTCATCGGCCACAATTAAGCGATCGGCATCGCCATCAAGCGCCAAACCAATATCGGCCTGATGCATGATAACGGCTTCTTGCATCAGTTGCGGATGCGTGGCGCCGCACAGCGCGTTGATGTTTTTTCCGTTAGGAGAATTGGCCAGCGTAATCACCTCGGCACCCAATTCCCACAGCACGGCGGGCGCAACTTTGTAGGCGGCGCCATTCGCGCAATCGAGAACGATTTTAACGCCGTCCAGCCGCAAATCATCTGGAAAAGTTGCCTTCATCCACTCAATGTAACGGCCTTCAGCATCGGCCATGCGCGTGGCGCGCCCCAGATGAGAAGTATCGGCCAATTTAATTTGCGAAGGATTGGCCACAAGCGATGATATAAAATTTTCCTGTTCATCCGTCAGTTTATAACCATCGGGGCCAAAAAATTTTACCCCATTATCTTCATAAGGGTTGTGGCTGGCCGAAATCATCACGCCCAAATCAGCCCGCAAACTTTTTGTCAGCATGGCAATGGCAGGGGTGGGCAGGGGGCCTGTCAACACCACATCCATACCGGCGCTGATAAATCCGGCGGTCAGCGCCGGCTCAAACATATAACCGCTCAGGCGCGTGTCTTTGCCAATCACCACACGGTGGCGATGGTCACCCCGCAAAAAAAGCGTGGCCGCCGCCTGGGCCACCGTCAGCAGCTGGTTGGCTGTCATGGGATGGGTGTTGGCCTGGCCGCGGATTCCATCGGTGCCAAAAAGTTTTTCTGTCATGCCCGCACCTTAGTTTATTTTGCAGAAGGTGTAAAAAAATTCAGCGCACATGATATAAACCAATAAAATGGCTTTGCGTGCGGGTTTCTGGCACCAAAAATTCTGGCGGCAGCCCCATAATCAACCGGTCGATCAAGCGCATTTTCTCTACCACTTCGCGCGGAATATTTTTTTGCGTGGTCAGATATTCTGCCACTTCGGTCAGTATTTTTTTATCATCCACCGATTGCGGGGCATAAACGGCAGGCACCGCATTCATGCACAGCATCAAAGCATCGACGCGTTGTTGTTGTAATTGTTCTTTGACATGTTTCATATTACGGTTTGATAAAAGATTGTATACAAATTCATTCCCCATCGTCACATCATAAGGGGCGCTGAAAACTTGGTGGCGTGTCCTAAACAAAATTTCAGGCCCCATGTTAAGGGGCGACAGAATGCGCCGCGGGGTCGATGAAAAATCAGGATCATTATTCAGAAAATCAGATACGCTGTTCAGCGTGCAGTCGGTCAATTTTTTATTCGAGACATGAAACAGCATGTGGGGAATAATGGGCTCTCCCCTCACCAAACCGGGAAGAAGCGGGTTGATGAGCGGTCCGAGCGCCAACACCATCATCACCTCATAACCAAACTGTTTTCGCGTAAGGGGCGATTTTTTTTTGCGCCTCCACAGGTGCCAGATAAAAGCTGCAACCAGCGGCAGCGCATAAACATTGGCATGAGTGAGGGCGCGTATTTGCCAGAAGCAACCCAGAAGCAGAAGAACCAGAAGCACCAAAGCCGCAAACCACCAATAAGCTTTCTTTTTTTTCTCGGCCATATAAAACGCAAACAGGCAAGCAACAAGCGGCATAGCGATGCTGTAACCAAGCTTGGCTGCGGCCAGAATAGTTTGCCACAGGTTGGGGCGATAATCTTGCACAAAGGCGTAAAGCGGCTTGGCTTCAGTCACCTGATCGATGATGAGGCGCGTATTGGCGGGGCTGAGGCTGCCATAAATTCCGTTAAAGGCTTCTGGCGAAAGAAGTGTGATGAGCCACAGGGCAAAAACCCCTGATGATATAAAAAATATTTTGGTGTGCTTCTGCCCCGCCATCAGCGCGATGGAGAAAACAGAGCAGGCAAGGCTGGCCAGCAGAATATTGTGCAGGCTGGGCAAGGCAAATGAGAAGGTCAGCCATTCATGCACAGGCCTGATGGCGGGAAGAAGAACAATGCTGCCCATCATTAAGCCGAAGGCATATTTTTTTCCGGCCACCATCGCAGCGGGGAAATTTCCCACAGCAAGAAACGACAACCCAAGCAGGAAAAGAAGAATGGGCATCCACGCCTCACCCCCCATGGCCCAGGCCACACTGCTGACGATGCCGGCAAGCATGGCTTTGTCGTTTTGGGAACATCTCAGTGCCGCGATAAGAAGAAAAAAGGAGGCAAGGCCGCACAGTTGCTGATAGGCGTGATGATCGATCCGCATGGGTGAAAAATCGCGCGTGGCAAAATAATTGCAGACAAAAAGAACAAGCGTAAGCCAGAACGCATCGGCCGGCAGAAACAATTTTTGTCCGCGCCAATACAGCCACAGCAGCGCCGCAAGCAAGGCCAGCGGCCATAAATAGGCGGCCATATAGCTGGCCGAGTAAAGATCAAACCCAATGAAGCGCGCGGCGTGAATAAGCGCGGCCAGCGGCACATCGGGCAGGCGTGACCAATCTTGCGTGAAGGCGTGATCGGGATCGAGGTCTTTGATAGTGCGATCGTACCAGTTTTGTCCATTCACAAAATCGTGCACCTGCACCATGCGCATATAATCATCGGGGTCATCAAACCGTGCGTTGAGAAACGCGCTTTGCGGATTGAAAACAAAACTGAGCGCAATATATAAGACAACCACAATAGCGGCCCACAGGGCACGTTCGGTGACATCATGGCGTGGCAGGGGCAGATTCACACACAAGCCTTAGCAGAGCGGCCGGCGCATGGAAATGCTTAGGCGCCTTGCGGGGCGGTGCCCGAAAAATCACCCGACGCGCTGGGCACCGATGATTTTTTGTGGGCATCGTGCTGCGCAAGCGTTTTCATGGGCGGCGGTGTGTTGCCATCATCGCGCTTGATGGGTTTGCCGGCCAGCAAATCGTTCACCTCGTCGCCTGAAAGCGTTTCATATTCCAGCAAGGCTTTGGCCAGTTTGTGCAGGTCATCAAAACGCTGTGTGAGAATTTCACGCGCTTTCACTTCGCCTTCCTCAATCAAGCGGCGGATTTCTGTATCAATAATTCTGGCGGTGTCTTCAGAAATATTTTGCTGCTGCGCCACACTGTGCCCCAAAAAAACTTCCTGCTCGTTCGATTGATAGCGCACGCGCCCCAATTTTTCAGACATGCCAAATTCCATCACCATGCGGCGGGCCAGGGCGGTGGCTTGCTGAATATCGTTTCCGGCGCCTGTGGTCACATTTTCGGCGCCAAAAATGATATCTTCGGCAATGCGGCCGCCAAAAAGCACGGCCAGCCGCGCTTCCAACTCTTGTTTGCTCATCGAAAATTTATCACGCTCGGGCAAATTCATGGTCACCCCCAGGGCGCGACCGCGCGGAATGATGGTGACTTTGTGCAGCGGGTCATAGGGCACGTGCAACGATACAATGGCGTGGCCGGCTTCATGATAGGCCGTCAGTTCTTTTTCTTTTTCGGTCATCACCATGCTGCGACGCTCGGTGCCCATCATCACCTTGTCTTTGGCCGATTCCAGCTCGGCCATGCCAACCTGACTTTTATTCAGACGTGCGGCCAGCAACGCGGCTTCGTTCACAAGATTTTGCAAATCAGCCCCCGAAAAACCTGGCGTGCCACGCGCAATCACCTTGGGGTTCACATCGGCCGAGAGAGGGATTTTTCGCAAATGAACACGCAAAATTTTCTCACGCCCGCCCACGTCGGGGTTCGGCACCACCACCTGCCTGTCGAAGCGGCCAGGACGCAGCAGCGCGGGGTCCAGCACATCGGGCCTGTTGGTGGCGGCGATCAGAATAATTCCTTCGTTCGCCTCAAACCCATCCATTTCAACCAGAAGCTGGTTCAGGGTTTGCTCGCGCTCATCATTCCCGCCGCCAAGTCCTGCGCCGCGGTGACGACCCACCGCATCAATTTCATCGATGAAGATGATGCACGGCGCGTGTTTTTTTGCTTCGGCAAACATATCGCGCACGCGGCTGGCGCCCACGCCCACAAACATTTCCACAAAATCAGAGCCTGAGATGGTGAAAAAAGGCACATTCGCCTCACCCGCCACGGCGCGGGCGGTCAGTGTTTTACCGGTGCCGGGGGGGCCAACCAACAGCACACCTTTGGGAATTTTTCCACCCAGTTTTTGAAATTTTTGCGGGTCTTTCAAAAACTCAACCACTTCTTGAAGTTCCTGCTTCGCTTCATCAATGCCGGCCACATCATCGAAGGTGACTTTGCCATGTTTTTCGGTCAGCAGTTTGGCGCGGCTGCGTCCAAAACCCATCAGACGTCCGCCGCCACCCTGCATCTGGCGCATAAAATAAATCCACACACCCATGATCAAAATCCACGGCAGCCACGAAAGGAAAATGCTGAAGAGCGAGGGGCCCTGCGCCGGCGGCTCGACCACCACGCGCACGCCTTTGTTAATCAGCCGCTCGCTCACATCATTGTTAAAGGGTAAAATGCTGTTGTTGGGCACCGCGCTGTTGCGGGTTGTAAAAATAACCTGCTGATCGCGCAGCGTGGCTTCGGTCACCTCGCCGGCTTCCACCTTGGCAATAAAATCAGAGAAGGGGACAGTGGCCCCCATTTGCTTGGTATTCTGGCCCTGAAAAACATCGAACAAGGCAAAAACCAGCATGCCAATGATCAGCCACACGGCGAATTGTCGCAGCATGCCATTATCTTGATTGTTGTTGTTTTTGTTGGGGGTGGTCACGTTTTCCTCTTGGGCAAAAGGGCAGTTTGAGCGCTGACAGTTAAGATAGTGCAAATAAGACGTTCTGCAATGGGCTAGGTTTTTTCAGTCTCCACAACAATCATGCCTTTTTTAAGGGTAAAAAGACATTTTCCAAGTGTTTTTGTGCAGTTTTTTTGGTGGGCCAGGGCCTCTGTCATGGCCGTGCACAGGCCCATGACCTGCATCAACTTCGGGGCGTAAGTTCTTGGTTGCAAACGATCGATGATGCTTTCCAGCAAGCGCACTTTCAAATCATCTGGCAGGCTGGCCCAGCCGGCGGCATGCAGGCTGATTTTTTTTCTATCCTGCCGCATCAGTTTTTCTGAAAAATGGTGGGCCGAGAATTCAAGCGCTTCGGCCGCCATTTTTTGCCGCCGAATGAAGTAGGCCAGGTCATGCGGCTGCCAGCCCAGCTTATCCCATGCCCCCAGCATGTCGCGCATAGCGGTGCGCCCAAATTGGGGGTTGGCGTTGCTGGGGTCGTTGTGGAAGGGAATGTTATTTTTTTTGCAGTAGGCTAAAAGGTGTTTTTTCCTCAGATCCAGCAAGGGGCGGCGAAGCGTAAGGGTGCCTTGTGTGCTGGCCTCGCCCATGCCTTGCAAACCATCGGGCCCGCTGCCCTTCAGCATGCGCATCAGCACTGTTTCCATCTGATCATCGGCATGATGAGCCAAAAAAAGCTGGCGGATGCCGTGTTTTTTGCAGGCATCCTGCATCAGCTTATACCGCGCCGCGCGCGCGCTGGCCTGAAGGCGCGTTGTTAGCCGGCCATGCGTCCACACCAGAATTTTGGCGGCGATGCCCATTTTTTTAAGCCAAAGGGCGGTTTGTTTTGCCTCGTCCCCGCTTTCGGGGCGCAGAGCATGATTGACCACCAGCGCAAGCAATTTTTTCTTCTCAAGCACAGCCCACTGCGCCAGATGATGCGCCAGCGCCATGCTGTCTGGCCCGCCAGAGACGGCGACGGCATAAATATTATCTGTGGTGTTAAAGGGGCTTCGGGTAAGAAGTTCAACCATGAGATCAACTGAACAGGCCGCGCGTTATTCCTCACCCTCAGGTTTCTCTGTCTTGGGTTCCTCGGCTGGTTTTTTGGCGAGTGGTGCGGGTTTTTTCACGGCCTTTTTGGGCGTGGGGGCGGGGGCGCATTTCAGCTCCTTCCCTGTTTGCTCGGCATTGGCCCGAATGGCGGGCGATGCATTGGGAAATTGCCCCGAAAGCGCCTTGAGTGTCGCGCAGGCATCGGCCTTTCTTTCAAGCTTGGCCAGCGACATGGCCAATTTCAGCAGGCTGTCGGGCGCCTTGCTGCCTTTGGGGGCTACTTCGAAACTTTCGGCAAACACCACGGCCGCCTGGTCATAATTTTCGCGCACGTACAGCGTTTCGCCCAGCCAGTATTTGGCATTGGGGGTCAGCCTGTCTTTGGGATATTTGGTCAAAAAACTTTCAAACGCGGTCTGAGCTTTGTCATACTCTGCTTCGCGCAGCAGGCCAAAGGCATAATCATAGTGTTCCGAGGCGGTCAGGCCATAATCAGCCGGCTTATCGGGCAGGGCGGGCTGTTTGGGTTCAACCTTGGCATCCACCACCGTGCCATCGCGCAAGGCGATGTTGCCCAAATCACCCTTAATGGCCGAGCCTTCGCTGGCAACATTGGTGCGCAGGTTCACATCGCTGGCGGGGGGCGTTGTTTGTGGTGTGGGCGGCAGGGCGGCGGTGGCCGCGCTGATGGGATCTTCCTCAGGGGTGTTGATGGCCGCCGAAGGACGCATGGATGGGCCGCTGAGTTCAAGCTTTTGCAGGCGCGATTCATAATCGTCAGACATTTTGGTCAGCTGCGATTGAAGCTGGCGGTTTTGAAATTCTGATGTCTCTAGCCGGCCATTCAGTTCGCGCAGCTGCTGCTGCATATCAGAAAGGCGTAGCTCAACCCCTGTGGCGCTTCCCCCCGATGATGCGCTGGCCGCAGAACCGCTGGCCAGCTGGCTTCGCAGGTCGCGCACTTCTTGTTCCAGCGCCTGAAGGCGGTTGCGGGCCTGAAAATCGGTCTGCGCCATGGCTGGCGGCGCCAACAAAACCATCAACACGGGAATGGCGATAAGGAATCTCATAACAGCCTCCATCATGGAAGGTAGAATGAACCAACGGCACATTTAGGGCAACAGCACTGTGCTGCGTCAGCGTAACAAAACAGCAGCCTCAGCCAACAAAAAAGGCCGCTTTCGCGGCCTTTTCTGTGCTCAAGCAAGCCTTATGGGTTCACGACAGTGACACCACGACGGTTCTGTGACCAGGCGCTTTCATCACCACCCAGAACAGCCGGACGCTCTTTGCCGTAAGAGATGGTTTGAACGCGGCCGGAGTCGACACCCGCAGCGATCAGATAATTTTTCACGGTCAGCGCGCGGCGTTCACCCAAAGCGAGGTTGTATTCGCGGGTGCCCCGTTCATCGCAATGGCCTTCCACGGTCACGCTCATGTTGGGATAGCGTTTCAGCCACTGGGCCTGGCGATCAAGCGTGGCGCGACCTTCGCTGGTCAGGTCAGAGCGGTCGAGGGCGAAGAAAACGCGATCGCCAACGTTCACCACCAAATCTTCCTGTGTGCCAGGGGCGGCATAACCACTGCCCGTGCCACCACCCATGCCGCCAGCGCCACCGGCGCTGCTACCATCATTGGGGCCCGTTTCGCACGCGGCGACGAGTAAGACAACGGCCGAGAGGGCCAGAAACTTTTTGAACATGGGTTGCTCCTTGCTTAGCGACTTCCACCCGACGCGGGCAGAATCAATCGGATAATGACGAGAACATAATGGCAGATTGTGGCGAAGTCTAGACACGCCCTGCCCAAACTGTGAAATTTTATGTGCTTTTTGGGATACTTAGGGACTGTTTTTTTTGGCATTTATTTTTTGCCATGCGGCCACATTGGTGTTGTGATCTTTCAGATTGCTGGCAAAAACATGCCCGCCTGTGCCATCGGCCACAAAATAAATCAGGTCGTGGGTTTCGGGCGATAATGTGGCCTGCAGCGCCGCAAGGCCGGGGTTGGCAATGGGCTGAGGGGGCAGGCCATCGATGACATAGGTGTTAATGGGGTGCTGATGCAGCCAGTCTTTGCGCAGAAGCGGCCTGTCTAAAAAGCCTTTTCCTTCTGACAGGCCATAAATCACCGTGGGGTCTGATTGTAATTTCATCCCCATGCGCAGGCGGTTGATAAACACTCCTGCTACGCGGGCGCGCTCGGCCGCCACGCCGGTTTCCTTTTCAACAATCGAGGCCAGCGTGACAAAATGCTGCATGGTTTGAAGGGGGTAGTTGCTGGGCCGCTTTTCCCACAAATGGGCGATTGTTTTTTGCATGTGCTGTTGCATGGTCTGCATCATATCGTACCGCGATGTGCCATAGCTGTAGCGATAGGTTTCGGGCAGCAGGCTGCCTTCGGGCGGAAGGGTGGTGATCTGCCCAACCATGGCGGGGGCTGTGTTAATGATGTGCACAATCTGATAACTTGTCAGGCCTTCGGGGATGGTCAGTTGCCGCAAAACACCCTCGCCGCGCCACAACATGCCAAAAATGCTGGCCGATGATTGTTTGGGGCGCACCTGATATTCCCCCGCCTGGAGGGGGGCATTCAAAAGATGGCTGAGGATGATCATGCCAAACGGCTCGCGCAGCTGGCCAGATTCACGCATTTTTTGGATGATTTGCCGTGTGCCCAGGCCAGGTTCCACCAAGAGGGTCGCGGGCGCCATCAGCGCATTGGGCGCCAGAAAAAGGGCAAGGCACACAACCAGCGCCACACAGGCATGACTGAAAGCCATGGCCCCCAGACTCATCAGCGGAAATGTTTTCATGCTGGCCAGATGGGAAAACGTTACAGATGTTTCGTCAAGTTACTGGGCAAACTATAGGCGCACATAAACAACACGCACGCCCGATTCGTGCATCTTAATGGCCCCGATGGTCATGCTTTTTTGCCATTTTTCTTTTAATTCGGGGTAATGGTTGCTGGCCCGCAGCGGCACATAAACCGTTTTAATACCTGCGCCAATAATATCATCGGCGCATGTGTGACACGGGTCGAGCGTGGCATAGAGCGCGCAAGGGTGCAGAGAGGCGGGCATGATGGTTCGCGCGGCATGAATGGCCCGTTTTTCGGCGCACATCAGCCA
This sequence comes from Alphaproteobacteria bacterium, assembly GCA_009927055.1. Taxonomy (GTDB): domain Bacteria; phylum Pseudomonadota; class Alphaproteobacteria; order UBA9219; family RFNS01; genus RFNS01. The sequence continues at coordinate 1,355 of RFNS01000157.1, read as the reverse complement.
GAAGCTTTTTTCGCCACTATTCAGCCGTTCAGGACGTTGTAGCACGCCTTCGGCAAAATCGTTACAGGCCGAGGCAAGCAGCGTTTTTTTACCCTCGGCGTCGTTGATAATCAGCGCACCTACCTTCACATGGGGGTGCGGACTGTGCGCGGCGGCGCGAAACGCTTCATCAAACCACTGGGCGTGCACGCACGGCGGAGATTTGTTGCTGAGGGGGCTAGGTGTGTCCATGACCTTCTGGACTGCCCATCTTTTCATAAAAGCCTTGTGAAAAGTTTAAGGAAGATTTGCACAAAAAAGCAAATAGGCTTAGTGGGTTAGGCATGACACAAACACAACCCTCTGTATCCACGTCATCAGGCGTTCCCAACATCGATTTTGTGAAGCAGCGTTATTGGGCCTTTGTGATCACGGCGCTTTTGCTTATCGCCTCTATGGCTTCGGTTGCCGTGCAGGGGCTTAATCTGGGAATCGATTTTAAGGGCGGAATATTACTGGAGGTGCGAAGCCCTTCGACCGTTGATATCTCAGCATGGCGGGAGAAACTGGGCGGCCTGGGCCTGGGTGAAATTCAGCTGCAGGAATTTGGCGATATGTCTGATCAGGCCAGCGATATCAGCCTTCGCATTCAACGCCAAGAAGGCGATGATGCCACCCAAATGCAGGCGGTTGAAAAAGTTCGTGCCGCGCTGGCCGATCAATCATTGATCGAGTGGCGGCGAACCGAAGTGGTGGGGCCAACCGTGGGGCGTGAATTGTTTATGGCCGGCATAACGGCAACGGTGTTGGCTTTGCTGGGCATTGCCGCCTATGTGGCGGTACGGTTTGAATGGCAATTTGGCGTGGCTGCGCTGCTTGCAACCCTGCACGATGTGCTGGTAACCGTGGGGCTTTTCTCTGTCCTTCAGCTTGATTTTAATTTAACCGCCGTAGCCGCCGTGCTGACGCTGGCTGGATATTCGATTAACGATACGGTGGTGGTGTTTGACCGCTTGCGCGAGAATTTAAGAAAGACCAAACAACCGCATCTGCCCACGCTGATTAACCTGACGGTCAACCAAACGTTATCACGCACACTGATGACCAGCGGCACCACTTTGATTGTGATGATCCCACTGGCCATTTTTGGCGGCGATACATTGCTGAATTTCAGCGTGGCTATTATCTGGGGCATTTTAATTGGCACCTATTCATCGATATACGTTGCGGCCTCGCTGCTGCTTTACATGCCACCTTTGCGTCGCGTAGCGGGCGAGGATATTCAAAAAGACAACTGAAGAAACATGGCCAGCGGAAGGCCTCCGACAAGATAAGGCACAAAGTGAACATGGGCGGGGCGCTGGCCCGCCAGCTTT
>RFNS01000051.1 GCA_009927055.1 Alphaproteobacteria bacterium | reverse complement strand
ATCAATAAGTGATTTAAATTTGGATGCACCTTTATAAGTTTGTACCAAATCATTGTTAATTAAATTTTCTTTTAAAAGATTTTGAATCAAATAATCAATTGACATTATATTTTTTTGTTTTTTTTAACACATTTCTTCCGCCATTTCCCAAAGTCTTGTATTAATCTGATTAACGGCAATTATTCCGGTTAAACTTCTTAATCCTGATTTACGACCAGAAGTTGTTTTATAGGTTATACCTCCTTTAACAAATTTTTCTTGGACAACATTAAATACTTTCCAAAGACTGTTTCCAACATCACCATCACGATTTGGTTCCAAAATTTTATCAATACTTAAATTTGACGGTATTTTACCCATCTTCCATCTTAACGCGGATGCTTTGTTAACAAATTCTATTTTTTCATCATCTGTTAATTCTCGGTTCATCATTTTATCTACAGAGTTTTGTATAAGTGGCAATCTTTGCGCAAAACTTTCTGTTAATTTTTTAACCTCAGTTATATCAAAATTCTTATGTCGTATATTAAATGATTCTGAAATAGATGTTGGTACAGTTAAACCATTTTGGCAAATTAATCTATGTAATCCGGAACTAACAGAAAATGTTGCTAAACCATTGTGCGAATTTTTAATTACCGCTTCAACAATTGAGTCTCCCACTTTTGGTAATTCACCATTACGAAATCTTAATTCATGTACATCATATATACCTTTACCTGATTGTTTGGCGGAAGACAATTTCCACCCTTCTTTTTCAAAATTTTCCATAATTTCAAGTGTAGGCACAAAAACATACTTATTAGACATTTTTGGCGATGGATTTGTTGTAAAAATTGCTGGAACTTTTTCTTTAATTTGCTCTATTGTCATAATCATTTAATTTGTTTTAACAAAAATAAGAAATAATTTTTAAATAACAAATATTTATTTTTTGTGAAGTTTTTAATTTTAGAATCGCAATTGAAACCGGAAAAATTTCAAAAACTTATTGATTTATCTGTTTTTGAGATCAGGAATTATTGTAACAATATTTATGATTTTAATTCACAAACTGAGGTTGATTTTTGTAATAATTTGTGGAAACTAAAAAAAGTTGATGTTGTTAGAGTTTTTTTAGAAATTGAAAATGGTAAAAATATTTTTGATATTGGGTTACTGATTCAAGTTGAAGACACCGATTTTTTTGATACTGGAGAATTTTTGTTCCAATTAAACATTAATTTGTCTGAATATATTGGAAAAGAAAATTTTAAGATAAAATTATTAAATGTTATCTACAAATGAAATTTTTGATTGAGCAAGAACAATTTGAAAAAGTTAAACAGACTAATTATGAAAGATTGTCCGATTTAGTGTACAAATTCATTAAAAATCAATTTCCAAAACTTTATTTATATGAAGTAGAAAATATTTCATCTACTGATGATGAATATTGGGATTCAGAAGACAAAAATGACTTATTATTTTACATCAGACATGACAAAAAATATAAAAATTTTGTGAATGTTAAAGAGTTATTCATATTAACTGAATTTTGGGAAATGCTTGAAACTTGGTTTGGAGAGTTAGATAGAGAATTTTGGAGAGTTTTTGTTAAAAGAAATTATGGTTTTAACATAGGTGGCGTATACCAACATGACTACCGGATTTGAATTATAGTTTTCTTTTTGGTGTTTGTTACCTCCATTTGAAAGGTATCTTCAACCCGGGAAACCAACTGGACAAGCCTGATTGGGTGTTTTTTACCTCCATTTGAAGGATATCTTCAACCCATTTACCAATAACTTGTTCAGAATCAGAAATTTGTAAAGAAAAGAATAAAGAAATTTCTTCAATTAATTTGTG
>RFNS01000052.1 GCA_009927055.1 Alphaproteobacteria bacterium | reverse complement strand
GAGATGTGGGCTGCAACCATCTGCAAGGAATACCCGAACTGCCGGGCGGAAAAAATCTTGATTCTCACGAAACGCATGATGCGTTCGTTTGCCTAGCCGCAAGGATGTGGTACTCCCTCTGCAGGAGACGCACCCTTGACGCTACAGCAACTGCTAGATGACCTCTACGCTCCCCTGAAGGGGATCGGAGACCGGACGATTCGCCTCTACGGGATGACGATCTCGAAGTACCGAGAGTTCCTCGGTGGCGTCGAGCCGACCGTAGAGCAGCACCTAGACGAACTGGAACTCGCCAAGTTCTTGGCTTGGCGTTTGCGAACTCGGTCTGTGGGGACAGCGGCTAAAGATCGCGCCCAGTTGCACGCGCTCGCCGAGTTCGCCGCGAGGCGTGGCCTCTGCCAGTGGCCTCAGATGCGGACGATCCGCGTGCCGGAGCGTGTGCCGAGGGCGTGGCTCATCGACGAGTTCAGGCACCTGCTCGTCGCCTGCGATGGCGAGCAAGGCGAAATCTGTGGCGTGCCGGCGTGCCGGTGGTTCCGCGCGATCCTCCAGACAGCGTACTGGACGGGAGAGCGGATCGGCGGCCTCCTGGCGCTGGAGTGGTTGGACGTCGAGCCGCAGGCTGTGATCTTTCGCGCCGAGGGCCGGAAGGGGCAGCGGGCCGACATATATCGGCCGATCCCGCCCGAGTGCTACGAGGCCATCATTGTGACAAAGACGAAGCGCAAACTCGTCTTCGACTGGGATCGAAGCTATACCCTGATCTGGCATCGCCTCGGCCGCATCTGCGAGCGTGCTGGGCTGCCGAATGATCGGATGAGCAAGTTCCACCGAGTCCGCAAGACGTCGGCTTCGTACTACGCGGCGGCCGGCGGCGACCCGCAGACGCTGATGGGCCACTCGAGTCCGACGGTGACCAGAAAGTATCTGGACCCCAGAATTGTGCCTGCCGACACAAACGCCCCTGACGTCCTGCCGAAGGTGTCGTGACGCCCCGGATCGTGGCCTACATCCAGCCTACGCTTCGGTGTGGCGTATCGTGCAGTTTGCGGTTCATGGCTCCGGCGGCTCAACAGCGGCGCGGTGCGCATCTTCTGCAATCTCTTCCACCGCACCGCTGGCGAGCAATTGCGGCAGCAACTCGGCAGGAAGGTTGTATTCGCAGTACTCACCCGAGATAGCAAGGTACACGCGCCCCTGCGTGTCATGCGGCGCATCGGCAGCGGGCGTAATGCTGGTCAAGGTCTTGGTGTCAGCGTTTGGGTAGCCGTAGGCGCCGTCCAGTTGCGTCCGAATGGATTCGTAGACCGCGTCAGTTGATCGAAAGAATCGCATTGTCATGCAGCCACAATGCCGTACTTTTTGAATAGATATCGCTCGACGTACTGCCGCGAAGATGCCGAAAGAACACCCTGATAGAAAAGAATCTCCGCGATGCTCGCCGGCGAACCACCGCCACCGAAGTTTCCTATTGTCATGTTCAGCGAAGCGTTTCCAGTCGCGGCCGCGTTCGTCAAAGTGTTCGCGACACCGGACGAGGTTCCGTTGCTATACAAAAACAACCGGCTAGCAGCGGTTGCGTTCGCGTTGTCAATGACAGCAGAAAATACGAAAAACGAATTGGCGGCCGTAACGAAATCGTTGTTAGTGATGACGCTAGACGTGGGCTGTCCATTTACGCCGCGATTGACGTTGAAACTCATTCTGTTGTTTCGCGACACGCTTGAGCGGTCGTCAAAAGACGCCTATTCCAGTTGATGATGTGGAGTTGTTTGTGTTGTTCAGCAGATATCGAATCGTCTGGATTGCTGGTCGCGTCTGGCTTCCATGCCACAAATATGGTCGCACCTGTGGCATTGTGTAGGTAGTTGAATGAGGCGGTCGATGACCCGAAGACCAGCGATTCAGTGGCATCAAAGTCCACTGTGCCGCGACCGTTGACGCCGCTCGCGTTGTACGCAGGCTGTGATGCTGCCGTACTCTGTGCCGCAGCGGGCGCGCCTGTGCCGCTCTTATCACGCCACTCCGATACGTTTGCGCCGTTGAGCGTTATCGTGGACGAGTCGGACCCATCAAGCCACAGCGACAATCCAACGATGGTTTTTGGATTTAGTCCGCTCGCAACCGGCCGCATCAGGCGATTGTTCATTCCCATGTGTTACTTTCTGATTGCCAGCACGAAGACCGCCACGATCAGCAGGATCAGCAGCGTGTGTTCCATGGTCACTCCTTCGGCTGCAACGCATACAGCAGCCGCGTCTGCTCGCTGATTGCCCGTCCGATCTCTCGCTGCGTCGTGCTGAGTTCCTTCACGAATTGCCGATGTTCTTCTACCAGAGGAAGCAACACGTCATTCCGCAAAATCCAGCCGGCGGCGATGGCGACGAGCACGGGAAAGCCCCATCGCTCCATGATGCCGAACATGGTGTCCTTTGCGGCTTCAGTCATGGCTGCCTCGCATCTGGAGCGTCATGCAATGCATCGCGGTCTGGTTCTCGTGCCGCTCCATCCACCAGCGGATCAAGACCTTGACGATCTCGGAGATCACGGCAGACAGCACCAGCGTCAAGATGATTCCCATGCCGTACTCGCGGCGGGCGATTCGCTCGAGCTGCCGTCCGAAGTGCGTGCCGACCACCTGGGCCTCGCCATCGTCGCACTGCATGAGCACGGTGCCAGGCCAATGCCGCACGGCGGATGCAACGATCCGATACACCGTGCGACGCCCTGTTACGGTGCGCTGCAGCATGGGCAGTTCGTGGTAGACGTGCGATTGCAGGTCAGCGAGCGTCACGACAGCCCTCCACACACACGCTCTTGGGCTTCTTGCCCGTGCCGCCGCACGCCGGGCATGTCATGACGATCTTTCCGTCGCCAATCTTGCCGGTGCCGTTGCAGTTTTCGCAGGCGTCCGATACCGGCGTCGGCGGAATCTGTTGCCGCAGCTGCACCACCATGCGTGCCGTCTCGCACGCGATGTCCGCGGTGATGCCGTTGTCGCTCGGCAGCGAGGCGACGCAGCCGACCATCACGACCAGGAGTGCGATCAGGAATCGCATTAGAGAATCCCTCGCAGCCAGTTGTCGGGCAATTGCCGCGGCTTGAAGCCGTCGAAGCCGGCGACCGCGAAAGAGTCTTCGCCGCTGAGCATGCTGGTGCACGTCGCGGCCTTCACCCATCCGCCGGATAGTTGAAACGCCGCTGGCACGTTCTTGTCTGGCGTGCCCGAGTAGCAGTTGCCCCAGGAGTTTTCGCAATACAGGGCCGGGTATGGCTTCCACCGTACCCCGAGAAACATCATGCAATGAGCCCAGCTGCCAGACGGCGTCAGGTAACCATCCCGCAGCGTCATACTGAATCCCTGGCCGCTGCACACCGCGACCGGGTAGCCGTTCTGAATCGCCTTTGCGGCATCCTCGAACGTCGTAACGAGCGTGACGTTCTGCACTCTGTGCTGCTTCGCGAACGGCTCGAGTTCGTCCGGTACGCCGTCGCGGCCCCATGACTTCTCAAGCGTGCCGCTCTGCTGCGTGTACA
>RFNS01000126.1 GCA_009927055.1 Alphaproteobacteria bacterium | reverse complement strand
AATAGAAAAATCAAAACAAGACGTAGTTAGACAGCCCTCGTCTGAATTAATTAATGTCGGTTCTTCATTTAAACCTAGATCAGCTACAGACATTATGGCTGAGATGAAAGCCGGTAGAGGTGATGAAGGTGAGACTGTAGAACAGTATGGGCGTAGAGTTGGAGAAAGAGTAGTTAGCGATGCTGGATACGCAGTTCCTGAAAAACCAATACTTAGAAATATGTTTACTCAAATGTCGGAAGCAGATGTTGCTGCCGGAGTAGATCCTAAATTCTTTGAAAAGATGCAAGGTCGTTTAGATAGCATGCGCGAAGAAGCAAAGACTGATAAAAAAGAAGCTGCTAATTTACGGATTCTTGAAGCAGGTCTCGGCATTCTTGGTGGCACTTCGCCCTATGCGTTTGTCAATATTGGTAAGGGTGCATCAGAAGCAGTCAAAGGCTTTGGACAAGATCTTAAAGATTTCCAAAAAGCTCGTAAAGAACTTGACAGAGCTGAGATGGATCTACGATCTGCTGAACAAACTGTGGCACGTAGTAAATCTCAAAAAGCTATGGATATGTTGGAGGCTAGAGAAATCCGAAGAGATAACGCACTCAATAAAGTTGCCGACGCAAAAGTATCCGCTGTTAATTCAGCTATGAGTACGTTTATGCGCGGAAAAGAAATTGAAAGCGCAGACACTCGCACAGCCGCCCAACTCGCTTCTAGTGAATCTACAACCAAAGCTCAGTTGGATATGCAAGGTAGACAGCTTAGCGAACAAATTAAATCAAGAGTTGAAAATGCTAAAGCGCAACTTGGTGTTCAAATCGCATCTAATTTAGAAAAATCTTTAGCTAGTGCTGCTAAACCTTTTGATGAACGATTAGATATATTACGTAAATCTGTACCTTTTGGTATGCCTTATACAAAAGAACTAATTGCTGAAATGACAGATTTGACGAATAAACGAGATGCTGCTCTTAATCTAGTTGAAAAACGGTTTCTTTCAAATGTTTCAGGAGGCGCATCGGGTAGCGATAAATTTCCTGGGTTTGTATATTTAGGTAAACAATAGCCATGCCTATTCACGTTGTTCAAGCGCCTAACGGAAAGAAGTATAAGTTTGAAGCGCCACAAGGAGCTACCCAAGATGATATTTTTGGGTATGCTAAGCATTTAATGCTTCAAGATGATTATGCTGAGGCTAAGAAAAAGTATGACGATTTAAATGTAGCACCTGAACCCACAGCAGAAGCTCCAATACAAAAGCAGTCTCCTCTT
>RFNS01000129.1 GCA_009927055.1 Alphaproteobacteria bacterium | reverse complement strand
CTACCTATGCAAATATTGAATATTGAAGAATCGCATGAGCTCGAAAGATGCGAAGTTGTAATTAAGCAAGGCTTAAAAACTTTTATTGAGGTTGGCGAAGCGTTATTTATTATTCGAGATAAAAGATTATATCGAAATGAATTTAACACTTTTGAAGATTATTGCCAACAAAAATGGCATTTAGGCAAAAGGTATGTTAATCAATTAATTCAAGCATCTGAAGTGATTAGTAACTTGGGAGCCATGGCTCCCATTCTACCAGAATCAGAAAGACAGGTAAGACCGCTAACAAGTCTGGAGCCTGAAATTCAAAAAGAGGTTTGGAAAGAAGTTGTAGAACAAAGCGAGGAAACAAGGCAGCCTATAACAGCCGCAAGAGTTCAATCGGTTGTGAATGATTGGAAACCTGTAAATCAAGAAATTAAGGAAGTAAAAAATGAACCAATGTTTGCAATTAGCACACCAGAGGAACTACTAAAGAAAGCTAAAGAAGTCGCAAAAGAAAGAGCCGAAGTAAAAAGGCAAATTATTGACCAAAAAGGAAGTACTGAGGTTATACCATTAGAAGATTTGGAACTTATTAATAAAATGAAAAATGGTGAAACGGTTGTCTTAAACATGAATACAAATTTTCATGCTATGAAATGGGCAAAGGATAATGAAAGGTTTCAACAAATAGATAGATGGAGCGACTGGGGAAATCCATTTTTAATTGGAGGTGATGGGAATCGTGATACTGTTTGTGAATCTTTCAAAGTATATTTTAATTTAAAATTAGAATTAAATCAAAAAGTAAAGCAATTAAAAGGTAAGGCATTAGGCTGTCATTGTTACCCACTCCGTTGTCATGGTGAACATTTAAAACAGTTGGCAGATGAAAATTGAATATATTGTTATAGCAAAAACAATTCCTGAAATATCTAAAAAAGATGGCAGGGAATATTCATGCACTGTTGGCTATTCACAAGAACTTGGATTTATAAGAGTTTACCCTGTTCCTTTAATAGGATTCAAAAGATGGTATAAATATATTATTGATGTTGAAAGGAATAGTAGAGATACAAGAAAAGAATCATGGAAATTATCCTCAATGACAAGGACTGACAATTTTATTGGACTTGAAAAAGAAATTATTTGCCTTGGAAAAGTAAATAAAGATTTTATAATTTCAATGTTTCAAAAAATTGTTTCACCTAGTATTTCTAAGTTAAACGAAGAAAGAAAGAGTATTGGAGTGATTAAGACAAATCAATTAAAACCTTATTGGGATGTAAATAAAAACTTTGTAAATACTAGTCAATTTAATATGTTTGAAGATGTACAATGTATTGAAACGTCTTTATACACTAAAGACCAGTATTTAAAAGAATCTAGAATTTCATTTAACGATTTGGATGGTATTCATAATTTACAATTAAACGATTGGCAATATTATGAATTTCAAAGAAAGTTTGGAGCAAAAAAAGATGCTTTTAGATATATTTCAAAAGATAAGGATAATTACATTTTAATCGGAAATATGTATCAACACAGAAATATTTGGATTGGTTTAGGGGTGCATGAATGTAAAAACGAATTATCACAAACTTTACAATTATTTT
>RFNS01000289.1 GCA_009927055.1 Alphaproteobacteria bacterium | reverse complement strand
CCTGAACATCAGATGTCTTTTTAATTTCCTCATTGACAAAGGCAATTGCCCTTTTCAACTCGGTTGCCGTTTCAATGGTTCTGCCTAAACCATCAATGACTATTTCAAAACCAACTACTTGCTTTGCCATTATCCTTTAGTTACTCCGTTAATAATTACTTCATAATTTGAACCTTCATAGTGAACATTTGAGTCAATGGTTACGGTTGACCCTGATATTGTATATTGAATTGAAGGCAATAGTTTTTGACCATTCTGGAAAACAAGAACATTGGCACTTTGAATGCTTACTTGTGTCAATCCTGAATTGACTGGTAGAACCAATACGTTTGTACTTGAATTTAAGAATGGATTATAAGAAAGTTGAATGTTAACCGTTACACTACTTGCACCAACCAAACCTGACCCTGAACCAGTTACCGTTCCACTCTGTGGTGATGCTCCAGCCAAAGTAATTGTATTTACCACTTTAGATAAATCAGTCGTATTTGGTTTTTCATCATACAATAAAACCGTCTTTGCTGGTCTTTTGCTCTTTGGGTTGTACTCCAATTCCTGAAGAATAAATTTACCAGTACCAATTAAACCTTTCCTCCTGAATGACAAATTACTTATTAGACTGTTATCCCATTTGACATAGGTCGTGTATAACTTGCCTAATTCAATTCTTTTGTATGTCTGCAAATGGAATGTCTTAAATACCCCTTGCATGACATTTGAATAATTGGTTACCTCATCACTAAAGGAAAGATTAAAGTCAACTCCACTTGGGTCGTTATAGTTGACCATAAACGCTGCTGGGAAATCAAAAGCACTTGAAGCACTTGATGTCTCATCATACAACCTTACATAACCATCATAGCCGTTTCGCCTTCCAGCATAATAAAGCAAACGTGGTGCTAAAGAATAATTTGGTTCTGCATCTGTCACCGTGTTATAATCATCCCCAAACACTAATGGCATTTGCGCACCGTACGTTCCTCCTGATGTGATTGCAACATCATTGATGTGAATTGCTTTTGCAAAGAATTTGGTATAAATAAATTCAATCCCATTTTCAAATCTATCTGTTGGAAAGTTGTAGCCACCTGAATATATATTTACCCCTCTTCTTTCTTCCTCTTTGTTTGTCGTGTCATCATCTGTTGCGTAAGCCAATACCTGACTTGACTTGTAGCCATCTAATATTTGAAACTCTGCATCTTCAATTTGTCTGGTGTTTAAATCATATAGGTCTGTATCCTTAAAGAAGCCAGTAAACGAGGTCAATGTTCCAACACCCGTTGCATTGGCTTTGTATCTGACCGTGTAATCATCTTTTGGATAGGCATATACTTGTTTGCTTTGTACGTCTGTCTCCCATGCAAGATTAAAAATCAATGTCAGGTCGGTAATGATGTCCCTGACATACCAACTATTAGGTATGATATATTGAAGGTTATATGTTTCGCCAACATCAATGACTTGTTTTTCAGCAACAACAGATATTGAACCAGCTAAATTTAAGGTAAATGATACATTTTCGTATCTTAATTTTAAAATTACGCTTGAATTTGCGTTAATATCGTCTAAATATTCAAGTAAAATCGAGTCATTTAATACGGTTTCATTCGTTAAATCATAGATTGAACGGCTATTCCATCAATCTCCCAGAACAAAATCAACTCCGCAAATTGGTTAGGGTCTCCAATGGAAGCAGTTAAATCGATGTTTAATTCAGCAACCAACTCATATAATGCTGCAATCGGAGTTGTATATGTTCCACCAGTATAATTGTTGCCAGTATCAAAGTTAGGTGCGGTTGTTTCATCGGTAAACGTTATAGTCAATGTACCAACGTCGCCAGATGAATGAGTAATTGTTGAAGGTGAAGGATTAGAAGCTCTTAAATTTACAAAGTCCTTGATGTAATCTGCATCAAGTTTTAAACCCATCGGTATAATTAAACGATTAAAAGGGTCGCTTTTAAATATACTGTTTATCTGATAACCTTTGTTGGCAAATGCTTTTTCAAGAATCTGCCAAATAAAAATGGCTGGAGTTAACTCATTATCTAAAATGTAATCTTCATTTCCCATGCTTTCCACTTCATCAGGATAAAACATGATTCAGCCGTTGTTGGATTGTAATTTGTTTTTATCGATGCCGTTGAAACTGTAATTGTCTGCCATCCTAAATCTCTTACCAATATGTTACCAACATCGGCAAACCAATCTGCATTGTTGCCTATTAGTGCAACCTTGTAATCTTTGCCTTGAAATCCTGAATGGATATTATTGATTGCTCCAGAATCGACACGACCTTTGCCAACTAAAATAGGTACACCACTTGCCTCTAACCTTGCGTCAAAGAGTTTATAAGCATCTGTAATCACGCTACCTATTTCCTGAATGTTTTCAAATACTTCAAGATTGGTTTTGGTTGCTGGTAATTTTATATTTCTTTTAGAATGTGCGCCCTTTATATTGCCTAAATTAATTGATTCAATAGAATAGTTAACCGTGACGTTTGTTTCATCTTGGTCAATGTCAACTTCTGTATTGTTTACAAATAATTTAATCATAGTTGGCTAATTGGCTGATTGGCAAAGGTTAATTTTATGGATATATCTATGAAAGGGTTACGGTTGTTTGACGTGTTGATTGTTTGATTTTCCACGATGACTGAAACATATTTGTTATTTAAAACAACGTAAACCTCTGGTGATGAAATCAAGGTGCTAATATATTCAGCTTCATCATTGGTTACCGAAGCAGTTACCACAATTGATTTATTAACTTTTGAATCACTTCTGATTATTTGTTTATCATAACTGTTTGCTTTGGCTGAACCACCAGCAACATTCCATTTTTGGCTTAAATTGATAATATCCCCCTCAATTCTTTTTTCCTCTTCAATTAATCCTTTAAAGACAAATGACTCCGCACCACCATGAATACCAAACCAATGTACCTCAATGTTATCTGAACAATCTGGATTTAAATTAATTTTTATTTTTTCGCTTAATCTGGTATATGCTCCATCGTATCGTCCAACCGAAACATTGTAATAGGAATAAGCCGTTGATGATGTTGGAAAGTTTCCAACGTGAAATATAGCGGTTGAACCAAATACGTTTGCTGCACCGTAACTAATGGTATATAAACTATTGTTTGCCGTACTATTTACCATGTCCACAACGGTTACCGATGATGACCCAGAATTGGTAAAAAATTCAAA
>RFNS01000231.1 GCA_009927055.1 Alphaproteobacteria bacterium | reverse complement strand
ATCCACACTTGGCTTTCTTACCAACGTATCAGTTGCAGCGACTCCACGAAAAAATAGCCCATCGGCAGTCGTCTGTTCACCAAGCGTTATCTTTTGGTTACCATTGCTGGGATATTGTGCAAAGATAAATGTAGGAAGTAATAATAAGATATAAAATATGTTCTTCATGTTTATTTGTTTATTTAATTGCCATCCAATATACACTAATAGTTTTACTTGTTGCAGGACTTCCATCTGCTACATTAAATGCTTGAACTCTAAATAAATTAGAGTCTTTTGCAATAATTTCATAAAATATTTTTGTATTACCATTGATTGCATTTGGTGTTACTATAACTACTACAGGTTCTATTCCAAGATTATGAGTTACATCAAAAGTTGCAACACTACTACCTGTTGTATATGTTGTTACACCTCTTGTCATTAAACCAGTTTGTGCCACCGTTGTAACCGTCCCAACAACATTACTGCCATTTTTACCAAGTAAACTTGTTGGATTAACTGAAGTATTAGTTACTGTAATTGTACCACCAACTTCAACATTATTACTAATGTTTACATTACCTTCATAAGTAACTCTCATTCTTTCAGATGGTAAACCACCTGAATTTCCTGTTGAAAAAATAATATGACCAAAAGATGGTGATGATGATTTATTAAATATTGTCATACTACCAAGTCCACCATCATATAATTTAATACCAGTTATATTACCAGCGTCTGTTATTATTCCTGAACCTGTAAATAAATTTGAACTTGAATAACCTAAATTAACCTGATTTGAAAATGTAGCTGCGCCAATTACGCCAAGTGTGCCGTTGACATCAAGTTTATATGAAGGTGTATCATCATTAATACCAATATCTCCATTGTAATTAATGTATAATCTATTAGTATTTTGTTGACCAATATCACTTGTATAAATTGCTAAAGAATTTCTCTTATTGTCTCCACCTTGTTTTGAATAATTTCTTATACCACTTCCAAAAGCAGAAAATTCTACTCCTAAAACATTTGAATTTGCTAAAAATAAATTGGCTGAACTTCCTGCTAAATTTGAATCAGGAAACATCATAACTGTGCCACCTCTTAAATAAGCACCTACATTTGATATAGATTGTTCACCTATATTAACATTAAATGGAGTATAAGTAGTTTTACCGTAAATATTTGTAAATTTTAAAGTTGATGTTCCATTTACAGATAAATCATTGGTTATTGTTCCCCCAGTCAACGGCAAATAAGTCGATGCTGCTGAAGATGTAGTAAG
>RFNS01000168.1 GCA_009927055.1 Alphaproteobacteria bacterium | reverse complement strand
AAGAAAGAAGCTCCAAAAGCAGAACCTAAAAAGGAAGAAGCTAAGAAATGAAGATAGAGATTGGTCCATACAGAGAGGATGAACCAAGTGAATCCTTTGAACGTAAGATTGAGGTACATATCGATGAGTACGACACATGGAGTATGGACCACACTCTAGCCTATATTATTGCTCCAATGTTAAAGCAGCTCAAAGCTACAAAACATGGAGCTCCTTATGTAGATGACGAGGATGTCCCAGAACATCTTCGTTCTACTGCAGCTAAACCCAAAGAAGATGAAAATGATACTGATGAGTTTCATTTCGATCGATGGGATTGGGTATTGGATGAAATGATATGGGCTTTTGAGCAACACAATGACGACGATGGCGATTCTAAATTCTTTGATCATACAGAATCAGAAAAATACCGTGAGCAATATGGTGATTCAGATGATTTCCACTTTAATGAAATGATTAAATTAATTAAAGTTGATCATGATGGTTTGAATGCTTGGCACAGTCGTAAGAACAATGCGTTTAAATTATTTGGAAAATACTATCAATCATTATGGGACTAAGTGTATCAGTTGTGAGTGATTTTCCAGAAATTCCTTTTAATCCAGTTAAGTCTGTTAAAGATTTTCAAGAAGAAATCGATAAACTTGTCAAAAATAAAGGAATGGAGTATATTGAAGCAGTTGTATATTTTTGTGAGACTACCGGTCTAGAAATTGAGAGTGCTGCTTCGTTGATTAAGTCCAGTGCAAAAATGAAGGCAGTAATACAAAATGAAGCTGAACATTTGAATTACTTACCAAAAAGTGCAAGATTACCTATATCAGACAGTTAGCGAAAAACAAGCGTTTGAGGCATATAAATTATATGTCGCAATAAAGAATCACTTCACTTCACCAACATACGACTACTTTAAATATAAAGGGCGAACTAAGGCATCTTTTAATACCTTTAATAAAAGGTCAGATAAGTATTTTTTCTATAAACTAGCAGATAGGAAAGATAAAATTGGGTATCTCGTTGCAAATTTTGTTTCCTCTGGTAATAACTGGGTTGGCGATCTGGTGTGTAGTGAAGAAGGGGAAAGAAGCTATCGAAGATTTATACGTTATAGGGATAGTGTTTCTTATAACTTTAATATCGATCTCGATAGGCTATTGGACCAATTTGATTGTAATTTCAAAGTAATAGAAGGACAACATCCACCGCTTTTGATTAAATATTTACAAAACGAAATTTATTTGGAAACACTTGTCATTTTGGATGATATGATCGGATTTGCTAAACACTGGAAC
>RFNS01000131.1 GCA_009927055.1 Alphaproteobacteria bacterium | reverse complement strand
TTGATTAACTTATTAGCTTCGTAAATATAATAAGAATAATCAATATTGTAGTTATCAGATTCATAATAATGATTAAATACAGTAACCAATCTATACTTAAACTTATTACCACTCCTTATTGGAGCATTTACATGAGATACTTTACCATCACTATAATGTTTCATCATTACACTACCATTAGTAGATATAAAGAATCTTACAGTTTTAGATAGTTTTCTTTCATGTATGTACCTAGATTTAATACCTTTTAATTCATACCATGAATTAGATTTAGCTCTAACACCTATACAAAAATCAAAGATGTTATTGTGAGTCATAATGGTTTTTTCAATAGGAATGTTATTTACTAAATATTGAACTACAGCATAAGGAATGATAACAGCAGAAGCATTTTTATGCAATGGTATATTATTATACTCAAAAGCACCTTTAAGTTTTACATCTCCTTTTGTAGTAACTGATATATAGTTATTAACATCTCTAATAAAAAAAGAGTTATACTCTACAAATTCTAAATCTAATTTAGTTAGTTTTTCCCATTCATTACATATCTTATAATACTCATCTATTGCACTTCTATGCAATTTAACAGTAACACCATCTGTATTAGCTTGAATAATTGTACTAATTTTACTAAGTCTTTCAACTAACATTGCTAACATCAATTGTCCATTAACTGTTACAGTAAATGTGATTTGTGGGTCATACATCCATGAATATTGGTCCATTGTTTTACCATAGGTACTATTAGCTGCTAATTTATATCCATTAACAATAATACTGTCTTGTTCTTTCTTTGGCTTTTTCTTTTCTAATACTCTGACATTGACTATTTCATCACGCAAGATATTAATAAAAGAATCATCAAGATGTTCAGGATATAAATTATTGACAATCATAATACTAGGATACATCGATGTAACATCACAATCCATAATAATATAATCATCATCTGCTTTGATTGTAGTATTCAATAGTGAACCATGAATACCACCAGCAGCAAAAGTATATTCTATGTTTTCATATCTAACTGTAAACAATGGAGTATTACCACCAGGATATATTATACTATCACTAAAGATATTTAATGCTTTTTTAAATTCATTGCATTCAAATGCAATATAGGGAAATATAATATCTTTAACAGGTATTTCATAACGTGGAGTTCTAAGTTTTCTTAATGATGTTTTATTCTTATTGCTATATTTACAATATAACTCTAATAATAATTCTGAACCAATACTAGAATCTGATAAATTAATAAAATCTAAATTGTATTTGATTGATAACTGTTTTCTTAAATCTATTTCAGGCTTACATCTTTCGTATAGCTTTTTAGTTGCTATACAATCATTTAGATTATAGCTTAATATTGCATTTATATCTGTTGTTACAGGCATATCTTCAATATTAACCATTCTCATTCCAAATTCACACCATTTAAGACTTGTTCTCTTATTCTTATTATTATAGTGATTCACTAGATATAAATCTAGGTGTTTAATAAATAAAGAATAATAATGATTTCTCTCATTTTTAATATGAAAGTCAGCACGTTTCCATATCTCTTGTGGTGTTTTACATACTCCTAGATAGATGTCTTGTAGTATTTGTCCATCAAATCCTATACAATTATAACCTATTAATCCACTAACTCTTGTAGTAAGAAATGACATTAAGTTTTTAATATAATCTTGTTGATTGGAATGGAATAATACTACTTCATCACTATCTCTATCTAAAAATGTTGCTGTAAATAAATCTGGAAGAGTTTCTAAGTCATAAACATAGACTTTTTTACTCATCACGTTTCAATTTAGATTTAAACTTTGGTTTTGGCATAGGTTTTTCTAAACCTACACCCTCGCATTGTGGACACACTATAACTTTACTATGTGTCTTTATACTACCTGTACCATCACAAGCAGTACAAAACATTTTTTTCATAATTTTTTGATTGCAATATAACCATTTTTCTAATAGAGAGCAATATATTTCAATTGCTCTCTTTGAAAAAACACTACAAAACCTAATTAAACCGATTTCCTGCCTTTTATATGAAGTACAATGATTGTTATATCATTATCTTCATTATATCTTTCTTGTACTTTATCAACTTGATTCTTATCAAATACTAAACAAGTATTTCTTTTCTTACGAGAAATTCTTGCTTTTCTAAGATGATTGTAGTATCTACCTCTAACAGCATTTTCAGTTCTATTAAGAACATAAGCTGCTCTGTCGATACCATCAGCAATGCATGCTGACTCATTAATACAGTCTAAGATAAAGGCGTCTTCATCTAATCTCCAATTATTCATTTTTATAGTTTTTGGTTATTCTTTGTTTTGGTTGGAAAGGGAACAGATATTTCTATCTATTCCCAAAAACCAAAACCTATTATGTGGTAGAGAGTCAAGAATCGAACTTGAATTACAACCATTCTCTCTATTGAGTATTATTTGATTTATATTATATAATCAGAGTAGGATTTAAACCTACACGTATTATAGCGCCAACTTGATGTATCTACACCAGTTAGGGAATTGAACCCTAATATAATACCTCTCTGTGGGTTAATCGGATTTGCATCGAAGCGTCTAATTCCGCCATCTGATTATTTCAAAATAGATTTAGTATAGTTATTATTTAACCATACATATCAAAATCTATATTATTTTCAGACATACTTTCTCGTAGAAAATCTCTAATACTTATTAAAGCTTCTATTACTTCTTCACTAGTAGTATCTGAAGCATATTTAGTTCTTGATCTTAACTCTTGGTCAAGTTCCCATAGAACTGACATTATTTCTTTAGCATTGAGAGCTAATTTGAATTCATTTGATTCTTCATTCAAATTAAACTCAATGATTCCTCTAGCCATTATATAATGTTTTTTGGTTTTAAAATAATTAGGGTAAGCACTTAACTTACCCTAATCGTCAAAAATTGTAATCATAATAAATCTATAATTCATTATTATCAGAAAAAGATGTATAATTACCATCAGGTAATACAATAATATGGTCTAATAATTTTATATCCATTATTTTACCAGCTTCTTGTAAACTTTTAGTAACTTGTCTATCTTTTTCTGATAACATTTTATTCCCTGAAGGATGATTGTGTGCAATAATCATTCCTGATGCAACTATCTTTAGTCCACATGCAAGTATTTTCTTATTGCACACAACAATTCCTGTAACTCCACCAACACAAACAGTATATAAACCGATAACTTGATTTCTTCGATTAAGATATAATACTTTACATTGTTCTTCAAATGCTATTGTATCTTTATCCCATGATTCATATAA
>RFNS01000238.1 GCA_009927055.1 Alphaproteobacteria bacterium | reverse complement strand
TTACCATGTTTTTCTAGCATATACTCTAAAAGCTTTTGACCTACTGTCATTACCTTTTAGATTTTTAGCATGTCTTGAATAAAAAGCATCTTTTCTTTTCTCTGATTTATGTTGTCTATAATCTTGCATAGAAGAATCACCAAAGTGATGCCATTTACCTCCCATATATACAGCCATCTTTTTACCTTTATTGTCAGACCTTTTAGTAGCACCATCTCTAGGAGTTTTACCACCATCAGCCATTTTAGGTAACATATTAATATCAGGTAACAGTTTATTCTTCATCTTTTATTTTTTTAAAATCATAACAATAATAATCATTACTATCTACTACCCATTTATTAGCTACTTTTTCACATATCCATTTCTTATTATCTACTAACCAATCAGGATTTGTAGGAAAAGGTTTATCTGTAAATGACATATCTTTCCACAATAATCTATTATTAGGTTGTATTGTATAATTACCATTATCTAATCTTATAAAATGTCCACACTTATATTGTGTAGGTTCTTCTGAAGATGAATTATTATACCAATCAAATGTCATAACATAACTACCCCACTCTATTGTTTTATCTTTGAATAAAACTTGTACTCTCATTTCATCTAAGTAATTAAATTTAGTAATACTAATATCATCACCAAAACAATCCCATAATTGTAATTCATGTAACTCTTGTAATGGTGCATCTTCTTTCCAACACAACATATGAATAGGAACTCTACTTCTCATTGCACCATTATCCATTAATACATGAAACGTTAAAGCTCTACCTTCTAATGATTGCACACCAAATACTACTACATCTGTAAAACCTATTACATCTTTATCATGCTGATATAAATGTGTATTTCTTATCTTAGCGTAAAAATGTTCTATAGATGTATTATGTGTCATACTAGCAGTTTTTCATTTTACCACCATACTTCATTTTATTAACATCAGGCATTACATTTCCTTTACCAAATAGTTTAGATGCTGCTAAAGCTAAACCTCCAGCTGCTAACGCTGTACCTAATCCATTATTAACTTTAAAAGTTGGTCCTGCTTTTGCACCACCTATTACACCACCCATCATTTTACTATTAGCTTTAATCTTTCTTTCTTGCTTTAACATTTCATCTGTAGGTTTCTTAGATTTCCTTCCACTTTTCTTATTATTTTCTGCTTTAGCTCTTATATTATCCCAAAGTCCTCTTTGAGAATAACTACCATCTGCTCTTTTTATTAATTCTTTCATAGTTATTTGTTTTTAGATTGCATATATTCTCTAATCTTATTTTCAGGAATTAATTGTCTTTTACCATTACTATTCATTTCATAAAAATACTTAGGTTTATTCATAATAGGTGATTTAGACATTAAATCATTCTTATTTCCTGATGACATTCTATTAAATTGTTCTGGAGTAAGTAAAACAGTTTTACCATTAGCATCAGGAATTTCATAATATTGTTTCTTTGTTAATGGTGTTGGTGGAGTTGTTATTGTGGGTTGTGCAATAGGTGTAGTATCTAATTTAGTAGTTTCCATTTGTATTTTTTATTAACAGTAGGAGTAACTTTTGGTTTAGGTTTATATATTACTGGTTGTACTGGTTTTTGATAATAAGGAAGTTTCCAATAATTAGTTCCCCACCATCCTTTGGGTTTTATTGGTAAATTTTTTAAAACTTCATCATAATCTGAACTAGTCGGTTCTTCACCTGTAAGAGAAGTGTATTTTGTATAAAATATATCATTATATAACTTTTTATCTTTAATTAATTTCTCTATATCTTTAGAAGATTTATAAGACAAAGTTTTATACAGATTTCTTAATGCTGACGGAGTTGACGATCTTTCATACTCTTTCCTCATACGTTTTATCATTTCATTACCCTTATCATGAACATTTAAACTATCTTGATAAGATTTAAAACGAGGGTCATTCTTGTCAGAAATATATATTGGTTTTCTAGGAGGTTCTCCACCTAATACCATCTTACTAATAGTAGGTATTAATTCTTTCATTATTATTGTATTTTAGATTTCATAAATTCATCAAACTTATCTTCAGGTACTGTATACACAATTCCATCTATAGTAACCTCATAATATCTCTTAGGTCTTTTAGCATTAGCAATCAAATCATCTTTACTACCTACTCCATATTTCTCAAATTGTTCATGTGTTATTAAGATATTCTTATCACCATAAGGTATCTCATACAATTTAACCTTTTTTACATTTTGTATGTTCATTAATGTTATGTTTTTTAGTAGGTATAACAAGGGCAATACTATTTTATATTCCATAAACAGTTTTTAATCTCTAAACAACTTAAACTCTGTATAACAATTAAGCTCACATATTTATATGTGAGTGCCTGAAAGGCATACAAAGCCCATTAC
>RFNS01000135.1 GCA_009927055.1 Alphaproteobacteria bacterium | reverse complement strand
CCGAAAAATTGCAATAAGCCTGAAGGCATGAAACCATTTTCAAACTTTGAGGTATTAAATCTTTGTATTCGATATTCCATTTCTGCCCACATCTTCGCCCCTATCCATTCAGGCAATCCAAAATAGAAATAACCAGCACTATATTGTTTTACATGAATGACCGCTCTTTCCGTGCCATCTTCAAACTGTTTAAATTCAGGGTAAATAGGTACTTCCCTAAATCCTTCACTTGCATAAAAAGAACCATCAGTGGTTAACGCCACTTCTTCCCAATTGTCATAAATTCCAACCGATTTTATAATCTGGTCTTGTGCTGCTTTCCTGATTCCTATATAATAAACTGGGACATGGTAAATATAACTAAAAGGCTGATTGCCAACCCTACCTCTTACAATTTCGGCAAAGCAATTGCCAAACGCATCATAATCAAAGGCTAAAGCACTTAAGACCTCCTGAAGGTTTTGATTATGTAAATTGACAGATGAAATCAATTCTTCTATCTCGGTCAATGAATCATCAGATATTACTTCGCCCTTTTGCGATGTTGTTAATAAGGTAGTGGATTTGCCTTTAATTGGAATAAAGCCGTCACCCACCACCATATTAGTTTTGTCCTCAACAATTCGTCTTAAAGTCGGTGAATTATTTACAATCGCTATTAAACTCTTTAGAAAATCGTCTTTTTGGGTAAAGAATCTAACCCATTTAGCACCGCTAAAATCAAGTCTCTCACGAGAAGGCTCATTAAAAATATCCTCTTGCACCAACATGGTGTTCGAGGTATCCAAAGTAACAGAAGCTAACAAAGGACTTTCGCCCCTTTTTGTTCTTCTATTTAACCTGTTCGGTACTGCTTGTATCTTCTTGATTTGGGACATAAACTTTTTTCTCAGGGGTAAAAATAACGTGTTGCGAAACAGACTTAGGGTTGGACTCAAACCATGCCCTAAGTTCTGTTTGCGTAAAATCTCCGATAGTCTTACGAATTATTCCAGCCTTGCCCGTTGGGTCTGCCCCAACATACATTATAAACTTGCTTTTTTCTCTAACTATCATAATTCAATTTTTAATCTAAAAGACCCATTACGGTTTCACCGTTAACGATATATCTTGCTTTATTTGTTGTTCTACAAGAAATTGTCAATGTTTCTTGATTAGAATCGGTAAACAATGCACCTGATAAACCTTCTGAATTGGTTAACCTTGCTGGTCTTTTCTTACCACCAACGGTTTCTGCACCCCATATCCAGTAATTACCAGTATTTTCAACATGGACGCAAACCAAACCACAAGCCTGATTTGCCATATCCTGAATTAAATTCCTTAATTCTTGGTCACGGCAATTGATAACACCAACCAAACTTTGGTCAACGGCAACAGACAAAGTATCTTGGTCTACCGCTACTGTTTCCGTAAAAGCTCCTGAATTATCACGAAATTCAACTTGGTAAAAAACAGAAGCCGTTGATGTCATGGTAATTGCCGTACAAGCTGCACTTGCATTCGTTGATATTGATGTAACTTGATTTGCATTTGCAATATATAGTTTACCAATACCGCCAGCGCAAGTTCCATCAGTACATTGGTTTAACCATCCGCTTGTTATACTACTCATAATTTATATTTTAGTAGCCTACGCTGATTAACGAATTATGGATATAATTAACACCCATTTTAAACCTTGCCTTTACATAAACCTTTTCTTCCTTCTGGTCATACCACAATTCCAAAGCAGTTTCAGGACTTAATACGTCAGTTGCCAAAACCTTATTTAAAGGAGTTGTATATTCAACGTAATTTGGTAAAGTTGTTCCTAAACTGGTAGCAATTTCGTCCCATCTCCATTGTGCAACAACTGGTACACCTCTAAACGTAAACTGCTCTTGCCCATTAATTAATTGCAATAGACCGTAATCACCGCCACCACCTTCTTCGATGTCTTCCCTTAATTGGGAGTAAACCGAACCAGTTACGTTAAATACCTTCTGATTTGCTGGTAAACCTTTTAATTGTAATGGTGCTTGGTCATACACGGCACGAAGGATTCCAAAGCCATCACCAGCCGCTAAAGCACTTCCTGAACCAGTATCCGTTCTTGGAATTAAATCATTTGCAACTAAATCTGGATAGAAAACTGTCCAAAACCCATCTAAAGAATCATAGTTAGGATTGTTAGATGCTTGGTCACCAAAGTAAGATAAACGATTGATGTCTTGACGTATCGCTTGTTGTGTGCGAGTCAAAAGAATGTTTTCAATTAACGTGCCTGATACATCTGGTAACCTTGTCCCAGTCTTTAATAACTCCTCAAAAACGGTGTCTTCAAATTCGTCCCAGCACATCTCAAGGTCAACCTTCATCTTTTCAACATCGATTGTTCTTTCGTAAATGTCTGTCTTCCCAACTGGAGTAAAGCCGCAGCCTGAATACTTTCTTACGATGTTTTCCAATGCTGCAACAAAAACCATCTTCTTTTTATTCGCAACGTTTCCTAATACACGAAATTGTGAGCGTAAATCGTCATCAAAAAAGACTGGTTCTAAAAATATATTGTTTGCCTCCGTACCACGAAAGCTAACATCTAATTGACTAAATTCAACGATTGCCATTGTTTTTTAAATTTTATAGGTTAGCGTAAGTAATTGTTGCAGTCGTGTTGTTTAAAACTTCTGCATCAGATAACATATAAGTAAATTCAGTTTTTGCTCCAGCCTTTGATGTCGCAAAATACACCTTCCAATCATTACTCTTGTTCAAAGCAGTAGTTGTCACGTCCATTGCTGCACTTGGTGCTGATGAAATCCATCTGGTTGATGCACTATTACCACTTTCGTCATAAATAGTAAATCGTAAGTAATCAGATGCACTTGTAACACCATAAATAGGTGTAGCGGTAAATCTTGCTCCAGCAGTTGCAATGTGCCAAGAAAAACTTACTGGTATCCTATCTTCATAGGTATCAACCCCATACAATTGTTCGGCATTTATGCCTTCTGAATTTGCATAAGGATTTGTACGGTTAAGGCTATTCTTGTTGATGTACGTTGCCGTTGATGAATAACCATTAACATTTTGAGCGGTTGATGCGTTAAATCCCATTATCGTAATGATATTTTGTTTTTGACTAAATTAGCAAAAGAATCAAATGGACTCGATTTTGCTTTGGTTTCAATTACTTTTTCATTTGCTGAACCACCTGAAGGTAAACCTACTCCCTTCTTTACTTGCGCTCTTAAGGCAACTAACTCTGCACTTAATGTTTCAAGAACGGTCTCGATTTCAGCAATAGAAGATGTTTGCTCGTTTGTTTTTTCGGTTAATGCTGCCATCTCTTCAGCAGTCAAAACCGTATAACCTTTTTCACTTAAGGTGTTAATCGCAACTTGCACTTCATCTACTTGCTCAACTTCAACTACTGGTTCAACGGTTTGCTCAACAACTTCTGTATCTGTGCTATTAAGCAATGTTTTGATTTTTTCTAAAATAGAATTACCCATTTCATCATTTGTATTGTTAATTAATAAGGCTGCTGGTACATTTTGAAATTTGTTTAGGCTCGTTTGCAACGGTAAGACATCTATCTTTTTTTCGCCTGACTGAACAATTTCGTCAATAAAACCAAACTCCTTTGCTTCTTCGGCAGTCATCCATGTTTCTGCTGCCATCATTTT
>RFNS01000138.1 GCA_009927055.1 Alphaproteobacteria bacterium | reverse complement strand
AGTTAAAGAAACTTGAAGCAAAGTTAATTGACCTGAAGGCAGCACAGATGGAAGTTAACAAAGTTGTTAGGGAACAAATTAAAACAAGGAATGAAGAGATAACCGCAACTGATAAAGCAAACGGTGCTTACCGTAAGTTAAGTAAAGAATTAAACGACCAAAGAAATAGATATAAAGATTTAGCCGCAGCCGAACAAGATACCAGTCAAGAAGCAAGGGATTTACTTGTTTCAATTACTGCATTAGACAAAAAATTAAAAGGTATTGATGCTTCTGTTGGACAATTTCAAAGAAACGTTGGTGGTTATACGGAAGCCTTAAGTAATTTTTTCCCAAAGTTAGGTGGAACAATTGGCAATGTTACTGGATTAGTTGGAGATTTATCAAGTGGCTTTGCAAATCTTGGAAAAACAACAGGAATAGCTAATATTGGGTTGGGTACTGTAGGTTTAGCATTAACAGCGTTTAGTGGAATAAGTGCTATAATTGATGAAATAAGTCAGTCAGCAAGGGCAATATTTGACCTTAAATTACAACTTGAAAACTTTGGTGTCGCTGCTGAAACTTAGACCAAGTTGCAGTAAGGGCTCAAACTATTGGCGAAATATTTAAAGTTAGCGCGGATGAGGTTGCGGTTGCGGCAAATACTTTGGTTAAGGAATTTGGTTTGCCATTTGAAAAAGCATTTGATACTATTCAGGCTGGATTCTTAAAAGGGGCAAACGCTCAAGGGGAATTTTTAAAAGAACTAAAAGAATATCCAGCGCAATTTAGAGCGGCTAATTTAAGCGTTGAAGAATTTTTAGCAGTTTCAATAGATGCTGCAAACAAAGGTATATACGACGACAAGGCACTTGACGCAGTAAAGGAGTTTGGATTATCAGTTCGGGAACAGTTAAAGGGGACAAGGGATGCTTTTATAGCTGCTTTTGGGGAAGAATTTACTAATCAATTATTTGATAATTTAAATAAAGGGGCTATATCAAGTGGAGAAGCGTTAAAACTTGTTACAAAAGAAGTTGAAAATACTGGTGTATCTGGAAAAGAGTTACAAGGATTAATATCAACAGTATTTAGAGCGGCTGGTGAAGATGCTGGAGCTTATGTTTTAAGTTTAGGCGAGGTTTTAAATAATACAGATAACCTTTTTGTTGCTGAAACCGATTTACAAAAGCAACTTGAAAGAAATATAAAGGTTACTCAGAATTTAAACGAGGAAACGGCAAAGTATTCGCAAACTGTTATTGATGCAGAAATTTCAAGAAAAGAATTTTTAAACGGATTAAAAAGTATTGCTTTATTTATAGGGGATACTTTTATTGGTATTTTAAATTCCGTAGCATTAAGTTTTTCTGAATTGTTTGGTATTAATGATGAATTTGTAAAAAGAATAAAGGCTCAAAATGATAGAGCAAGTCAAGAAGACTTTGAAAGATTAGTCGCTCAAGGTGTTTTAAAAAGAACTGAGACTAAAAAACAAAATGATGATATTTTAAAAGTTGGTAGTGAAGCTTGGAAAAAGCAAGAACAACAATTAGAAAAACAAAGGGAATCAGATGCAAACAAAGCAAAAAAAGCAGCTAAAGATTTAAATCAAGATTTACTTAAAAATGATGAAAGTAAAAAAGTAGGAAAACAAGTTGCAAAGGCTTTTGTCGATGGTTCATTAGCGAAG
>RFNS01000201.1 GCA_009927055.1 Alphaproteobacteria bacterium | reverse complement strand
GATACCAGTCAAGAAGCAAGGGATTTACTTGTTTCAATCAATGCTTTGGATAAAAAATTAAAAGGCATTGATGCTACTGTTGGACAATTTCAAAGAAACGTTGGTGGTTATACACAGGCATTAAGTCAATTTTTTCCAAGATTAGGTGGTACAATTGGAGATGTTACTGGATTAATTGGAGACTTATCAAATGGTTTTGCAAATTTAAAAGGAGTAACAGGAGGAATACCAAAAGGCATTGGTGCAATTGGAATAGCTTTAACTGCATTTCAAGGAATATCAAATATTTTTTCTACATTAAGCCAAAACGCATACGAATTAAAAAACATTTCAAATAATATATCAAACTTTGTACAAACAACAGATGAAGAATTAACTAAATTATCAGTAAAAACACAAACCATTGCGCAGACATACGGTAAAGACGTAAATGAAATAGCAAATGCAGCAAAAACGGCATCAATAGAATTAAATGTAAGTTTTTCTGAAGCATTAGATAATATTGAAATAGGATTTAGAAAAGGTGCAGATGCCAATGGTGAATTTTTAGATAATTTAAGAGAATATCCAGCGCAATTTGCTGCTGCTGGATTAAGTATTAAAGATTATTTAGCTGTTGCCATAGCAGCAAGTAATCAGGGAATTTATTCAGACAAGGGTTTAGATGTTGTCAAAGAGTTTGGATTAAGAATTAGGGAAC
This sequence comes from Alphaproteobacteria bacterium, assembly GCA_009927055.1. Taxonomy (GTDB): domain Bacteria; phylum Pseudomonadota; class Alphaproteobacteria; order UBA9219; family RFNS01; genus RFNS01. The sequence continues at coordinate 945 of RFNS01000201.1, read as the reverse complement.
AAACTAAAGCAACTAAAGACGCTTTAATTGACGCATTTGGTGAAGATTTTTCAAATTCAATATTTACCTCTTTAAATAATGGTTCTATATCTACGGCAGATGCTTTAGTAAGAATTACTGAACAAATGGGAAAAACAGGAGTTGCTGGTAATAAATTACAGACAGTTATTGCTGATGTTTTTGGAGCGGCTGGTGAAGATGCTGGATTAAAATTTATATTATCATTAAAAGATATAATTAAAAATTCAGCAGATGTTGATAAAAATTTAACAAAACAACAAGAGTCATCTGATGAATTATATAAAACTAATTTAAGATTAGCTGAAAGTCAGGCTAAAGCAAGTCTGGCAATAGCAAATACAGGGCAAAGTTTTTCTTTAGCAACTAAACAATTAAGAATTTATTTCAATGACCTTATTACTGGTATTTTTGCGGCTAATGACGAAATTGACAAAGCAGCACCAAAACTTGGTTCTGTTGCAAGTTTTGGTTTTAATAGTCAAACATTAGCTGGTATTGAAAGCAATATAAAACAAAGTGAAAGACTTGCAAAAGAAGCATCTGATAAAGTAATAAAAGAAAAACAAAAGGTTATAGATAAACAAAAAGAAGAAGAAAATAAAAATAAATTAATAAATGAAAATTTTAAAAAATTACAAGCTGAAAGAATAGCCTTATTAAAAACTGAAGGTGGTTTAGAGGCTGAAATATCAAAATTAAAAGACAAAAGAAAAACTTTAGATTTTGAATCAAAACAATTTGCAGATACAGAAAAAGAAATTGCAAAACTTGAGAAACAATTAGAAAAATTCAATCCTAAACCAGCGGCACAAAAAGCAGCAAAAGAATTGGTTACAGAATTTGTAAACGGTTCTTTGGCTAAACTTCAAGAAGACCAAAATAAGCTTCAAAAGGCTTTTAGTGAAGCAGTTGTTGGTTCAGATG
>RFNS01000197.1 GCA_009927055.1 Alphaproteobacteria bacterium | reverse complement strand
TTCTAAAGCAGCAGAAGAAAACTAATTCATGAGCTACAAAAAACAAAGAAATGACCTTATTAGAATTAGCAAATTTACTAAAGGAAACGACCGACAATATAAACGGTCTCAACGGTTTTTCTTTTGGATGGGCATCAGACAGAACACGGTCAAAGATATACGACCAAGAGGGGGAAGATGCTACAAACTTATTCCCTCGTGTTTTTTTGCAAGTCCCAACATTAATAAACAATCCAATTACAAGAAGGGACGCATATCAAATAACTCTTTTCTTTGATGACTTATTAGGATACGATGAGGATGGAAATTCAAATGATGACAGACAAATTAAAAAATGGTCTGATTTACTTGTTCTGGCTGAAAAATTATGTTAGATGTAAATACAAATAAAACAGTAGGCAATATACCTGAAGGGGTTAACATGACTTTAGATTCTTTTGTCTCAAGTCAAAGGTTAATAACCGTTCAGGCAGATTTTGTTTTAAACGTGATTTCAGAATGTTAGACCAATTAGCAAAAGATATATCAACTTTAGCAATCACGGCAGTTGTCAATGAGTGGAAGGCTCAAGGTCATAACCTGACTGGAAGGCTATTTCAGAAATTGAAACTGTTGTTAAGTTTCAGGTAAATGAATTACAGATAACTGGTTTGGTTCTGGATTACATGGCGATAAATAATCAGGGCGTAACGGCAGATAGGATACCTTATACACCCAATTCAGGAAGACCGCCAAGCAAATATATTTCAGGCTTAATTGAATATGCCAAAAAACGAATGGGTGCAAGTGATAAGAAAGCAAAATCAATAGCCTTTGCCATTGCTTCCAAACATAAGAAAGAAGGAATGCCAACCAGAGCAAGTGCAAGATTTTCAAGTACTGGCAGACGTACTGGATTTATAGAAATAGCATTGGAAAAGAACAATGCAAAGTTTATTGAATTGATTGAAAATGCAATCAAATATAGCGTTGAGGTTACCGTTTTAGGTTATTACAAATCAATATTAGGTCGATGAGTTACACAATTAACCCTGATGATATATCAAGCAGCCTTTACCCATTGACATTTAGAAACGTCGATGCTACGGCAACCGTACAACAAAAGATAGAAGTTTATGTTGGTGGGTCTTTATCAGGAACATTTAAGGCTTCGAAATCAAGCAGTAATTCAACCGCTTCTATATTTGATACCAATGTCCAATCTTTTGTTCAAAGTGAATTAGCACCATTTGTAGAAAGCAAAACAACCGTTTTCCCTTCATTGGGTGCTTTCTCAATTACAGAGAATACAGATGTTATAAAATCATTGTATTGCAAAGCATTTGCCGAGACAATTAACTCAAGTGGGTTTTTGGTTACATCGACATCACAACAATTGTCATCAACTTGTTACATTATACCAGCAAACTTTTACGGTTACAATTATAATCTTGCTGACTTTTACCAACCTTCAGG
>RFNS01000140.1 GCA_009927055.1 Alphaproteobacteria bacterium | reverse complement strand
ATTAATAGAAGCATAAGGTCTTGTAGCTTGTTTCTTTAATACATATCCTAACTGTTGTTCTGTTTTCTTTGTTGTTATATCTGTAGCATTGAATGGATATTTAAGTTTTACAAAACTTACATCATTAGATTGAAATTGATTAGCATAAAGACTTCTTCACCAATTTCATATTTACTATAATTCTATTAACGTAATAAGTATCTGCAACTGTTTGATAAATAGGATTATTACTTGAGCTAGAATAATTATAATTCCTATTAAATAATCTTGTTACAGCATGTAATACAGGATATCAAATATATTCTTAAAAATTCATTTTTGACTTTCTGAAATAAATCTCCTTTAGTAAGATTTCCTTTTTTTCCAGGAAGTACTATTTTATCTTCAGCTTCATTATACCATGTTGTAATAGTATCTGTAGCATCTAAATCAAATACACAAGGAATACTAATATAATCAGTTCTAATTCCTTCTCCAGCTAATTCTTTAACACATAGTGTAGCATATACTGTATCACTAATACTATTAGTTAATGATGGAGTAAATGTTCCTCTATTAAATACAGCATCAGGTTTAGCATCTACTTTAGTTCCTAAACTATATACTGCATAATCTACAGTACGTTGTTCTTTATATAATGATTCTTGTACTCCAGTAATAATTCCTGTATCATTTACAGTTCTATTAACATTATCTCGTTCAACAACCATTACTCTCCAACCTATTGTATTAGGTGGAAGTGTTTTAGGATTAACATTAATACCAATAGCATTCTCCATACCAATCATATTCTTCATTGGCATTCTATGATATCTTATTGGAGTATTAGCTAAATCACCAAATACATATTTATTATCACATTTCTTAGTTAATGGATATTTTTCTTGAGATTCATAATATCCTAAAGTTCCATAATATCCTGTAACTTTATATATATTCTCAACTGATGCAGTAGAATATACTTGCCATTTTTGTAAGCTTTTTCCAATAGCATCTCTTTCTTGTGGAGTTAATGATTCTGCTGATACTCTATCATCTGGAGTAGCTGCTCTTCCAGGAATATGAAACACAGGACTAAAACTTCCATCACTCATTTGATATTGAATACCAAAAGCATATATCTCATCAGATTGAAATGATGATTCGTTTTCTACATAAGGTTTTGATATCCATTTGAGTTCTACATCATTAGCATAACTTTGAAAATCACTATAGTCATAATATCTAGTTTTAACATTAGCTCTAATTAATCTTTTATCTACTATTTCTATATGTTCTGAAGTATCGTAAATAATAGGGTCAACATATACAGAATCTAAATCTACTCTATTAGCACCATCTAATGATGTTATAGTATAATCTATTCCGTTAGTAGATAATAATGCTGGTAATTCAAATGCTGATTTATCATTACTTACATTAGCTGCAATAACAACTATTTTAGCATAAGGATAATCTTGTGGTAATGAACTAACTGTAACTTTAATTCCTTTCTTTGATGATATTACACCACCATCTACTTCTTCAAATATCTCACCATTTAATGCTCCAGTTGATGAATCAGTATTTAATAATGGTGTATTAGAACCTGGAAGTAATATAGTTACAGCTTCTTTTCTTACTAATTGTTTACCAGTTAATATAACTTGATTACTTATATCTGATTGAGTTATAAGTTGTAAGTTTTCATCATAGATTCTGATTACAATAGCATAACTACCAACAGTAATGCTCCTGTATTTATTACAGAAGCATTAGGAGCGTTGA
>RFNS01000141.1 GCA_009927055.1 Alphaproteobacteria bacterium | reverse complement strand
AAAAGAATCTAATTCACCAAGTTTATTTAATTTAGGGTCTGTTTTAGCAGCTTCAAGCATTTCATTAGCTTTAACTTCATCTTGTTGAAGTAAATCTACAAATGCTTTTCTAGTTTTATAATATGGTGCTATTATTTTACCACTTCTTAAATCTTCATCTACAGTATTATCTAATTTAGCTAATCTTCTTACAGCTGGAGTAATAACATCAAATACTTTACCACCTACAGCACCTAGTGTTATTGATGTAAGAAACTCATCATTATTAAAATATTCTGGTAATACATTTCTAGCTATATCAGAATATTGTTTCATTATTGTTTCTATTCTATTATCAGGCATACCTTCTTGTGCCATCTTAATAGATTCCTCTTTAACACCAAATTGTAAACCTTCTTCAGCTCCTTCACCAAGTGGAACTTTTACAGTATTCCATGCTTTTTGTAATGTTCTTCTAGCTAAAGATTTAGTACTTAAATCTAAAGCATTTTCAGCAGCTTGAATACCAACTTTAGTACCAAACTGTTTAAATATACTATTGTATTGTAATAAGTCTAATGCTAATAATGGCATGTTACCAAGAAATGTAGCTGCTGATGCTTGTCCAGCTTTTTCAGTAGCTTCTTCCATTGACATACCTTGTTCTATATATTTTTGGTATGCTTGAGTACCAGCTTCAGTAGCTTCTAATGTTCCTTCTGCCATTCTACTAAATACAGCAGCAGATACTCCAGTATAATTTTGTAATGCTGCTCCACTCTTTTCTAATCCTTTAGCTAATAGATTAGCTGATTTACTATTAGATGCTATTCCTTTTGCTAACTTAGTTGATAACTTTCCAACTGTTGACATAAGTTTAGCACCACCCATTGATGGTATCATTAACGATGCTGATGTAGCAATAAATGGAATCATAGATGCCCACCATTTAGCATTAGTAGGATGATATCCATCAACAGCATAAATAGGATTATCTTCAGCTACTTCTTTCTTTAACTCATTTATACTATCACTAAACCAATTACCAAATTCTCTTTCAGTTCCTTTTATAATATTAACCCATTGTGGTATATCTAATAAAAATCCAGCACCTTCTAATGTTCCTAAACCTATTTCTGATGCAGCTTGTATTCCTGCATTAATAAAAGCTTCACTTGTAGGTTGATTGATTAATCTATTTTGTTCTCTTGTTCTTCGACCCATTGGATCATTAGCAGCCATAGCAAGATTTCTATCATACTTATTGCTTTCACCAACAAAAATAGTTTGTAATAAATTAGGTTCGTTATTAACTTTTAATTTAGTTACATCAACAGCACCTTTTAAGTAACTTTTACTATTATCAGGGTTTATTATAGACTGATTAGACATAGTTTGTTTTTATTTGATTCCTACAATTTCTTTTAATCCTTCAAGATTATTATCTGCAACACTTACTTTATATTCTTGTCCTTTATCAAATTTATTTGTTTCAGGATTAAATATTCCTTCAGTAAATTTTATTACTAAATCAGTACCTATTAATTCATTATTAGCACCAAATTTAGGGTCTGATATAAGAGATATAGTACCTACTTTAGTATTATTATCTAAAGTACTACCATCATAACTACTTGTAGGAATAATAGTCATTCCAACAGATTGTTGTCCATTACTAAGATTTTGCATTGAAACACCAACTAATGGTGGAACATAATCATATCTAATAGCTTTTCCAGGATGTTCTAATGATTTTAATATAGGTTGATGAAGTAAACTTCTATTTTGTTGTTCAGGAGTTGCAGTATCAATAAAATATTTATTCCCTTTTTTATCTTTTATTACATAAGTATTAGGATATAATATATTATTTTCATCAAACTTTCCTATAATTTTATATTCAGTTTCATCTTCATTATTTTTCTTCCAACTTAAAGATTCTAAACCTGTTTCTAAATCTGCTATTTCAGTATCATCAGGTATTATTTTTTTATTATTTTTATCTACTTTATAAACATTAGTTAAATTAACTACACCACTTAATTGTGATGCTATATTAGATATTGAAGTTTTATCTATCTCATTTTTATTATCAGGAGTAATTAATTGTTGAGATTGAAGTAAAGGTTGTTGATTAGATTTAAATCTTTTTAATGCTGTCATATTTAATTCATTAACAGACATCTTACTATTTTCTTTTGATAAATTAGTAGCTATTTCTCTAAGTCCTGGTAATTCTTTATCAAGAAAATCTATTATTTTTTTATCTTTAGTATAATCTAACTTAGCTAAATTAACAGCTTTTAATCCTTCTCCTGTAACAAGTTTGCTACCTTCCATTGTTATTAATCCACCTTCTTTTGAAGAACCACTAACTCCTACAATAATTTTATCTTTTACTGATTTACCACCTTTAGTTTTACCAGTTAATGATTGATATTGACCATTAGTTTGTCTTTGATATATATTACCTTCAGCATCTTTATAAAATCCATTTAACACATTTCCATTCTCTACTTTCATTTCATCATCAACAGTTATTCCTGTAGTTAGTTTAAGAGCAATATTACCTTCATCTTTAAGTGGTACATTAATAAGTATTCCTCTATCAAGAGCAGCTTGTTTTTCATCTTCTCTATCTATTGCATTTTTAAGTCTATGTAATTGAAGTTGGTCAGTTTTAAATAATGATATATCTTTTTTAGTATAAGCAGCTGCATCAGCAGAACTATATACTATATCATTTAACATCTTCATAGCTTTTTCAGTACCATATACACGTTGTAAATCTTGAAGATAAGCAAAAGCTTTAGGGTCAGCCATTACAGATTGCATTGTACCATTAAATACTGTTTGAAAATCTACAATTTCATTAGTTATTTTATGTGTATAAATACCATCAGATTGTAATACATAATTTTCATCAGCTTTATATTTACCAGCTATATCATCTGACATCTTTTTTAAATCAACATAAGCAGCTGGTTGTCCACCTTGAAATGTATTATATTCTCCATTATCATTATAAGATTTAAATTTACTTGCATTACTTACATAATGATTATAAATATCTTGACTAATATCTCCTTTAGCTAATCTTGATTTTAAATTTCATTCCATTTAGATAATGCTTCAGCATTAGCTTTAAAATTATAAGCTACACCTCCAGGTTGATTGGCTTCAATCATAAAAGCTTTTATATCTCTTAATGCTTTTACTCCTTCTAAAGAATTATTAGTTCTAAATGTTTCTACAGCTTTATCTTTAGCTTCTTTTATTGGATTTATATATCTACTTTGTACATCTTGAGCATCATTATTTAAGTGTACTGGAGGTTGTATTATTGATACATCATCAAATAATGACTGCATTCCAGTAGCAATATTAGTTAAAGGAGTTATATCAGGAACAAGATTTCTCTTCTCTGGCACATATAGTGTAGGGTCTAATTTTGCAAATGTTTTTCTAAATCTACTTATAGCCATTGTTTATTATTTTTCAGACTTTAATCTAGCTTCTTCTTCTTTTAATATTTTTCTAGTATTAGATGTTTGTCCAAATAATTTTGGTATATTTGTATAGTCACCTTTTTCAATCATCTTTAATATTTGTTCTAAATTATTACCTGATATTACATCAGGATTCTCAAATGCTGATTGAATGATTTTAAGTTTAGCATTTTGTACAGCTAATTTATCTTGTTCATTAGCTATATCTTGTTCATTACCTTGTTTCATAATCTCTGTTCCAAGATTATTTATATTCTCTACAAATGCAACTCTAGCATCTTGTGTAGCAGCTTTATTCATTAATGTATTCTCATCAAATCTAGCTAACTCTTGTTGTATAGCTGATGCTCTTCCTAATTCATAATTAGCTTTTTGTGCAGCTAACTGATTCATTATTTGTTGTTCTTGTACTTTTAATCCTGCTGCTTGTTGTCCAGCTCTTTGATTTACTGATTGTAAATTAGAAGTAAGTTGTCCAGCAGTAGTAGCCATATTTCTAATAGCTTCTTGAGATTTACCTCTAGCTTGTTCTACTTCATTTAATGCTGGATTCATTGAAAATCCTGTAGCTCTACTGATAGCAGCATCAGCTCTACCAAAATCAGGAAGTCTTAATGTTTCTTTTTGTGCTGGTTGTAATGCACTAAATAATGAACCAGCCATTGCAGAACCTTTTAACATTAATCCACTCTTTAACATTTCTGATAATTTATCTTTTTGTTTAGGAGTTTCTACTACATCTAAAGATTTTCCACCAGGAGTTAATCCTTGATTAGGATAAAAAGTTTTTAAAGCATTAGATATTCCTGAAGTATCATAATCTTTTATTCTTTCAAGATTATCTTGGTTAAACATTGCAGGATTATTATATGTAGTTCTTCCAGCAAAATCTACTAATCCTGATGATTGTTGTATTTGTAATGGAACACCTGAAAGTTCACTAATAGATGGATTTTTATTTGTAATAGGTGTAGGAACTACATTTAATTTAGGTTGGTTATTTGTAACAGAATTAGTAACAACATTTGCTGAATTTTGTCTATTATTTTTAGT
>RFNS01000250.1 GCA_009927055.1 Alphaproteobacteria bacterium | reverse complement strand
TAGCTAACTCAGGATTAGAATTAAATAATTCTTCTACTCCTTCTTTAATATTTTTTTCTACATTTTCATTAAAACTATATTCAGTACGAATATGATTTATAATATCATCAATAGAAACTTCTACATCTAATTTAGATGTTAAATTATACTTACTCCTAAATTCAGGAGTATTACTTAATTCATAATATTGTAATGCTAAGTTATCTAAGTTATCTGTAGGAATTAATTCAGATGTAGTATATGGATAATTACTTACTAACTGTAGTATATCATCATATAATTCACTAGGATTTCCTTTAGAATCTATTATAGTATTAGTACCATCTTGATTTCTTAATATATTACAAGCCATATTAGTTATTTAGCAAAGTTCTTAGCAAAGTTAGCTTTTTTTCTCATCGCTGGAGTATAAGTTCCTTCTTTAGCTGACAATATTTTACTAGCAGCTTGTTGTACACTCATACCCATTTTAGTAGCTTGAGCTGTAAACGTTCCTTTTTTAGCTGGATTTATTTTAATACTACCTCCAGTTTTCATAGTAGGTAGTATTTTTGTATTTGGCATTAAGTTTTTCATTTCATATATTTTAACATTGCTAAATTACCACCATATCTTTTTTTCTTGAGTGGTAGTTTGTTATTTTCTCTAATACTTTTTAAAGCATTTTGTTCATCCATTGTATTTCTTACATCAATATCTTTAGATGTAGTTTTAAATACAAGACTACTTAATGGTTTAGTAGCTATTTTTTCAAGATACATTGCTCTTTGTTGTTTAATACTATCATCTTGTATAGCTTTTTCTAAATCAGGATTAGCTTTATAATATTCGTCACCTACATAAGTACTAGTTGTAGGTGTTACAGTAGGAGTTGTAGTAGCTTTAGTACTTCCAGTTCCACCAGTAGTAGTTGTTTGATTACCACCTCCAGTTCCAGTAGTTTTTTTATTATCTTTTATTGGTGTAACACCACCACCTCCTGTATTTTCCTTTACTGTTTCTTGTTTAGGGGTTGTTTGTTTTACAACAGGTTTACCACCACCTTTATAATACTCCCATTTACCAGTAGTATTATTCCATTTAATACCATAATCTTTACCATCAGAACCTTTAATAGTTTTAACACCTTCAATATTACTATCTCTTAATTTACTTTATCAATTCTTTTTAAATCTACAGGTCCTGTAGTTTGTTTATTATTAACTTTAGATGAATTTAATCTACTATCATATGACATTAATCCAGCACCTAATCCTAATCCACCTACAATCATTGAACCTTCTATTAAATTTGATAATGGTTTATTTACTACATCTCCATCTACTTTAAATTTACTAAAATCATAAGGATTT
>RFNS01000144.1 GCA_009927055.1 Alphaproteobacteria bacterium | reverse complement strand
TCACTAATAATGCTATCCTTATGCTTCCATAAAATGGCCAAGAATGTATTTCTTTATTTTCTTCGTTATAAAAAGACACACGAATTGAAGTTTTTCTGTCAATATTCATTTTGTTTTGTTTAAAAGTTTTTAAAATAAAGTTGTTTGAGATTTTAATGATACAATTGATTTTAAATTTGCTTTAGCTAAATCATAATAACTCTCTTTTAATTCAAAACCTATGCCTTTTCTATTCATTTTTACAGCCTGATATACTTCACTTCCAATCCCCATGAATGGAGTAAAAATAGTATCACCTTTATTTGAATATAAATGAATTAATCTTTCAATTGTATCTAATTGTAAAGGACAAATATGCTTTTCATCATTTTCATCTCTACCATTCCTGTAACCTTGTAATGTATTACCATAATTAATGTCCATCCATACAGGCGAAGCATATTTTTGCCACAAATCAACGCTTAACTCAGTATTTTTAACAGGATTATTTCTTTCTCCATCTTTTCTAAAAATCATAACATAATCTGGAATTCCTACTCTGGACATTGTAGAATCCTTTTTTACCTGTTTATGCAATAATCCTAATGCTTTAGTTCTTTGCATTTCTACAACTGGATCTTTCCAAATAGTAATTCTACTTGCGTAAATAAAACCAGCTTCTTCAAATGCTTTTAAAATCATTCCAGAAAAATCTCTTAATCCAATATAACCTTCTTTGCCTTTTTGAATAGGTAAATCCATACAATGAACACACACATTTCTACCTTGCATAATTACCCTATATAGTTCTTTTATTAAAAAACTAAACTGAGTTAAAAATTCATTGTAATCTTTTGAATTACCCATATCCTCAATGTGATTTGAGTAAGTATATAATTCTGCAAAAGGCGGGCTAAAAACAGATAATCCTATACTTTCATTTGGTAAATCTTGTATTAATTGAACTGAATCACCTCTTTTAATATTATACCATTCGTTATTTTCATGGGAAATATCAAATACTTTTGAACTCATTATACCTCCAGATAAATTTATATTTACAGCTTTTGCCATTTCTTCTTGCATTAGTGAAAATTGTTTTTGTTTGTAATCAATTGCTTGTTTAACATTGCTCATAGTATCTGTTGTAATCAAATAAATGTTAACTTCATTTTTTTGACCAAATCTATATGATCTTCTTATTGCTTGATACAATCCTTCAAAAGAAAAATCTAAACTTGCAAATATTTGATTATTACAATTTTGATAATTCATTCCAAAACTAGCAATCTTAGTTTTAGTAATTAATATTCTAAATTCGTTGTTTGCAAATCCAAGTAATTTTTCTTTTTTCCATTCATTAGTATCACTACCTTTTACTTCTATTGCCTCAGGAAGTAATTTTTTTAGTAGTTCGCCTTCTTCATTTTGTTTAATCCAAATAATAAAATTTTCATTTGGTTTTAAGTTTACAATATTAACTACTTCATCAAGTCTTTCTATTTTAGTTAATCTTAATTCGCTATTAAAATTTGTTGCTGAAATTATAGCATCATTAAACAATTGGCCATTTTGCCTTTTTGGAGTAATTATTTGATTTTCCAATATGTTCAAACGAGGTAAATTATAGCCATTCATTTCAAAACCTATATCCATTGGTTTACTAAGCATAATAGACCATGTACCAACAAATTGATAAAATAATTTTGTAGCATGACCTTTAAGCCTCCATTTTGCCGTTTCTCCTCCATCGTGGATAAAATACATTGATAGCATTTCATTCCTGGTCATTACGTCTAAAAATTCAGAATGATTACCTAATTCCATTGGATCATTCGGTGATGGTGTGGCCGTGCAAGCTAATTTATATGGAGTAAATTTAAAATTATCTAAAATATTCTTTTTTGTAGCACCTTCGTAATTTTTTAAAATACTACTTTCATCAAGTACAATGCCTGAATATTGATTAACTGAAATATTATCTAATTGCTCGTAATTTATTACATCAATATTAGACATATCTATACCAAATTTTAATCCTTCTTGTATAGTCTGACCAACAACTGCTAAAGGAGCTAAAATTAATACTTTGCTATTAGTGTGTTTGCATACTTGATTAGACCATTCTAATTGCATTAGTGTTTTTCCCAAACCGCAATCAGCAAAAATAGCATACTTACCACATTTTAAAGCTCTTTTAACAATAAATTTCTGAAAGTCAAACATATTTTTATTTAAAATTGAATCATCAACATCAAAACCAGTATTTATATGTGTTTTTTGTTTTGTTTTTAAAAATTCTTGATAGGTTGTCATAATGTTTTGTTTAAAAGTTTAAAAAAGAGCCAGTGCAAATCCTGGCTCAATATA
>RFNS01000146.1 GCA_009927055.1 Alphaproteobacteria bacterium | reverse complement strand
TTTAATGGTTATGCGGTTGAAAAAGGTTTGAGTCCAAAAGTTGGTGCAGGAATTTGGATGCATTACACATTTACAAAACAAGGATTAATTTACAATTTTCAATTTGCAGACTAATGAATATTAAAACTTTTTGCGTATTTCTTGATGCTGGTCATGGTGGCTTAAACCCTAAATTAAAAGTCCCAAACAATTACACGACCTATCCTTCAAAGTGTTGGCAGCACAAAAATAGTTTGTTTCACGGCTATGGTTGGTTCTTTGAAGGGGTATTTAACAGAGCGGTTACCGTATTGATTGAGAAATATTTAAAGGATTGGGGATTCACGGTGATAAATGTTTACGACCCAGTATTAGACTTGGCTCTGGGACAAAGGGTTAAGAAAGCCAATTTTGCTTCATCAAGTTTTTCAGGAAGTTTATACCTTTCCATTCATGGCAATGCTGCTGCAAGTTTAGATGCAAGAGGTTTTGAAGTTTACACCAGTCCCAGCCAAACCCAATCTGACATCATGGCTTCGTTTCTTTTTGATGAGGTTAAGGAAACTTTTCCAAACTGGATTTTTAGAACTGATACAACTGATGGTGATAGCGATAGAGAAGAAAGGTTTTATGTTTTGACCCAGACAACCATGCCTTCAGTCTTGAGCGAAAACGGTTTCTTTACTAATTACAAAGATGCCTTAATGATGTTTGACCCAGTATTTCAGGATAATTTAGCCTTATGCCATGCAAGAGCGGTTGTTGATTACGTCAAACATTTAGGTTATGTGTTTTAAATCAAAAAGGGTTGACGCAAATGCCAACCCCATTATTTACACAACACACTAACAAATTGTATCAAACGATAATATTGAGCAGTTTTAATGCATAATCCTTTACTCCATCTGTATCTCGATTATGATACAATTTATAACAGATGCTTATTAACCTATTTCTATCCATTGTCTGCCATGCTTTTTTGCCATTAGGTAATGTTTCATTCAAATAAAAATTTAACAATGCAATTTTAGATGAAACCGAATCTGTAAATTTTATCGGTCTTGAATATTGCTTTGCAATTTGTGCAAATTCTTCCCACTGTTCAAGGGAAAAACCATCAATTAATTCCTTTTTTGCCATTATTTATGTGTTTTTTTGCCATTAGTGCTAAAGAAAATGCATCAATCATATCTTGAGTTACTTTGGCTGGTTTAAAATGTGGTTCAAATTTTAGCCGTTCTTGGTTAACGACTTTGAGAAAAATGTCTTTTGACCATTTGCGACCCTTCCCTTCAGGACTAATATTAAACGTATTATACCCATGTTCCTTTATCCATTCGTACGCTATTCGACTTGCACCCTGATTCATGCCAACGTTTCTGGACATTCGTGAAAGGATAGCACGGTTTATAGATGAATTAAAAGTTATGTTCTGAAGGCTGGAGTCTTCAACCAGAATAAACGGAGTTGGATAATTTATCCATGTTGGCACATCTTTAATAAAGTCCACAAATCGTTTGTATTTCTTAAAAACAATGACTTGGTTGGTGATTATACAAGCTGCCATTCCGTTTACTCTGATTGCTGGGTCAACTCCAATTAGTGTGTATTCCAATGTTTTTTTTACAATATTACAAATTAAAATGTAATCGTTTTAAAACTGGATACAAAAGGTTTTAAATCAACGTTTGGTTTTGCTACTGGCTCAACGTTTACCTTTGGTGTTCTTTTGCGTCTTTTGATGACCTTTTTTTCTTCAAGACCGTATGCCTCAACTCCTTTGTCAACAAAGTTAATTTCAAGGAGATAGCCGAAACAAACAATTGTTCCCACAAAGAAAAACATGGTGTAAAATTCTGCTCCAGAATACTTTTCGGACAATCCAAAGAAAACCTCGATTAAGGCTATTAGCGTTGCACCTAACGCTATTTTAGGTGGATAAGGACTTCTACCCTTTGTAGGGTTTAGAAAGTCCATGAAAACGACCGCAAAGCGTCCC
>RFNS01000150.1 GCA_009927055.1 Alphaproteobacteria bacterium | reverse complement strand
GCAACTCCTGAACTAAGTATAGTATAAGTTATAGTAAAATTACTACCTGATTTACCATATTGATTTACTGGTTGTAATGTTACTGTTTGATTTGTAGCAGAATAACTTACAGGAGTATAAGTTACAACATTTCCGTTTACAGTTAAAGTACCAATTGTAGGATTTGTTATTATTTTAAGACTAGATATAGTAGTATTATTATTACTTGTAACTGTTGTAGTTGAAGTATCTCTAAAAAATAAAGTTTTTGTTAAATTGGTTACAGTAGGTGCTGTAGATAATACAGAATTTATGTTTAGTGTAAATTCTTGTGAAAATATTTCACAATCATTTTTAACTTTCCATTTAATAGGAATAACTGATACGTTAGCAGTTGTTTGTGTATATGTTATTGTTTTTGTTGCAGCGTTAAACGTAGCTACACCTTTATTAGTTATAGTTAATGTAGTAGCATTAGTTAATACTTGTCCAGCACTAGCAACAAAAGTAAATGTATCATAATCAATATAGTCTGTTGAAAAATCAACAATATGTATTATAGATTGTGCTGAATTATCAAACTGTAATGTTTTACTGTCATCAGTATAACCATTTAATATAAATCCAGCAGCACAATCAGGTTTAATTTTACAATTACCTGTTTTAGTTACTGTAACATTAAATGTATTACTAGGTATATTTTTATCATTAGTTACTGTAATTGGTAATACAATACTTGTAGTACTAAATTCAGGAACTGTTATTTCATAAGAGTTATTACCTCTACTTCTTTGAGTTGTTCCAGCATAATTTATAACTAATGGATTGTTTACTAAATTACCACAACCTGAATTAATTAATGATAATACAAACTTTCTTATATCTCCAGTAGTTAATGGAAAACATTGTGCAGCTATTGTTTGACTTGCAATAAATGGTTCACATACTAAACTATAATAATTTAATGCTTCACTAATACAACCATTAGAATCTTTAACTAATACCTTAATTCCTTGAGGATTTTTATATCCTGGAGGTAATATATTAGCAGGATTATGATTCCATGATAACGTTAATTGTTTTTG
>RFNS01000282.1 GCA_009927055.1 Alphaproteobacteria bacterium | reverse complement strand
ATAAATACGTAAATCATCTACTCCTCCTCCATAGTATGCTGGAAAACCTGAAAAATATCCTAATGTTAAAATATTAGTAGTATTTAATGATCCACCAGAATTACCAACTTTAACAAGAAGACCATTTCTATATATGATTCTTTGATTATTTATAACATTATATGTACAAGTATAATGAATCCATTTATTTAAATCTTCATATGCATATAATTTATCTGTATCTAAATCATCACTGAAAAAACAGAATGAAAATGTATGTGCAACTTTATAACCAATTGTTAAAAATTGTCTAGTTCCATTTACTGAACCAATATTTAAAATATACCTATCACCAAATGTTTTAGTTAAATATGACCAAAATGATATTGAAAAACTCTTGCTATTTAAATTAACACCTGAAGATGTAGTTAAAGATTGATTAGTACCATTAAATGATGCCGAAAAATTACCTTTAACACCTAGCGATACATTTACAGATCCATTATTTGTCATATTATATAATCCAATGCTATCTAATCCAATATTTGTACTTGTATCAAATGCATACCATGCTGTTGGTGCTATTGTATTTCCTGAAAAATCTTTTAATATAGGATAACTCTTATCTGTTATTATATTTGGATTTGTTTCAGTTATTGTAACGATACCATTCGTAAAATTTATATTATAAGTATCTGGTCCAATAGAAGTTAAAGTATTATAATTTATTGAGTAAAACATTGATTTATTTATAGTGTAAGCAGGGTTTGTTGTAGTAATTGTTGAATTAATATCATTTATAGAATTAGAATTATAAAAAGTTACTCTACCATTGTACAGTTCTAAAACTTGTGAACTAGTCAAGACAACACCACTATAAATTCTTAGATCGTCTACTCTGCCACCATAATATTCTGAAAAAGTTGATAGAAAACACACAGTTAATATACTTGTAGTATTTAATGATCCGCCAGAATTATTAACTTTAACTAATAGGCCATTTCTGTATATAATTCTTTGATTATTAGTAACATCATAAGTACAAGTATAATGAGTCCATTGATTTAAATCTTCATAGCCATATAATTGGTCTGTATCTAAATCATCAGCATAAAAAGTAAATGAAAATGTATGCGTAGATTTATATCCAATAGCTAAAAATTGTCTGGTTGCAGCTACTGAACCGATATTTAAAACATATCTATTACCAGATGTTTTAGTTAAATATGTCCAAAATGATATTGTAAAACTTTTACTATTAAGATTAAATGCTGATGAATTTTGTAAATATTGATTAGTACCATTGAATAATGCTGCAGAATCACCTTTAACACTTGAAGCAAGAGTAACAGTATTGAAAATTTGTTAAATTAAAGTACCCATGCTATCTAAACCAACATTTGATCCATCGTCAAACTTATACCATACTGTAGGGATCACATCTTTTAATATAGGGTAACTCTTATCTTTAGCTAATATATTTTGATTTAATTGATTAACTGATATTGTTCCTATAGTGTCAAATGATACGTTATACGTATTTGGTGTAATAAACAATGGTGTATTGTAATTAAATGAAGAAAGTAATATTCTATCAATAGTATATAA
>RFNS01000054.1 GCA_009927055.1 Alphaproteobacteria bacterium | reverse complement strand
ATTAGATGCCAAATCGACCGCGAAAAACTTCGAAAGTTGCTTGAATTTCTGCGTCAGACAATACTCGATTATAAACCATTGCAACTGGAATTCTTCCGTAAAAATTGTTGTTATCTTCAAACGCGCCGACATTACAATCGCCAGGGTCTGCTCCTAAAAATGTAGTTGGATTTGGATCAGTTCCATCAAGAGCACCATTTACATATAATTTAAATCCATTCGTAGTATCAAATGTACAACCGACAAAATACCACTGATTTAAACTCAAACTTGTTGAACCTGTCGCTCCATACCAATTCCCGTTATGTCCTGCATGTAAATTCGTTGTGCTACCCAACCAAAATGCATGATAATCGCCATTGCGACCGCTAATAATATTGTTACTATAATACGTGTCCATGTAAATCATCGCACACTTTGTGTATGCGGTTTTACTCAATATATTGCCCATCAATCCATACGCGCTGCCATTAAACTGCATGTATGGCGGTGGACCAGAAACATAACTCGTGTTTACAAGAGTTGCATCATTACCATTTCCGCTCGCATCAGTCCAAGTCGAACCAGATCCAGGATAGTTTTGAATATCGAGGTATGAAATCAATCCACTTGAGATCACTTGGCTTATTGCAAACGTATAGTCATCGAAATAATTTGAAACTTCAATCTTTCCATTCGAGTGAATTCTTCTTGCAAGCCCTCCACTAATTGGACTTATTGTTACTTCATCAAACTCGCCAGCACGATAAACAGAACCATTTGCTGATATTGCCGAACCAGACACTTCATCCAGTTCGCCTTGTACTAGAAGCGCACCCGTATTGTCAAGTCTGTCAAGCCTCATATTAAATGAATACAGTATCTAATGTATTGGAAGATGTATTGTAATATGTCACAACCTTTACTGCACCAGTTGTATTTGCATATGCAATATTATTTGCAGCAACGATTGTGTTTGATGTAAGAACACTTGTTGCTTTGTTAAATGTTAGATTTGCATTAGCGCCAGGTGATCCATTATCATTAAAGATGATCTGTGTATTTGATCCAGCAATTGGACCAGTTGGACCCTGTGGACCTGTAACACCTTGCGGACCTTGAGGACCAGTGACGCCTTGTGGTCCTTGTGGACCAGTAACTCCTTGAGGACCTTGTGGTCCTTGTGGACCAGTAACTCCTTGAGGACCTTGTGGACCTTGAGGTCCAGTCACACCTTGCGGTCCTTGCGGTCCCTGTGGACCAGTTACACCTTGCGGACCTTGTGGTCCTGTTACACCTTGAGGACCTTGAGGACCACTAACGCCTTGCGGACCCTGTGGACCTGTAACACCTTGCGGACCTTGAGGTCCAGTGACACCTTGTGGACCTTGAGGTCCAGTTACACCTTGTGGTCCCTGTGGACCTTGTGGACCAGTGACGCCTTGTGGTCCTTGTGGTCCCTGTGGACCAGTGACTCCCTGTGGTCCTTGTGGACCAGTGACACCTTGTGGACCCTGTGGACCTTGAGGA
>RFNS01000249.1 GCA_009927055.1 Alphaproteobacteria bacterium | reverse complement strand
TGGTTGTTTTGCTGGCGGCGGCGCTGGAGGTTTTAGATTTGGAACAGGACTTTCCGTAACTGCTGGAACTGATTACACAATTACAGTTGGCTCAGGAGGTTCCGGTCAAATTTCTGGTTCTTCTACAAGAGGAACCAATGGTAATGATTCAGTATTATCTACTATTACATCTACCGGAGGTGGTGGAGGTGGAGCATCGAACGCTCCAAATCCATCAGGCGCTAGTGGTGGGTCTGGTGGAGGCGGCGGTAACAACAATCCTGGTGGGGCGGGAAACACACCATCTACTTCACCATTACAAGGTTATGGTGGCGGTAGTGGTTATACGGACAATATGTCTTATGGTGGAGGCGGCGGAGGCGGCGGTGCAAGCGGCGTTGGTGGATCGGTACCTAGCAACTTTTCTCAAGCAGGAAACGGTGGCGCAGGTGGTCTCGGCCCTTCTTTTGCTAATGGATACGGTAAAAGCGGCAACGCCTCATCTGGCGCTGGCAATTATTTTGCTGGTGGAGGAGGAGGAGGTGGACATACAACGGGATCTAGGGCAGGAGGTACAGGTGGAATAGGCGGTGGTGGCGACGGCACAATGACAGGAAACGCTAGTCCGGCTGCAACAAACACAGGAGGTGGCGGAGGTGGTGCTGGCAGTGCCGCAGGACACACCGGTGGAACAGGCGGCTCCGGTATCGTCATCATCAAAATCAACCAATAACATGACTACAAAAGTTTATAAATTTCTAGGCATCGACACAGCTATGCACCTGCTTCGTCCAGGCAACAACATTTAATCATAAAGTGAGGTAACATGACAACCAAAGTATATCGTTTAATGGGCATAGATACAGCCATGCACCTGTTAAGACCTGGTGCCAAGTGGGAAATCAGCAATAACGTATTTACTCGCTGGGACGACCCTCGTCCCTGTCCCAGCATCGACGAAGTCTATTGGGTCATAGACAAGATCAAAGAATTTGAGGACAGCATACCCACCATGTGGCTACCCGAACAACTGGAAAAAATGGGACTAGAACAACAGCAACTTCAGGAGGCTCTGGGTGAATCTGCATAATTTATTTCCTACGCCCGTGGGCTTTGCGGAGCTGGGCCGTGAATTTACACCTGAAGAATTATTCTTTATTCGTGAACTTGAAACCCGACCCAATCAGGGCAATACCACCAGCGTTAATAACTTTGTGCTGCGTGATGCTGCGTTAACCTCATTGAGGTCCTTTTTAGAAGATTCTGTGGGTGATTACTTTAAGGCTACCGTCAACCCCAAGCACAACGTAAGTCTAAGGATTACCCAGAGCTGGTGCAATTATTCTGAACCAGGACAGTTTCACCACAAACATGCTCACCCCAACAGCTACATTTCAGGGGTGTTCTATGTTCAGACCAATCCAGAAGATCGCATCTATTTTTATCGAGATGGCTGGCAACAGATCAAGTTCCCACCAGAAACCTGGAATGCCTATAATTCCGAAAGCTGGTGGTTTGAAGCATATCTGGGACGATTAATTTTATTTCCTTCGTCACTGACACACATGGTTCCAGAGGTCAAGGGCGAAAAAACAAGAATTTCACTGAGTTTCAATACCTTTCCTGTGGGTGTGGTCGGGGAAGAGATGGATTTAACCGGACTTAGGCTGGAGGCTTAGATGGCTCACTTCGCGGAATTAAATGCAAACAACGTAGTCCTGCGTGTTGTCGTAGTGGACAACAAGGATACTTCAGACGCTAGCGGTGTTGAGAAAGAACATATCGGTGCCGCACACTTAGAGAAGATCCTCGGTGGAACGTGGAAGCAGACGAGTTACAACGGCAAGATCAGAAAGAACTATGCAGGGATTGGCTACACCTACCGATCAGACATCGACGCGTTTGTGCCTCCCAAGCCCTTTCCTTCTTGGATTCTGAATGCCAATGCTCAGTGGGAAGCGCCTGTGGCTATGCCTACAGATGGC
>RFNS01000200.1 GCA_009927055.1 Alphaproteobacteria bacterium | reverse complement strand
TTGTTCATGCTCATGTCGTAATGCCCAACCGTTGAATTTATTACCGTCTCTGTGAGCCTCTATTACCTGCTCCATGTGCATTTTTTTGGCTTTTTCAAATTCAGGTAGGAACTCGTTAATTTGCGTAATAGATAATTGCAATGCTATTTTATCCCAAAAACTTTGTATTGCTGTTTTTTGCTTGTTATTTTCCATGTGTTTATTATTTGAGCGGAACGCTGGCTTTTGCTTTTACGTATAGGTCTTCGTCCACCGCTGTTTTTTCTATCATTTCGTCTTCGTCCTTAAACGGGTACAGGCCCAATTCCTCCATCAGCATTTGCATAACTCTTTCGTTGGCCGTTTCACATTTCCAATTTCCGTAATACCAGATCTTTGCCAACACTTTCGATAGCGCTTCGAGTTTTTCCGTTCTTTCCCGCTTAGTTGGAGCGATAGCTACGGAGTACCAGTAATCGTACCCCATGATACTGTTGTACCAAATGAACGAACGAGTGAGAAATTCAAACACGCTATCGTGCTCCATTTGCATGATCCAATCGACGAAAATCTTCCTCGTGAATAACCCATTCTTACGCTTGAGGTGTTTGACTTCTTCTTGCCACGCTATTTGCTGTTCTGGGTGAGGTCTTCGTAGAACTGTTTTCCTTTTTTCATACGTTTGTTATTTGATTTGAGCCACTATTGGCTACGCTTTTCCAGTAATCGTGTCCTTTGATACTGCGGTTCCAAATAAAGGACGATATGAGAAAGTCCTCCATGTCAATATACTCCCCACGCATCACGTGCTTGGCATAATTCGAGTCTTTAATTTCTTCGTACCACTGCGTTCGCTGGTCGGGGGTGAGGTCGAAGTAGAAATCGATTCCCTTTTTCATATCTCTGTGTTTTCGGTATTTAGTACCCACTCCAAGAACTCGATCTCTTTAATGCACTGGGTCATTAGTTGTCCCGAATATTCGTATTCTAACCTGTCAGCCTCTCCACCCCAGTATTTTTTGTCTTCCAGATACTTTTGGAGGGCTTTTTCGTTCCACTCCTTGAGGTGCTCGTACTCTGCTTTACAATCGGAGAGTCGGGCTTCTATCTCTTGTTGCGACTTCATAACTCGTTTGTTTTGAAAGAAAGAAGGGAGGAAGTAGCTTCCCTTGGAGGCTTTACTCTCCATCTTTTGCAGGACGGTCTGGCTTGTTGTCCGTACG
>RFNS01000055.1 GCA_009927055.1 Alphaproteobacteria bacterium | reverse complement strand
CCAGATCCACCACCACCAACAACTAATATATCACAATTTGTTTCTTTATTAAAAGTTATATTATTATTTCCTGTAGTTGAATTGAATTGATAATAGTAATCGTTACTTATATTATTACTAATAGTCTTTGGTATATCGATAACATTATTATGTAAAATAGTGGGCATATCCGAATTATAAGAAATGCCATTATTATATCTTATTATAATAGTACCACTGCTACCATTTCCACCATTACTAGGGTATTGACCACCACCACCACCTCCCGAACCAGTATTTATTAAGGCATCAGAACCACATCCTGGTAAAAAAATTGTTGAAAAAGTTTTACCTCCTCCACCACCTACATTTATGTATAAATTATTAATATAATTTCCTCCACCATACCCCGGAGCTCCATTTTTTTCTCCCCAAGCACCACCACCTCCTCCTCCTCCATACACTTCTTTAAAACCTTTAATATCAATTAAAATACCATCTCCTCCATTCCCAGCATTTATACCACTGTAATCAGTACCAGGACTTGCACATCCACCACCACCGCCACCCGCTAGGGCATTACCATTATAATTATTTATACCTTTACCACCGCAAAATCCAATACCATTATTTGTTAAACTATTATTTATTATATTACCACCTGGTGTTGTTATATTACTACCTGTATTATTATTCCAACCATAACCACCGCCACCACAACCACCTGTACCTCCATTTAAAGCTGCAAATCCACCACCATATCCTCCACCTTTAACTATTTTTACATAATTAGTATCATCTAATATTTTTATATAAGTATCTCCGCCTGCTTTACCAACAACACTATCTGCATTTTGTCCTGTACCACCAGCACCAACCCCTAATTCATATACAGTATTTTTTAAAAATAATTGGGTTGTATAACAATACGAACCTGCACCACCACCACCTCCATATCCTCTACCACCACCTCCTCCTCCGCCAATCATAAATATATCGCACAAAGTATCTTGAGGAAACATAATATAGTTTCCATTATTAGAAGTAAATTGATAATAATATGATTGCTGTCCATTTATATTAATTGATGTTCCAATTGAATAATTATGTATTATTTTAGGATGTTGATTAATAATAGATACATCAGATAAGTTTGATGAATTAAATCTTATTATAGCAACACCTGAACCACCAGCTCCACCATCGTTATTATTTGGTGTTAAACCTCCACC
>RFNS01000152.1 GCA_009927055.1 Alphaproteobacteria bacterium | reverse complement strand
GTATTTTTGATAAAAAAGTTCATATTCTGATTTTCATCAAAATAGTGATGTCCAGACTTTATTGTCATTTATTTTCCTCCAATATTCTATTAAACAATTCGGCTAATCGCCCCATATCTTCCCTATTAATCATCATCTCAATTTTTTCATTAGAATAATTCATTAGCCTAATCAAATAACAGTTATTAGTAATATTAGGATTATGAAGAATTTCAATCAGTCCATCGTAAAGATTAGCATAGTCTTTTCTCATGGATTATTCTCCACAAATTCTTTAATGAAATCGGCCAAAATCTCTACCTCAACTTCAGTCCAAGCATACTCATGACCATTCTTATTCCCATGCTCAATATCAAGTTGGTAACTTTCCAGAGAGTCAAGAATTAGATCAATTTCATGCTTATCAAGATTAATATTCACTATTTACTTTCGCTATAAAAGGATTTAAATGCTTTGCTAGGATTTTCTATTGGTTTATTACTTACAATAAAAGCCCTTTCCGGTGCAGCAATATCATCTTCATAAACATGAATACCAAAATTAGTTTCCAGAATTTCTACTAAACTATCAAATGCTTCGCTACGATGCTCAATTCTGTAATAAATCATTATTTTACTCCAAAGTCATCTCGATATTTTAGAGAATATTATACTAAACAAAATAGACATAATTAATCCCACTAAACTTCCACCAAACCATGCTCCTAAAGTCCAGATAATTGCTTCTTTGCTCATTATTTATTCTCTCTAATCCATTCATAGAATACTTCATTAGCCTGTAGATAACTATCAAAATAGGCCACTTTCTCAAATCTGTGAATCCCAATCATTCGTAAAATCATTCTGCCCCAAATCATCTCATTACCTTGGGGTTTGCCATAAAGTTCAGTATATGATTTTGTTGGTTTCATAGGATTTTGCTCTGATGCTAGTTTACCATAACATCGGCATTTGTCAACACCAACTTTGAACATTTTTAGAAAAAAATTGAGTTCATGGTGTAAATATTGAGTAGGAGATATTCATTATGAGAAAATGTAAACATTGTGGTCAACAAAAAGATGACCAATTTTTTAAAACAAAATTTAAGTGTTTACAATGCTGTAAAGAATATGAAAGAGAAAAACATAAAAGAAGATATATACCAAGATCACAAATTACGGATCCTATAAAATTAGCCAAAATCAAAGAACAAAATATTAAAGTCAAAAATATAGCAAGAAAAAAGAAAGAAACCAAAGAAGGATTAGAAAAGTTTAGAGAATATCAAAGAAAGTATTGGAATGAAAGAAGAAGAAAAGATCCAACATTAAGATTAATCCATAATCATAGGACAAGAGTCAGACAAGCCCTAACTGGTATTTATAAATCCGAAAGTTCATTGGTATTATTAGGATGTAAAACAGAAGAACTTAAAAAGCATATTGAGTCATTGTTTATGGATGGAATGAACTGGTTAAATTATGGGGAATGGGAAATTGACCATATTCGCCCATGTTCCTCTTTTGACCTATCTGATCCAAAACAACAAGAGGAATGTTTTCACTATACTAATTTACAGCCTTTATGGAAGCATGATAATCGGCTAAAAAGTGATAAAACAGATTCTATTTGATTAGTGGTTCATTTCCCATAATTAACCTTCTGATTTGAGTTAGATTGGGTATTTGGCCCACAAATATGTCTAATCAGAATATGAATATTAACACTGTCATTTGGTCTATTAGGCAGAGAATCTCTCAGAATTTGTTCCAATAGAACGCTTTCTTTCTGTGAGATTAGAATACTCTTGTACATTTCAAAACCTTCTTTTTCCCCTTTAATTTAAGAAAAACACCACTACTAGTAATACTAGTATACAACACGGTACAAGGGTTGTCAATAGGATTTATCGACACGTTGGCAAGTTGGCCTTTAATCTATTTTTTCACCACGGGCTAACAAAATAAGTGAATTTTAATAAGATTGACCGATTTATTTAGCACAAAGTGATCAATTATAACCTTATTGTGGTGAATTATGCAGAGAAGAAGAGTTATATTGGGTGTTATTATATGTTTTTGAATAAAAACTGAAGGAATATTCAACAAAAACCTTTGATACTATCATTAGTACTATGGTTAATATGAATGTTAGGACTATTTTGTTGTTAAAATATGAAAAAAATTTGATTAGATTCATGAATCACATTCCATACAAGTTCCTAAGATTCTTGTCCAAAAATTACATTTGGGTGGTTTTGTTACGGGCCAACAAGAACAACACTTTTCAGAATTAATAAACTCTTTATTATTTGGACTTAATGCTCGCGTAACCGCCCATGCTATTTCATCTTCTGTTAATAACAAGTCTAAGCATCTATTGTCTTTGATCATGGTAGTATGATATAACATAATGAGTTCCTATTTTGGCTGACTGTTCCCATAATTCCGAATCCATTACTTTAGGTGGGACTATGAAAGAACTATTTATTATAGTCTGACTATGATCGTTGTCAATAAATTTGTTATAAAAATTGGCCGGGAAGTTTCGACCCTAAATCTTTAGATAGTACAGTCAGTATCTTATAACTGGGCCAGACGGCGATGTATAGAAAACTTGATTAGTATTTAACCATGGAAATAAGCAACACCTTTTCTGAACAACTACTGGTTGTGGCACATAGTAGTTATATACATAGTATGGTTGAGGTTGAACTATAATGCTAGGAACATAAACCTGAACCGGAACAACTGGTACTATCTGAACCATTGGAACAACGGGCTGAATATATTGTCCGACTACTACTGTTTGAGCATGAGACAGTGTTGACCAACAAACTATAAAAATAAATGCTAATATAATGTTTCTCATAACTTCCTTTTTTGGCTGACTATGAACAACCAGAACAAATCCGAAGGATTAGGCGAGACTATCACCATATCCAAATATCTTTTCATCACCTACCCTATAGTAAAACCAAGGGTGGTATGGTCAAGGCTGACTACTACTAAAAAAATTTGGTCCATAAGAGATATTGGACCATTGACAATAGAAGAATCTATATTATTATTGGTGCAGACGGCGAAGGTAGTATATAAGAATACTATAATGGGTACTAGTATTAAATAACACTATACTCTTAGAATCTACAACATTCTTCTTGACATCGCCACCACCATGATATATGATAGTGTAGAAGTCCAGAGACTGATCAATCCTTCATCACCCACCTATTGACCATTTCTGGATTTCACAAATCAATTACTAACAATCCCGTTGAGTTTTTTAGTAAGATTATCAAAGATTTTATTTGTAGGACCAGTAAGAGCATAATCTTTCTGATAGCTTTTAATAGCATCAAGAAGTTTCCATGCTTCATTTTTACTTATTGAAATACTAACAATCTTATCTTGCATAAGGGACTCCTATTTTTGGCTGACTACGAGCAACC
>RFNS01000153.1 GCA_009927055.1 Alphaproteobacteria bacterium | reverse complement strand
GCGGCAAACGGCCAGCGCGAGCCGATCACGCTGTGCGACGGAATGATCCTCGACGGCCGGAACCGTTACCGCGCGTGCATTGACCTTGGCATTGAGCCTGAAACGCGTGAATACAGCGGCGACCCGTGGGCGTTCGCGTGGTCGCTAAACGGGGCTCGTCGCGACCTAGAAGCCACTGTTCGCGCTTTGATTTTCAAGCGTTGCGAAGACGGGTCGGCGAAGTGGGCAAAGCGGCTCGCAAAGATTGCAGAGGAAGGCAACCGCAAGAAGTCGGAGGCTGTCAAATCGCAGCCGCGCGATGCCGCCGGAAGGGTTGAGAAGAAGCCGGTAGTGGATCATCGTGATCCACCATCGGCGAAGAAGCACGTCGCCCGAGAAGCCCGCGCAGCCGAGGCGAAGGTGTCACCAGCGACTATGGCCCGCGCCGACCAGATCGCTAAGCGGCCAGACCTTGAGAGGAAGGTCGTGGCCGGAGAGATGAAGCCGGCCGAGGCACTCCGCGAGATTCGCAGCACCAAGCGCCGCCAGGAGCTCGAAGAGGCGGCAGCAAAGGCTGCTGTCGAGCGTCACGAATCGGATCGGCCGAATTGGTCGATTTTGAACGTCGATGTGATGGACGGCCTGGAATCCGTCCGTGACGAGCACGGCCCGGCGCGGCTCATCTTTACAGATCCGCCATACAACATCGGCATCGACTACGGCGGTGGCGCGAAAGCCGACAGGCTTGACGACGACGAGTACATGTCGTGGTTCTCCAACTGGCTTGCCTTGTGCTGGGAATGCCTAACTGAGGACGGGTCTGCGTGGGTGATGATCGGCGACGAGTACGCCGCAGAGTACGCCGTCGCGATCAAAGAGGCGGGATTCACGATCCGTTCGTGGATCAAGTGGTACGAGACGTTCGGCGTGAACTGCTCGAACAAGTTCAACCGGACCAGCCGCCATATCTTCTACGCCGTGAAAGATCCGTCGTCGTTCGTGTTCAACCAGGAGGCAGTAACAAGGCCAAGCGACCGGCAGACGAAGTATGGCGACAGTCGCGCTGCTTCAGGCGGGAAGCTGTGGGACGACGTTTGGCAGATACCGAGGCTAACGGGAACGTGTAGCGAGCGGATTCCGGACTTTCCGACGCAGCTTCCGCTGGCACTTGTCGAGCCGATCGTGCTGTGTGCGTCGATGCCAGGAGATCTTGTTGTGGACCCGTTCAATGGCAGCGGAACGACTGGCGTCGCGTCCGTACGAAACGGCAGGAAGTACATCGGGATTGAGAAGAGCGAGGCGTTTGCGGATATCGCCACCAAAAGGATTACAGCGTCATGACGTTCAGCGAGATGCAATTGTGCATGGCAATTCACCGCGCCAACCTTGGCGGCCGCGACAGGACGCGATCGGGCGACCGGCACAAGGCCGTTGGGCAGGTTTTTTGGCAGTGGCTTCATCTCTTTGGCGACAGCAATTTCCCGTGGTCGATTGACGACGTGCTGCACTGGTCGATGCAGTACCGCAAGAGCCGCGCGAGCCGCATGAAAGTCATGGTCGCGCTGGCCCACGGCGACACTTGCTACTTCAAGAATCGCGGCAAGGGTCCGTGCTGCGAGCACGCCGAGTGGGGGCACATCATTCCGCGATCAAGGGGCGGTGCCGACACCGTTGAGAACGGCCAGATTGAGTGCCGTGCCCACAACCACCAGCGCGGCGTGAACGGTGGCGTGATGACGATCGAGGAATACCTTGCCAGCCCGCTGACGACGCACAACTCGGCAGTGACCGTATAGGAGGCAAAT
>RFNS01000134.1 GCA_009927055.1 Alphaproteobacteria bacterium | reverse complement strand
GATGCGCCCGATCTGACCGCGGGCACGCTGGTTGTCACGTCGGGTGATGGGGGAATTTTCCCACCCGATATGGTGGTGGGCACCGTGGTGCCGCACAAAGGCAAATGGATGATCAATCCCGCGGTCAACGGGCATGCGCTTGATTATGTATTGTTGAAAAAACCGTGGCAGCCGCCCGCCACACCATGATGCGCGCGCGCTCTGCCCCTTTTCTGTCATCGATGCTGCCCGCTTTGTGCTTGGTTCTGGCCGTGGCGGCCGCGGTGGCGGGCATTCTGCCCACGCACCTTGATGGTGCCGGGCTTGTTTATATTGTCTATTACTATTGGGTAATGCACAGGCCCGATGTGGTGCAGCGATTCTATGCCGTGGCGGCGGGCCTGTGCATGGATGCGCTGCTGCCATCTCCCTTTGGGCTTCATACGCTTCTGTTGCTCATCATTCACGAGGCAACCCTCTCTCTGCGCAGCGTCATCCTTTCTTACTCCTTCCTGCTGCTGTGGGCGGGGGCTGCGGTGGTGCTGGCAGTTGCCGCGTTCATCGCGGCGCTGCTCAGCCACCAGCCTCACTGGCCACTTCTGGCGGCGCAGGTTCTGCTGACCGCGCTTGTGTTTCCGCTGCTGGCCACGCTGTTTGCGCGCAAAAGCATCCGCGCCTAAATCTTTTCCATGCCCAGTCTTGATCTCGATCGTGGACGCACCTTCACCCGCCGCGCCTTTGTGGTGGGCGGCGCACAGGCGCTGGCCATGGCCCTGCTCACAGGCCGCATGGTGCAGCTGCAGCTGATCGAATCTGAAAAATTTCAGCAGCTGGCCGACAACAACCGCCTGCAACTTCGCCTGATCGCGCCGCCGCGCGGTCAAATTTTAGACAGAAGCGGCGTTGTGATCGCCAACACCACCCAAAGTTTCAAGGCCATCATCCACCCCGCCAGCCTCGATGACCTGACAAAAACGCTGGCCATTGTGGAAGGCGTGGTGCCGCTGGGTGAGGCGATGCGGCAAAAACTGATGCGCGAATGGCGGCAGCACCGAAGCCCCCAGGGCCTGATGGTGTTTGAAAGCCTGACGTGGGATGAACTGACGCGACTGGAATTACAGGCCCACCAGCTTCCTACCCTTGAAATTCTTCCAGGCGAAGTGCGCCATTATCCGCTGGGCGAGGTGACAAGCCATGTGCTGGGCTATGTCGGATTAGTGACCGAAGAAGAACAGCAGCAAAGCACCGCACCCATTTTGCGCGTGCCAGGATTCAGAATTGGGAAATCGGGCCTTGAAAAATCGCTGGATGAAACCCTGCGCGGTCAGCCCGGCCGCAAGGAAATGGAAGTGAACGCGCACGGCGAAGTGATGCGCGACATAGCC
Organism: Alphaproteobacteria bacterium; assembly: GCA_009927055.1. Lineage (GTDB taxonomy): Bacteria > Pseudomonadota > Alphaproteobacteria > UBA9219 > RFNS01 > RFNS01. The sequence continues at coordinate 36,236 of RFNS01000134.1, read as the reverse complement.
AACGTGCCGCCGCGTCAGGGCCAGCATGTGTCGCTGACCCTGCATGCAGGGTTGCAGCAATATGTGCACGAACGCCTCTCGACCACCGAAAGTGCCGCCGCTGTTGTGCTGCATGCGCGCACAGGGGCGGTGCTGGCCTTGTGCTCGACCCCGTCGTTTGATCCGAATAAATTCACGTTTGGCATTCGGTCAGATGACTGGAACGCCTATATGGCCGATGAACGCAACCCGCTGTCTAACAAATGCATCGCAGGGCAGTTTGCCCCCGGCTCGACCTTCAAAATGATCACGGCGCTGGCGGGGTGGGAAGCCGGCGTGATCCGCCCCCACAAAACTGTTTTCTGCCCCGGACATTATGACCTGGGATCGCATCGTTTTCACTGCTGGAAAAAAGGCGGTCATGGCACGGTGGGCCTGCGTCAGGCCATCGCCCAAAGTTGCGATACCTATTTTTATGAGATGGGGCGGCGCACCGGCATCGATAAAATCGCCAGCATGGCGCGGCGTTTTGGCATGGGCGAAAAAACCGGCATTGAGCTGGTGCACGAACGCGCCGGCCTGGTGCCCGATACGGTGTGGAAACTGACCCGCAAGCGCGAGATGTGGCAGGCGGGCGAGACGTTGATTAATGCCATCGGCCAGGGGTTTATGCTGGCCACGCCCCTGCAGTTGGCGGTGATGATGGCGCGTATGTGCAACGGCGGCTTTGCTGTGCAGCCGCATCTGCAACTGTCGCGTGATGTTGAGACACCGCGCAGTCTTGGCCTGTCGCCTGAGGCGCTGACATCGATGGTCGATGCGTGTCACGCTGTCACAGTGGCGGGCACCGCCTCGGCCCACCGCATGGAAGATGGCCTGACATGGGGGGGCAAAACAGGCACATCGCAGGTGCGCAGCATTTCAAAGGCCGAGCGCGCCTCAGGGATTATTCCCAACCACCTGCGCCCCTGGCGCGAGCGCGACCACGCCCTGTTTGTGGGTTACGCCCCGCACGATAAACCCCAGCTGGCCATGAGCGTGATTGTGGAACATGGCGGCGGCGGCGGTGCTGTGGCCGCCCCCCTGGCGCGTGATATTCTGCAATGGGGGATGAGGAATATTACAAATCTGGCCTAGGCGATGCCGCGCCCGATGGCTTTTTCACATAAGAACAATAAATGTTGTCGCTACGTAGGTCATATTTTACCGCCTCACCATCGCCAACCACAAAAGCCCACCCTTTTAGTCTATCAATATGATCAATTTTATATTCAGGTCTGTAGGCAGAGAATATTTTGCCAGATGCGCATTCTGTATCAACACCATAAGGAATATTTCTATCTTGATAGTAGTTGGTTTGACCGGCACCAGCACATGAAAAAACAGGTTTGGCCCTGATTTGGTTATTGCCCCCCTCATGCAAAACACCGCCGGGCATAAAATCATTGAAATCAAATGTTGTGGGTATAAGGTTTGGGTGTCCCACATTATCCTTCCATACATGAGCCCAGATGGCCTTATTATCTAACAACAACGTCCATGGCGCAGGGAACATTTTTTGCCCTTTGCGCCTTACAATTTGATGCCACATGTAAAAGACATCGGCCTGACCAACAACAGTTGGACTGCGTGGATAAAATTCTATGCCTGCTTTAAGAAAAGAAATACTCCTGCTATCTGAAACTTCTTTATCAACTCTTTTCCATCTCAGGTTCAGTGCGTCGTGAAATCTCAGGCCGCTGCTCTCTGCCCCAAGCGCACATACAATCGCAGCATCTTGATCATCATTATTCGGCTCGGCAATATAGTTAACTCTGGCATTTTCCATATGTCTCGCCACATTTTTCCAAACAGCTCTTAAATGCCTGCCGAGGATAACGTTTGGCTTTGCATCTTCTATGACGTGGGGCAAAAAAATCTCACGCATATACATCTCGGCAATATGTCCTGTACATGAAACATTCATCTCATAACACAGCAGCGGCTTTCCTGGTTCATACCGAATATCAAAGCGACCAATAATGAAAGGGTCTTGATCAGTCCATGATTTTTCAATGGCTTTGATCACCTCTGGTGGGAAACAAAAACCCTCATAATCTTTTTCTCGAACAACTCTGGCCACGGTTTTCATTAACAAAGCAAAAATAAGCTTCAGTTCACGACAAATACGCTTGTTTTCTTGATGATCAATAGGCATTAAACGACTGTTATAAAATCTTGGCGTCCCAATGCCATCTAACGTGGCTTCATCGGCCAGCTTTTCTTCCAGCTGCCGCACCTTGGGGCATGAAATAAATTCGGTTTGAATATTGTTCATGACTTTCATATCTTTCTAAACACAATACCTCTGCATCATCAAATACTTACATACCGTACAAATTTTGTCCTTTTTTACTTGAAAAACGTGGTTAACCTACTATATAGTCAAGGTAAGGGAGAAACCATGAACCAACGTGCCTTTTCTTATGCGTCGCAAGCCACCGACCAAGTGGCGTTTGATGCCGGTCTTCGCGCCCACATGCTGCGCGTCTATCAATATATGGGGGCCGGTGTGGGCCTCAGCGGTGTTGTCGCCTGGCTGATGGCCACCTTTGCCGCCCCTGTTATTGCCAGCCCGCTGGGCTTTCTGTTTATGCTGGCGCCGCTTGGCTTTATGATGTTTCTTTCCTTCCGCATCGACAGGCTTTCGCTGGGCGCGGCGCAGGGCATTTTCTGGGCCTTCTGCGCCAGCATGGGTCTTTCGCTGGCCAGTGTTTTTCTGGTCTATACGGGCGAAAGCGTGGCCCGCGCCTTTTTCATTACGGCCGCAACCTTTGGCGCCATGACGCTGTGGGGCTATACCACCAAGGCTGATCTTTCAAAAATGGGCGCCTTTTTGATGATGGGCGTGTTTGGCCTGATGATTGCGTCGCTGGTTAACATTGGTCTGGCCCTGTTTACGGGCGAAAGCAGCAGCATGCTGCAATGGATCATGTCGGTGGCGGGTGTGGCCATTTTCACCCTTCTCACTGCGTGGGATACCCAGCGCATTAAACAAACCTATGCCGAGCACTGGGGCGACGAAGCCAACGGCAAACTGGCGCTTATGGGTGCGCTCAGCCTTTACCTCAACTTTATCAACGCCTTCCAGTTCCTTTTGCAACTGATAGGCCAGCGCCGGGAGTAGTTATAGGGGTTACCCCCTCCTGCTTTTCCATAAATGTTCCATGGTGATGTAGGTGAACGAGGCTGACCACGCGATCATCAGCATGCCTGTCAGGGTTTCGCTGACGCCGATCAGCCGGAGGGGGCCTATGGCCGTCAAATCGCCATAGCCCAGCGATGTGTAATTAACCGCCGAGAAATAAATATAATCCCACAACTGGTGATCATGCGGCCCCATCAGCGTGCCCAGCGTGCCATCCTCGGCGATCAGCATGGTGCCCACGCCAAAAACCCATATTTGCAGCACATGTGAAAGCAGCAGCGCCAAAATCATCAGCACCAGCGTGCGCCTGTCATGCCAATGACGCTGCGCCCAGGGCAGCAGTTTATCAGAGATCAGCCGCAGCGCCTCGTAGTGAATAAGCACCACCGCCACCACAAGCATGGCGGCCAACACCAGCCCCGCACACTGATGAACAAAAACATATGGCATGGTTTCATTCTATCATAAAAAAATGGTGGGTGCGACAGGGATTGAACCTGTGGCCCCTGCCGTGTGAAGGCAGTGCTCTGCCGCTGAGCTACGCACCCGAAGAAAGGGAATGACACCCTTCATGGCGGCGCGCGGGCAAAATGTCAATGCGGTTTATGAAAACACTTTATGTTACACATCACCCAAGGTTACGCCCCCAACCCCATGAATGACATAAATTTTCTTTCCACCATTAAAGCGTTTTGTAACTGCTTTTCATAATTTTCTTGCGAGATTTCATAAAGGCCAAACTGGGTCAGATGCGGGTTGCTGAACTGCGCATCGAGTAGCGTAAAATTCTGCCGCTGCAGATGTTCTACCAATCGCACCAAAGCCAGTTTGCTGGCGTTTGTTTCGCGACTGAACATGCTCTCGCCAAAAAAGGCCGCCCCCAGGTGCAGACCATAAAGCCCGCCCACCAGCGCATCGCCCCGCCACACCTCCACACTATGGGCATGACCCATGACATGAAGTTGGGTAAAAAGATGAATGATTTCGGCATTAATCCACGTCTCGCGTCGTGTGGCCGTGCGTGTACCACAGGCCCGAATAACCTCAGCAAAAGCCTGGTCAAATGTCACGCGCAGGGTTGTGTGTTTCATCCACCGCCTCAGGCGCGTGGGCACATGAAAATGATCAACCGGCAACAGCGCGCGCAGCGGCGGGCGATACCAGTGAAGATCATGGCTTGTGGCGCTGTCGGCCATGGGAAAAATCCCCATCTTATAGGCATCTAGCACATGCTGGGGCGTAAGGCGCTGTGCCGACATTATTTTTTGAACAACGCCTCGATCCCGCTGCGGTGCGCTTCCTTCTGCTGGATCATGGCCTCGGCCCGCGCCATCTCAACCGTCAGGGCCGCAATATAATCGCGCAAATCGCCCACCGACATCACCTCAAGGTTTTTGGGGGCCACTTTTGCTTTCTGGGGTTCAAGCTCGTCGGGGTTGATCATGGTTATCCTTTGTCGCGATGGGCATTGTGCCTTATACCATTCTTATGCGTGTCATCGAAATATCTGAATACGGGGCGCCCCACGTGCTGCGTGCGGCCACAGCGCCTGTGCCCGTGCCCGCCCCCGGTCAGGTGCTGATCACGCTTCATGCGGCGGGCATTAACCGCGCCGATATTTTGCAGCGCCAGGGGCATTATGCGCCACCGCCAGGGGCCAACCCCGTGCTGGGGTTAGAGGGCGCAGGGGTTGTGGAAGCGCTGGGCCAGGGGGTTGATACTTTTCGCCTTGGCCAGCGCGTGGCGGCCCTGCTGGATGGCGGGGGCTATGCTGATGTTGCGGTGGCGCCTGTGGGCCAGGTTCTGCCATTGCCTGACACCATCAATTTTATTCAAGGCGCCGCGCTGATGGAGGCGATGACAACCGTGTACCAAAATTTATGTGTCACGGGCGGCGTGGAAAAGGGGCAGACAGTTTTGATCACAGGCGGGGCCAGCGGCCTTGGCACCATGGCCATTCAAATGCTGCATCAGATAGGCGTGACCGTGATCACAACCGCAGGCACCGACGATAAATGCCGCTTGTGTGAAAAACTGGGGGCCGTGCGGGCCATCAATTACCGCACGCACTCTGTGCTGGAGGAGGCGCAGAAAGCAGCCCCCCAGGGCGTGCATGTGGTGCTGGATATGCTGGGGGGTGCGGCGGTGAACCCACACCTTCAACTGCTGCGACAGGGGGGTATTCATATCAGCATCGCCTATCAGCTGGGGCGCACGGCCCCCATTGATATGGCCCGCGTGATGATGAAACAGCTGACCCTGACCGGCAACACCCTGCGCCCCCGCACGGCCGCCGAAAAGGCCACACTGGTGCAGGGAATGGCCCAACTTTTCTGGCCCATGGTGGCCCAGAGCGCCATCAAACCCGTGATTGACCGGGTTTTTTTGCTTGAACAGGCCGCAGACGCCCACACCCGCATGGAAAGCGGCCAACATGCGGGGAAAATTATTCTTGCAGTCAATCCCTAAAAAGGGCATATTGCGCTATCCCCAACATGTCGTGAGGATTATTGGCTTGGCTGGCGCCAAGCCCCTTGCCATGCCTGAAAAACGGGGAAAGGAGACGACAATGGCCAAACCGCAACCTTTGCCCCTGATGCCCAAAGCCACCGCTGTGTGGCTGGTTGATCATACCGCGCTGACCTTTCAGCAGATTGCCGACTTTTGCGGCCTGCACGAACTGGAAGTGAAAGCCATTGCCGATGGCGAAGTGAACGTGGGCATTGTGGGCATCAGCCCCGTGCAGCAAGGTCAGCTGAGTGACGATGAAATTAAGCGCTGCGAGCAGGACCCCGACACACGCCTGAAAATTTCAACGCACAATCTGCCGCTGCCGCAGGCGCGCAGCAAGGGGCCGCGCTATACGCCCGTATCCAAACGCGCTGACAAACCCGATGGCATTATGTTCCTGCTCAAAACCTATCCCGAACTTTCAGACGCGCAAATTGCCAAGCTGATTGGCACCACCAAAGACACCATTACCAAACTGCGCGATCGCCAGCACTGGAACATTGCCAACATCAAACCGCGTGATCCGCTGCTGCTTGATTTGTGCAATCGGGCCGATTTGGACGCGGCCTTAACAATCGCCCGCCGCCGCGCCCAGCGCGCCGATACCGAACTGGCCAGAGAAATGGGCAGCAGCGTGGATTTGGACGATGCATCATCGGCCCCGATTGTGATTGAGGATGAAGACACAGCCGACGAAGAAAGCGGCGTGATTATTGGCTTTGGCACGCCCACCGATCAACCCGCCCAGCCCGATTTTGACCTGGGCGAACAACCCTTTGCCGAACCCCTGCCCGAGGTTGAAGACGATAAAGGTTAGGGTCAGGACTATTCATTCTGGACAACGGATCCACCCACACCATCGTCATGCCGGCGAAGGCCGGCATGATGCCGTTTTGTGGTTGCGTTGGGGTTAGCATGCATTCATAGCACTGCTGTGCCTGCCCCCGCCTGCGCGAGGGTAAACTCCAGCAGGCACCCATCACCCAATTGAAACACAAGAGTAACGTATGCGTGATGGGCCCCTGCCTTCGCAGGGGCGTCAGTTTTTTCTGTTCCTGTGATGTCCATCAGCCGCCCGACCATCGCATTTGTCGGGCGTAATGTTGGGGGCTATGCTGAGAGCATCAGCGATTCAAGAGATTGAGAGAGCGCCATGAGCAACGCCAGCCCCCATCACGCCAGCCCCAATGTCTCCACCATTACCGCCGAACAGCAAAGCGAGATCGACACCCTGCGCCAAACGGCCAACACCACGCGGCGCGTTGTCTCGCCCGCGCTGGAAGACATTTTATATGATGCCCTGCCGGTGCTGGATCATGGTTTTGTGCGCGTGATCGATTATATGGGCGATGACAGCGCCATTGTGCAGGCGGCGCGCGTTTCCTATGGCCGCGGCACCAAAAAAGTGAACGAGGATGCGGGGCTGATCAATTATCTGATGCGTCACTGGCACAGCACGCCGTTTGAGATGTGCGAGATTAAATATCATGTAAAATTGCCCATTTTTGTGGCGCGCCAATGGATCCGCCACCGCACCGCGAATGTGAACGAATACTCGGCGCGCTATTCCATTCTTGATAAAGAATTTTATTTGCCCGCGCCGCAACATTTGGCCAAACAATCGAAAGATAACAGGCAAGGTCGCGGCGATGTTTTGGAAGGCGCCGACGCCAAGCGCGTGATGGATTTGCTGAAGGAGGATGCCGAGCGTTGTTACGCCAGTTACGCCAGCATGCTGGGCCTGAAAGGCGCCGACGGCGGCGAGGATGGAGACGCCACCCAAGGCCTGGCCCGCGAATTGGCGCGCATGAACCTGAACCTGAATTATTATACGCAGTGGTATTGGAAAACCGATTTGCACAACCTGATGCACTTTTTGCGTCTGCGCGCCGATAGTCACGCCCAGTATGAAATTCGGGTGTACGCCGAGGTGATGCTGGAAACCCTGAAGCGCTGGGTGCCCCTGACACACAAAGCCTTTATGGAATATCGCATGGGGGCGGCGCAGCTGTCGCGCACAGGCCTTCAGGTGGTGCAGCGCCTGCTGGCCGGCGAGAGCGTGAGCCAAGAAAATTCGGGCCTGACCAAGCGCGAATGGGCCGAACTGCAAGAGGTGCTGAAAACCCCTGTCTCTGCCCAAGAGAAGGCCGCTTAACCAAATGATAACCTTGGTTGGGGCAGGCTGCGGGGTTGATGGCCACCCAACTGACCAAAGCCGACGTCGAGCGGCTGCTGACCAACCCCGCCCCCGATGAACGCGCCAAAGTGGCCGGAAAAATCGGGCTTGATCTTGACAGCACCGCGCTGACCGACAGCGAACTTTCGCTGGCGCAAGATATTATTCGCATCCTGGCCCAAGACGTGGCGGTGGTGGTGCGCGAAAGTTTGGCCCTCAGCATCCGCAAGGCGCAGCGCGTGCCCCCCGACGTGGCCAAAAAACTGGCCCACGATGTGGAACAGGTGGCCCTGCCCATTCTGCAAGACAGCACCCTGCTGAGCGAGCAGGATTTGGTCGAGATTATTCGCCAGGGATCAGAGCAAAAACAGGTGGCCGTGGCCAAACGCGCGGTGGTGTCTGAGAGCGTGTCGGCCGCGCTGGTTGAAAAAGGCAGCGAAAAAGTGGTGACCACGCTGGTGGCCAACGAAGGCGCCATGATTGCCGAACAATCGTATGAAAAAGCGCTGGATAAATTTAGCGCCAAACCCGAATTTCAGGAAGCGATTGTGACGCGCAAAAAACTGCCCCCCACGGTGGCCGAAAAACTGGTCAATGTGGTGTCTAATCGCCTGAAAGATTATCTGGTCTCGCACCACGAACTCTCGCCCCAGACAGCGGCCGATTTGATTATGCAATCGCGCGAGCGGGCCACCATCGGCCTTGTGACACAGGCCAGCGATCATGACCTTGAAAAACTCATTCAGCAGCTGATTAAAAACGAACGCCTGACGCCATCGCTGATTATGCGCGCGCTGTGCATGGGCGATGTGGGTTTTTTTGAAGTCGCGATGGCCGAGCTCTCGCAGGTGCCGCTGATCAACGCGCGCATTCTTATTCACGATGCGGGCGCGCTAGGGCTTCGGTCGCTGTATCAAAAAAGCGGGCTGCCCATGGCTTTTTTTGGCGTGGTGCGCACCGCCCTGGCCGTTGTGCACGAAACGGGTTTTGATGGCGGCACCCGCGATCTTGAACGATATCGCCAGCGCGTGCTTGAACGCATCCTCACCCACTGCGATGATCTTGAACCTGATGATGCCAACTATCTGCTCGACAAGCTGGCCGATTTAATGCAAGCAGCTTAGGGTATGGAATTCCCCACAATTTATCTTCAGGCGGCCTTTTTGGGCGTGCTGGAGGGCGTGACCGAATTTTTGCCGGTCTCATCGACCGGGCACCTGATCTTGGCCATCGATGTGCTGGGATTTGCCGCCCCCCCTGGCAAAGTGTTTGAAGTCGCTGTGCAGGTGGGGGCCATTCTGGCCATCATGACCGTGTATTTTGAAAAAATGTGGGGGTTACTCACGCGCTGGCCGCACGATAAGTTTGCGCGCCAGCAAATCATCACCATCGCGCTGGGGTTTGCGCCGGCCCTGGGCCTGGGCGCGCTGTTGCACGATTATATTAAACAGGTTTTGTTCAGCCCTGCTGTGGTCGCCTCGGCCCTCATTGTGGGGGGCATCGCCATGCTGATCATCGAAAAATTTAAGCCCAACGCCAGGGTCAGCACCACCGAAACCATCACGCGGCGTCAGGGGCTTATCATTGGTCTTGGCCAGTGTCTGGCCCTTGTGCCTGGGGTCAGCCGGTCGGGCGCCACCATCATGACAGCGCTTTTGTGCGGCATTGAACGCAAGGTGGCCACCGAATTTTCGTTTCTTCTGTCGGTGCCCACGCTGCTGGCGGCCACAGTCTATGACCTTTATAAAAACCACACCCTGCTGGTCAGCCATGATGCGGCGGTGATTGGCGTGGGGCTGATGTTTGCGTTTTTTTCGGCGCTGTTTGTTGTTAAAAATCTTATCGCGTTTGTGGGACGCCACGGCTTTGCGCCGTTTGCATGGTATCGCATTGTGCTGGGCACAGTTTTTTTGTGGCTGCTTTAGGGAGATGTTGACGCATATATAATAAGCGCTCTGATCAGGCAGAACCAACCGCACGCGCACGCGCGCTATTGTTTGCCTTTGGGCAGCTTGTCACGAATATCGATCAGCGTGGCGAAAGGCTGGCGCGCATCATCACCCTTCACGCCTTCAAACACCGCATCGGGCCTGCGTGGATAAGGATCAAGCTGGGCCGCCAGATGCTGCACCACCCATTCGCCCACATCCATTTCGCCGTTTGCTGGAATTTCTTCGATATCTTCGTCATCCTCCAACGATACATCATCGGGCATGGCCGCGCGGGGCATGAACACCGCATGAAGGGGAATATTATGGCGCACCACCGCCACAGCTTCCAGCGTCACTACACAGCGCTGCGCATAACGCGCCGACCACACGCCCCGCGCCGCCACGTTTTGCGATGATCCTTCAGGCGTCAGCGTGAGGGTGGCTGTCAGCGAATCGAGCGACAGCAGATCGAGCCGGTGACAAAGGGCGCGTCGTGCCGGTTCGGGGGCGTTCAGCTGACACACCTCGCCCGAGGGTTTCAACCTCAGCACCTGCACCATGAATGAATATTCGGGGGCGGGCTTTTTCATGCCTGCATTATGCCGATTTGCATCAAACGCACCTAGTGTTATTTTGTGACGATGAAAAAACTTGTGCTCGTCATCGTTTTGCTGCTGTCAGCCTGCGCGCCCGCCATGACCAACCGCGGGCATTTGGTTGATGCTGATAAACTGGCGCAACTTTCGGTCGGCACCAGCACGCGCGATGATGTGGCCAATGTGCTGGGCACCCCCACCTATGTGGCCGATTTTGATGAAAACACCTGGTATTACGTAGGCCAGACAACCGAGCAAACCGCCTTTTTCAGGCCCGATGTGGCGGCCCATACATCGGTGCGGATTCGTTTTGGCGACGATGGCAAAGTGACGGCGATTGATAATCTGAACAGCGCCCCCCGCGCCAGCCTTGACCCTGAAACCGAGCGCACACCCACGCTGGGGCGCGAAAACAGCCTGTTTCAAGAGCTGTTTGGCGGCATCGGCCGCCCCGGCCTGCCGGGGGGACGCAACAATCGCGGGCCAGGGCAATAAACCACAGGCCTGATTTCTGCCCTGTTTTTGCCCTGTCGCATGATGTGATAACATCGCAAATCAGTATGGGAAAAAAACCCCACAAACGATCCAAACGTTCGCAACAAGGTCTGCACCGGCATGTGTTCTGGGCGGCGCTGGTGGTGCTTGTGCTGTCGGGCTCTTATCTGGCCATTCATTTTTCGGGATGGCGGCCGCAAATGCCCAGCATCATGCCGTGGCTGGTGGCCGAAACCGCCCGCAAGGGCATGCGCGCCGACCATGTGCTGGTGGGTGGGCGCCGCCTGACACCGCCCGACCACATCAGCGCCGCGCTGGCCATGACAAAAAATACGCCACTGCTGGGGTTAAATTTATTAGAGATTCAAACGCGGCTTCAACAACTGCCCTGGGTGCAATCGGCCCATGTGCGCCGCCAATGGCCCGATACGCTGGTGGTCACGCTGCATGAACGTATTCCTGCCGCGCGCTGGCGGGGCGCCGATCAGACCATTGTGCTGATCGACCAGCAGGGCGATGTGATTCCCACCATCAATGGCGCACCTTTTACCCAGCTTCCGCTGATGGTGGGTGATGGCGCGTCATCGCAGGTGGGGCGGCTGATGAAGGCGTGGCGGCAATTCCCCGCCCTGCGCGACCAACTGGCCGAAGCGCACTGGGTGGGGGGGCGGCGCTTTGATCTGATCTTGAAAAATCATCTCACTCTCAAACTGCCCGAGGGTGATATCTCGATAATTCTGCCCCAGGTGGCCCAGCTGATTGCCGAGCATGATCTGCTCTCGCGCTCGCTGCGCACCATCGATCTGCGCGTGGAAGGACGCATGGTGTTGGAAAAAATTCCGCCCACGCCTGTCTCAACCGCCACCACCACCTCGCTGGTGCGCCAGCCCCCTTCTTCTGATAAGGTATCGACCCCATGAACCGTTCAACCCTCTGGCCCTTCAAATCATCACGTCACAAAGGATCGGGCCTTGTGGCCGCGCTGGATGTGGGGACCAGCAAAATTGTGTGCCTGATTGCGCGCACCGATGCCGAAGGCCAAGCCCAGATTGTGGGGATTGGGCATTTGCTGTCGTCGGGCATCAAGGCCGGCATTATCAGCCAGATGGAGCCCGCCCAACAGGCCATCGCCCAGGCGGTAAGCGCCGCCGAACAAATGGCCGATGTGGAAATTGATCGCGTGGTGGTCAACATCTCAGGCGGGCATGTGGCCAGCCAAGATTATACGCTGGATCTTTCGCTGGCGGGTCATGAAGTGGGCCAGGCCGAAGTGGCGCACCTGATGCGCGAGGCGGCTGATTTATCGCTGGATGAAAGCGATGTCGCGCGCGAGATTATTCATGCCCTTCCCCTAAGTTACCGGCTGGATGGTCAGCGCGGCATTAAAAATCCGCTGGGCATGATTGGGCAAAAACTGGGGGTTGATCTGCACCTGATCACGGCGGCCTTTGGCCCTGTGCGCACGCTGGCGGCCGCTGTGGCGCGCAGCCATTTGGAAGTGGATCAGATGGTGGTCAGTTCCTATGCCAGCGGCCTTTCGTGTTTGGTGGAAGATGAAACCGATTTAGGCTGCACGATGATTGATATGGGGGCGGGCACCACCACCTTTGCGATTTTTTTTGAAGGTCAATGCGTTTATACGGGCAGCGTGCCTGTGGGGGGGGCGCACGTGACCAATGATATTGCGCGCGGCCTGACCACCAGCACCGCGCACGCCGAGCGTCTGAAAACACTGTATGGCTTCGCCCAAAAAAGCGCGCTGGATGAGCGCGAGACCATTCAGGTGCCGCAGATGGGCGATGATCTGCCCGATCATGCCACGCAAATTCCCAAATCGCACTTAACCGGCATTATTCAGCCGCGCCTGGAAGAAGTGTTTGAGATGGTGAAAAAAAAGTTAGATGATAGCGGCCTGCAGGAAGTGGTGGGCAAGCGCGTGGTGCTTACAGGCGGCGCCAGCCAATTGCCCGGCATGCGCGAGTTGGCCCAACGCGTGCTCGATAAAACCGTGCGCCTTGGCAAGCCGCTTAAACTTGTGCGCTCGGCCGCGCATGGGAAAAACGCACCCGAAGCGCGCCTGCTGGAAGGCACGCACCCCGACATGGCGAACGGCCCCAACTTCAGCACCGCTGTCGGGTTGCTGCATGCGGCGCTTAACCCCTCGCCCATTACCATTACAGGCTTTGGCGAAGAACGCCTGAGCACCAGCGCCTTTGGTCGCCTGGGCCAGTGGTTTAAGCAGGCGATTTAGAGTTAGAACTTTTTCAACAAGAATGAAAAACTGACGCCCCTGCGAAGGCAGGGGCCCATCAATCACCGGTTGCTTTTTGTGTGTCATGCGTGTGCTGGGTGCCTGCCTTCGCAGGCACGGCAGTGTTTTTTCTTACCTTCAATCAAACATTCCCCTACGCCCCAAAATTTTTTACCAACGCTTCCAACGGTTCTTGCCAATCGCCATGCTGGGCTTGGCGATAAAGTTGCGCCGAGGGATACCACAAACTGCGCGCGCGCCCCACATGCCAGTGATGAATGCAGGCGCGCCCCCGCGGCAGCAGCACATGCGTGTTTTTATGCATGGCCCCCGCCATGTGGGCGGCGGCATTGCTGACACACACCACGGCATCCATCGCTGCAATCTGCGCCGCCGCGCTGTCCAGATCGGTCAGCGGGTCAATCTCGCGATCGAACAGCATCTCAACCCCCATGGCCCGCACCGCAGCCATTTCAGAAGAAACATCGCCATACTGCACGCTGATGGGCAGCCAGCCCGCATGATCGAGCACGTTTTGCAGCTGGGAAAAAGGCACCGACTTAGGATCGGTTAAATGGATCGACCCGCCCCGCTTCAGAAAGGGGCGCGAACGCCAGCTGATGCCCAGCAGCTTTCTATCACCCGCCAGACGCTTGTATCGCTGACGCAGCTGCTGCACCAGCATGTCATCGGGCGCCAACGCGCGCGTGGTTTTATAATCATCTGTTGTCTGGCGGAAAAATTGGCCAAGGCTGCCGGCGGGTATCTGCGCCTCGACCCCCTGTTGCGCGCACAACGGCGAGGGCGGATTGTGATGCGCCACAAATGTCACTTCGGGCCATGTGCGTTGAAAAAGCGGCAAAAGCCGCGCCTCGCACTCCATCATCACGTGTTTGGTGCGCGCCAAAACATCGCCCAGCATGGTGGAAAAAATAATTTCTTCGCCAATCCCCTGTTCCTGCCATATCAGCAGCGTGCCGTGCAGCGCCTGCCCCTGCCAGCGCGGTTGAGTGAAAGGCCGCGTAAGCACCAGCGATGATTTTCCAGGACGCGGCCTATGCCGCGCATCATAAAGTTTCCAGGCTTCTTGCCACGCTTCAGTCCGAAAAAGATCATAAGCCAGGTTAAGCTGCTGGGTTGGCCCGTCATCGCACGCCAGCGCCTTCCGGCGGTAAAAAACCGTATCGTGCGGGTTGCCCAACTCGGTCGAGAGATGACCAAGACCATTCCACGCCATCACATTGTTGGGATCACGCGCCAGCGCCTGCTGAAACGCATCAATCGCATCGGCCCAGGCGCCGGCAAAATAATCAATCTTCCCCAGCGTCACCCACAGCGCGGCATCGTGCGGCTTTTGCTGAAGGGCGGCCACAACATCTCTGCGGCTGAGTTGTTCCTGTGTTTCTTCAACATCCATCAGTTCAACCGCACGGGCTGATACGGACTATCGAGCGAGAAGGCCGGAATGGTGGCCGCAAACGTCTCGCGTTTTTCGTTGGTAAAGCTGTAATGCCCGCGCATCACGCCCGATGGTGTGGCCAGCGGCGTGCCGCTGGTATAGCTGAAACTATCGCCCGGCTCCAGCACCGGTTGTTCGCCCACCACGCCCATGCCCCGCACTTCCTGCACCTGGCCCAGCGCATCGGTAATATGCCAAAAACGGTTTTGAAGCTGCACGGTTTCTTGCCCCATATTTTCTATGGTCACCGTATAGGCCCAGAAATATTGATTATTTTCGGGTTGCGATTGATGCTCCAGAAACTCAGACTGGACAGAAATGCGAAGTTGGCGGGTGGTGGCTTGGTACATCGTCGTTTTTCGCCACACTTGTCATGGGGGCGATCGCCTTCTAACCTAGCCTATGTGCGGGTGTAGTTCAATGGTAGAACATCAGCTTCCCAAGCTGAGAGCGTGGGTTCGATTCCCATCACCCGCTCCAGCCACCCTGCCATGACCACATCCATCGCCCACACTCTTTTGCATCACCGCTGCCCCGCCTGCGGCCAGGGAAAAATTTTTGAAAAACTGGCCAGTGTTGTGGCGGTGTGCGCGCACTGCCACCTGCCCCTTGGCAAGGCCGATTTGGGCGATGGGCCGGCCTTTATCATTCTCAGCCTTCTGTGTGTTGTGGTCACGCCGCTACTGGTGGTGCTGGCCTTCATTTATGCATGGCCCACCGGCGTGCTGATCGGGGTGGCGGCCATCAGCCTTGGCGGATCAACACTGCTGTTACTGCGCCCTGTGCGGGCCGCCTTGATCGCCTTGCAATATCAACACCGACCTGACACTTTTTATCGTCACACCCTGGGGCAATCATGACACTTTTTATCAACAATATTCGCGTCAAGCCTCAATTCTGGCCCACCCTTATCACCACCCTTTTTGTGGTAGTTTTATTGGGCCTGGGCGCGTGGCAGTTGGAACGCCGCGCATGGAAACACCATTTAATCGCACACATATCAGACCAGCAGGCCGCGCCCGAGGTTCTCCTTCCCATGTCGCCGCCCGCCGATATGAATGCATGGAACTATCGCCACGCCACGGTCAGCGGAACATTTCTGCACGCGCATGAATTTCATCTTATTGGGCGCTCGCTGGCGGGGGCTGTGGGTTATTATATTCTCACGCCGCTGCAAACATCGTCGGGACAAATCTATCTGATCAATCGCGGCTTTGTGCCCACAGCCCAAAAAGATGTCTCAACCCGCGCTGCGCACAACCCCGAAGGCCCCGTCACAATCAGCGGCATTTTGCGGGTGTACTATGATAAAAAATGGTTCATGCCCGATAACGATGCCGATAAAAACGTGTGGTTTTTTGTCGATCACACCCACATGCAGCGCCGCCTGGGCACGCTGGATGCCTGGCCCAATATTGTGCTGGAGGCCGCGAAAACACAGGCATTGCCGCTTGGCGGCCAAACGCGGCTTGACCTTCCTGACAATCATTTAATGTACGCCATTTTCTGGTTTGTGGGCGCGTTGGCGTGCTTTGCCATTTTTATCATCAGCCAATCATCGCGCGGGGGCGACGGTGACCGATAGGCGCTATATCAGCACACGAGGCGGAGAAGCTGTTGGTTTTGCCGACGCCGCGCTGAACGGCTTGGCGCCTGATGGTGGGCTTTATGTGCCGCAGGTGTGGCCCACTGTCTCAGAAGATGTGCTGGCCGAATGGCAAACCCTGCCCTACAGGCTTTTGGCCTTTCGGGTGATGAAACTTTTTGTGGGCGACGCGCTGGATGATGATACGCTGGGTTATACCATCGCCAACGCGTACAAAAATTTTTCAGACAATGAGGTTGTGAGGCTGCGCGCTTTTGATGATGGTCGCTATATGCTCGAACTTTTTCACGGCCCCACGCTGGCGTTCAAGGATATCGCGCTGCAGTGGCTGGGGCAGGTGTTCAGCGTTCTTTTGCAGAAGCAGCAGCAGCGCGCCATTGTGCTGGGCGCCACCTCCGGCGATACGGGGCCGGCCGCCATTGCCGCTTGCGCGGCGCTGCCCAACATTCACACGGTCATTTTATATCCACACAAAGGGCCCAGCGAGATTCAGCGGCGGCAGATGACCACAACGGGCGCCGCCAATGTTCATGCCCTTGCCGTGCGCGGCACCTTTGATGACGCCCAAAAAATTGTGAAGGAACTGCTGGCCGAGCCCGCCCCACACGGCGCGCGCTGGCTGACCATCAATTCCATCAACTGGGCGCGGCTGCTGGCGCAGGCAGTTTATTATATCTATGCCGCGCTGCGTTGCGGCGGGCCTGAAAAATCCATCAGCTTTGTGGTGCCCACCGGCAATTTTGGCAATATTTTTGCGGGCTTCATCGCTTATAAAATTGGCCTGCCCATTGCCAAGCTGGCGGCCGCCACCAACAGCAACGATGCCGTGGCGCGCTTTCTGACCACGGGCATGATGGCGCCGCACGCTGTCAGCGCCAGCCACAGCCCCAGCATGGATATTCAACGCCCCAGCAACCTGGAGCGTTTGTTGTTTGAGATGCTGGGCCGCGATGATGCGGCGCTGCGCAGCCTGATCACCTCAGAAAATCTTTCGATTGCGCCACGGCATCTGGGCTGGCTGCGCCAGTTTTTTACGGCCGCCAGCATCAGCAACGATGACACGCTGGCGATGATTCAAAAAATATATACTGACCATCATTATCTGGTTGATCCGCACACGGCCGTGGGGCTGGCCGCCGCCCAGCAACTTCAGCACGAGTTGCCCACCCCTGTCATCACGCTGGGTTGCGCCGAACATTCAAAATTTCCGGCCACCATGGCCCGCGCCCTTGGCATCGACCCGCCGCTGTCAGAACAGGTGCGCCATCTGCTTCTGCGCGATGAAAAAGAAATGGTGCTGGATGCCCACACCGCGGCCGTGCGGCAATATCTGCAAGGTTTATCATGATCATCAAGCCCGCGCAGGCGGCCAGTTTCTTAAAAAATCCGCCCGCCACCTGCCGTGTTTTTTTGTTTTATGGCCCCGATGCCGGGCAGGTGCACCTGCGCGGACTTCATCTGGCGCGCGCCACCGTGCCCGATCTGGGCGACGCGTTTCAGGTATCGCTGCTCACCAGCGAGGCGATTAAAGATGACCCCGCGCGTTTGATGGATGACATGGCCGCCCTGTCGATGATGGGGGGTCAGCGCCTGGTGCTGGTGCGCGAGGCGACCGACGCGGTGGCGCTGGCCCTGGCCGATGTTCTGGGAAAAATCCCCCATAACGATACACGCCTTATTTTGCTGGCGGGCGAGCTGGATAAGCGCAGTAAACTTCGCAGCGTGGTTGAACAGCACGATGCCGCCGCCGCCATTGCCTGCTATACCGCCGAAGGGGCGCAGCGCCTGCAGCTTATTCGTGATATGGCGGCAGAATCCTTATTGGCCATTGATGCGCGGCTGGTAGGTTTGCTTGATCAGCTTTTGCCGTCCGATCAGCAGGGCATGAAGGCCGAGCTTGAAAAACTGGCGCTTTATGCCGGCGCCAAAAAACTGGATGATACGGCCGTGCTGGAAGCGCTGGGCGATGCGCACGCACTGGATGTGGATGATTATGTGCGCGCTTTTTATTTGCGTCAGGCGGCGCAATTGGGTTATTTGGCCGATAAAATGACCGCCGATGATGTGGCGGTGGTCACCGTGCTGCGCGCGCTGCAGCGCCATGCCTGGCGCCTTTTGGATGCGCAGAACCACATGCACACAGGCCAAAGCGCCGAGGTGGCCATGAAAAAACTCAGCCCCCCCGTTTTCTGGAAAGAGGAAAAACCATTTTTGCAGCAACTGGCTTTGTGGTCGGCCCCTGTGCTGACCCATCTGCTGATCCGTTTGCAAGATATGGAAGTGCAGGCCAAAAGCGGCCAGCAAGAATTAATTTACGGCGCGCTGTTTCAGGTGATCCGCGCGGTGGCAGCCTAGACCGCCGGCAAATGGTGCCCGCCGGCAGCCGCGAACCCCAAAGCGACGACGCACCAACAACGAAATGTGGGATGGTCAGGCTTAACTTATAGGACGCACTACTGCTGTATATTGTATTGGCGACATTGCTTTTCCTAAAATAATTTCACCCTTTTCAAATTGCTCTGTGTCCCTTGGAAATTTTCTGACAGTGACGGCCTTTCCCACAAAGTCCAGCAACTCTATCGCCGAGGGGGAACATTTCACGAATTGCGCACGCCCGGGCCCAAGTCGACCAACAAGAGAGCGAAAAAGTTGCACGAATTTCTGATAATTGCCTTGAGGCTTATTTTGAAAAAAAAGTGTTACAAAAAGATGTTCTCGCCCTTGAGTAATGCTTGTAATGACTGGCTTTAGCAATACATCTGCCATGGCTTATCTCCTTACATCTGTTTTATCAAAGCACTTTTTAGCTGTCTACCTCACCAACGGTTTATATTTCAGACGGTGGGGCTGGTCGGCGTCGATGCCCAGGCGGCGTTTGCGGTCGGCCTCATAGTCGGCATAGTTGCCTTCAAAAGAAACCACCTGGCTGTCGCCTTCAAAGGCAATAATATGCGTGGCCAAACGATCGAGGAACCAGCGATCGTGGCTGATGACCACCACGCAGCCCGCAAAATCAATCAACGCATCTTCCAGCGCGCGCAGCGTTTCAACATCTAAATCGTTGCTGGGTTCATCGAGCAACAGAACATTCGCCCCGCTTTTCAGCATCTTGGCCATGTGCACGCGGTTGCGCTCGCCCCCCGACAAAATGCCAACCTTTTTTTGCTGATCCACGCCCTTAAACCCAAAACTGCCCACATAGGCGCGCGAGGGCATAGTGCGTTTGCCCAGCTCGATATTATCTTTGCCTTCCGAGATTTCTTCCCACACGGTGGCATTGGGGTTCAGGCTGTCGCGTGATTGATCGACATAGCCCAGCTTCACCGTCTCGCCCACCCTTATTTTTCCGCCGTCCGGCTGTTCGGCCCCCGTGATCATGCGGAACAGGGTTGATTTACCGGCGCCGTTCGGCCCGATAATGCCCACAATGCCGCCAGGTGGCAGACGAAATGAGAAATCATCAATCAACAACTTATCGCCAAAACCTTTGCACAGATGATCGGCCTCGATCACCACATTGCCCAGCTTGGGCGGCACAGGGATGATGATTTGCGCGGTATCTGGCGCGCGATCACTGTTTTGCTGCACCAGCGCATCATAGGCAGAAATACGCGCCTTGTTTTTGGCCTGACGCGCCTTGGGGCTGGCCGAAATCCACTCCAGCTCCCGCGCCAGGGTTTTTTGGCGGGCGGTTTCTTCGCGCGCTTCCTGCTCCAGCCGTTTTTGTTTCTGCTTCAGCCAGCTGGTGTAGTTGCCTTCATAAGGCATACCTTTGCCGCGATCGAGTTCAAGAATCCACCCCGTCACTTCATCGAGGAAATAACGATCGTGGGTGACCATCACCACCGCCCCCGTATATTCGCGCAGGTGGCGCTGAAGCCACGCCACGCTTTCAGCATCCAAATGGTTGGTGGGTTCATCCAGCAGCAGTAAATCGGGCTTCTGCATCAGCAGGCGACACAGCGCCACGCGGCGTTTTTCACCGCCCGATAACTTGGTGACCTCGGCATCAGGGGGTGGGCAGCGCAGCGCATCCAGCGCAATTTCCACGGTGCGCGAAAGCTCCCACAAATTTTCTTTATCAATCATTTCTTGCAACTCGGCCTGGCGGTCGATCAGCTTTTGCATCTCGTCCGCGTCCTCCACCCCGCCCAGTTTTGTGCTGACCGCTTCATATTCATCCAGCACGGCTTTTTTGCCCGCCAGCCCCGACATCACGTTTTGCTCGACATTCAGGGTGGGGTCTAATTGCGGCTCCTGCGGAAGGTATCCCACCGTGGCACCTTCAGCCGCCCAGGCCTCGCCTGTAAAATCGGTATCAATCCCCGCCATCAGTTTCAGCAGGGTCGATTTACCGGCACCGTTTGGCCCCAGCACGCCAATCTTGGCACCGGGATAAAACGACAGCCACACGTCCTCCAGCACCTTCTTGCCGCCGGGCCAAGCCTTTGAAAGGCCTTTCATGACATAGACATATTGATAGGAAGCCATGGTTATGTCATATAAACGAAATGCGGCTGTGTAAAGTTAACTTATCAAACAGTCAGGACCTTTTCGAAGGATAAATTTTTTTTCATGCGATTTGAATGTTGCTTCGTCTCCATCTTTCAATCCCTTGAAAGCTTCTAAAACTTCCTGTGGAAGTGACTGAAATCCTTGCGGGATATTGTAAGTTTTATGACCAAGCGTGACAGTGCCGCCATTCTTACGAAGCGCACCCACGGCGTCGTCAAAACCGGAAATATTACAAGAAACACCAGTAGGAACGAAACTTGTACGATCATGATCAGCCATGCGACCATTATTATATATCGAAATGAACTCAATGTTAAAAAATGAGTGACAAACCAGAACTATTCTTCTATTAACATCTGAATGAAACAAGAAAAAATCGCCGTCATTGGCTTGGGTTATGTGGGCTTGCCGCTTGCCTTGGCACTGGCCAAAAAATTTGATGGTGTCGTGGGTTTTGACATCGACCAATCGCGCATCGAGGCGCTGGGCCGCGGACACGACTGGTCGGGCGAAGTGGCCGAAGATCAACTCACATCCTCGCGCTGCACCTTCACGCACGATGTTCATCAGCTGAAAGACCGAACTTTTTACATCGTCACCGTGCCCACCCCCATTGATGAGGCCAAGCGGCCCGAACTTTCACCCATTCTGGGCGCCAGCGCCATGGTGGGCGAAGCGATGCGCGAAAGCACGCACGCTGTGCCGCCCGTGGTGGTGTATGAATCGACCGTGTGGCCCGGCCTGACAGAAGAAATTTGCGGGCCCGCCCTGGCGGCGGCTTCTGGCCTGCGGCAGGGGGTCGATTTTAAGCTGGGCTACTCGCCCGAACGCATTAACCCCGGCGACCAAAAACACCAGCTGACGACGATTACCAAAATCATCTCGGCCCAGGATGAAGCAACCCTGCAGCGCCTGAAGACGGTGTATGGCGGCATTATCACGGCGGGGCTGCACCTGGCCAGCACCATCAAGGTGGCTGAGGCCGCGAAGGTGATGGAAAACACCCAGCGCGATATCAACATTGCGCTGATGAACGAACTGGCCTTGATTTGCGATCGTCTGAACATGCGCACCGCCGATGTGCTGGCGGCCGCGGGCACCAAGTGGAATTTTCTGCCCTTCACACCGGGCCTTGTGGGCGGGCACTGCATTGGGGTTGATCCTTATTACCTGACCATGCGGGCGGAGAGTTTGGGATATATCCCGCAGGTGATTTTGTCGGGCCGCCGCATTAACGATGGCATGCCGCATTTTATCGCCCAGAAAATGATGAAGCTTCTGGTGTCGGGTGGGGCGGCCATGCCCGCAAAAATCGGCATTCTTGGCCTGTCGTTCAAGGAAAATGTGCGCGATATTCGCAACAGCCGCGTGCCCGAAATTGCGGCCGAGCTGAAGCAGTTTGGCGCCGAGGTGCTGATCCACGATCCGCACGCCGACCCCGTGCAAGCCAGGCACGAATATGGCCTGACACTGGCCCCGGCCGAGGCGTTGAAAAATCTTTCGGCCCTTGTGTTTGCCGTCCCCCACAAAGAATTTTTAGATACCAAAACGACATGGTTGCAGACCCTGGCCCCCCAAGGGCTTGTGGCTGATATCAAATCAATCTTCACGCCGGCTGATCTTCCCGCTCATCTGACTTATTGGAGCCTGTAATGGCCATTCTGGTGACCGGAGCCGCAGGGTTCATCGGTTTTCATGTGGCCACCGCCCTGCTGGCGCGGGGCGACACGGTGATGGGCCTTGATAACCTGAACGATTATTATGATGTGCGCCTGAAGCACGCGCGGCTTGATCAACTGACGCCACACAAAAACTTTTCGTTGATCAAGGCCGATGTGGCCGATGTTCAGGCCATTCAAAGCATGTTTGCCCAGCATGGTCAAAATATTTCGGGCATCATTCACCTGGCCGCGCAGGCGGGCGTGCGTTATTCTCTCATCAATCCTTATGCCTATATTACCAGCAACATCACCGGCACGCTGACGTTACTGGAGGCGGCGCGGCACATGCCAACCCCGCCACGTTTTGTTTATGCCAGCTCATCCAGCGTTTATGGCAGCAATACCAAAACCCCATTTAGCGTGCACGATGCGGTCGATCATCCCGTCTCGCTATATGCGGCCAGCAAACGCGCTGATGAGCTGATGGCCGAAACCTATGCGCATTTGTTCAAACTGCCTCTTACGGGTTTGCGGTTTTTTACGGTTTATGGCCCGTGGGGCCGGCCCGATATGGCGGCCTATCTTTTTGCCGCAGCCATGATGCATGGCGAACCCATCAAGGTGTTCAACCACGGCCACATGGCGCGCGATTTTACGTATATCGATGATATTGTGGCGGGCATCCTCGCCGCGCACGACAGACAAACCACCGGCCACAAAGTTTATAACCTTGGGAACAATCACCCCGAAAACCTGCTCGATTTTATTGCGATGCTGGAGGAAGCGCTGGGCGTTGAAGCGAAGCGCGAACTGCTGCCCATGCAGGCGGGCGATGTTCCCGCCACCTTTGCCGATATTACAGACAGCGAAAAAGACCTGGGCTTTGCGCCAAAAACAAACCTGCGCGCGGGCATTGCCCGTTTTGTGGCATGGTTTAAGGCGTACCATGCCTGAACTGGCGTTTTTCTGCGCAATCATCTAAACAGATTCTATAACCCCTGAGGACCCATGCCCGAATTTCTGATGACCGAATGGCTGACCAAACCCATGTGGATGTGGCTTGTTTTTCTTGCCATTGTTGTGACGCTGATGATTTTGGATCTCGGCATCCTTCATAAAAAACACCGCGAGATTGGCGTGAAAGAAAGCCTGATCATGTCGGGTTTTTATGCTGCGCTGGGTTTTTCCTTTGCGTTCTTCATCTGGTTTCAGAGTGTTGAGTTGTACGGCGATACCATCGCCAAAACCAAGGTGCTGGAATATATCACCGGTTACGTTGTCGAATATACGCTGGCCATGGATAACATTTTTGTCATCGCCATGATTTTATCTTACTTCCACATTCCGCGGAAATATCAGCACCGCGTGCTGCTGTGGGGCATTTTGGGCGTCATCATTCTGCGCGGCATCATGATTGGGGCGGGCGCCACGCTGGTGCACAAGTTTGAATGGATCATGTATGTGTTTGCGGCGTTTTTGGTCATTACCGGCGTGAAAATGCTGATGATGGCTGACAAAGAAACCAGCATCGATAACAATCCGCTGCTGCGCTTTATGGAAAAGCGTTTTAACGTGACCAAAGACCTGCATGGCGAAAAGTTTTTTGTGAAGCTGCCGCACAAAAAAACCGGCAAAATTGTGACGCACATTACGCCCGTGTTTATGGCGCTGGTGTTAATTGAGTTTGCCGATGTTATTTTTGCGGTCGATAGCGTGCCGGCCATTTTTGCCATCACACTCGATCCCTATATCGTCTTTACCAGCAATATTTTTGCTATTCTGGGCCTCCGGTCACTTTATTTTGCGCTGTCCGCCATGATCGACCGGTTTGCCTACCTGAAATATGCGCTGTCGGTGGTGCTGATATTCATCGGCAGCAAAATCTTTATCACCGACCTGATGGGCATGGAAAAATTTCCCCCCATGCTCTCGCTGGGCATTACCGTATCGATTCTGGCCAGCGGTATTATCTACAGCCTGTGGAAGACGCGGAAAACGGCTTAATTAAGCTGGCTTAGGCGTTCCCTTTGCGGGTGCGGGCGCTGCCCCGTTTGGAGCGGGGCCGTTGAGTGCTCTCTCAGGCCCAACGTGAGCGTTGCGTGGTGGCTTATCATCAAACCCATTATCCGGTTCGTCACCATCTGGTTCACCATCATCATACTGAGTTGGAACACTGGGATCACAAGGGCGAGCAACCAAATAGCCACCTCTTGGGCCACTCGTCGTAATTCTCTGATTACTCATCTAAAACCTCCATGCGTTGGCCGATGCACAAAAATATCACCCGGCAATCAGAACATAAAGCAATACATTACTTTCACAGGTGGAAGAGACCGCATTGGCCGCTGGCATCCATTCCCAACGCGGCCTGCTGTGCAGGTGGGCGCCGTGTAATCAGACCACGGCCTGATCAGTGACAGCTCCCTGTTGAGACTTATCGCCCCGGGGAATATAGCGCCTGGCGCACCCCACAGTGCTCTTCCACCCCCTAACATAGGCGCATAAGCGCCGAAAATGAAGCCTTATTTGCGGGCTGAAACTGGCCCAAATCATTTGGCTTTAGGGGGTATTTTTGGTAGGTTTCTGGCACGGATATGATGAGCAAAATCGACATAAAAACTGCGTCATTCCCGCAAAAGCGGGAATCCATTCATCCGCCAGCCCTTGCCAAGGGATGGACCCCCGCCTGCGCGGAGATGACGATCTTTTATTGTGGCTTGATTTTCCTCGCAATCCATAAGGATTTTGCTTAAGATTTTCATCAACAAACCTATCCCCTGGGATAACGAATCGAGAACTGATCATGACCCTGGCCGCCGCCCAAAATCCCGCCCCAAAACCCGCCGAGGATTATGGGGCCGATTCCATTACCGTTCTGCGCGGGTTGGATGCGGTGCGCAAGCGCCCCGGCATGTATATTGGCGACACCGATGATGGATCGGGCCTGCACCACATGGTGTATGAAGTGGTCGATAACTCGGTCGATGAGGCGCTGGCGGGGCACTGCACCAAGGTGGAAGTGGTGTTGAACGCCGATGGCAGCTGCACCGTGCGCGATGATGGGCGGGGCATTCCGGTCGATATCCACGCCGAGGAAGGCGTTTCGGCCGCGCAGGTGGTCATGACCCAGTTGCACGCGGGCGGAAAATTTAACCAAAATTCTTACAAAGTGTCGGGCGGTTTGCACGGCGTGGGGGTTTCGGTGGTCAACGCGCTGTCAGAATGGCTGGAGCTGCGCATCTGCCGCCAGGGGTTTGAATGGTTTATGCGCTTCAAATATGGCGAGGCCGAAGCGCCGTTAAAACAAGTGGGCCCATCAGCCCGCACGGGCACCGAGGTGACCTTTCTGCCCGGCAAAGATATTTTTACGAAAACTGACTTTGATTATGCCACGCTTGAACATCGCCTGCGCGAACTGGCTTTTCTCAACTCTGGCGTCAATCTCGAATTGCGTGATTTGCGCGGGGAAGAACCCAAACAAACGCCACTGCGATACGACGGCGGCCTTGCCGAATTTGTGCGCTGGCTTGATCGCGCGAAAGAATCTGTTTTGCCCGCCCCCATTTCAGCCCAGCGCACAGAAAACGGCATGACGGTTGAATTTTCGCTGCAGTGGAACGACAGCTATCACGAAAATACTTTATGCTTCACCAACAATATTCCGCAAAAGGACGGCGGCACGCACTTGGCCGGTTTTCGCGCCGCCCTGACGCGCTGTATTAACAACTATGCCGAAAGCTCTGGCCTGGCCAAAA
The DNA here is from genome assembly GCA_009927055.1 of Alphaproteobacteria bacterium. Taxonomy (GTDB): domain Bacteria; phylum Pseudomonadota; class Alphaproteobacteria; order UBA9219; family RFNS01; genus RFNS01. The sequence continues at coordinate 10,114 of RFNS01000134.1, read as the reverse complement.
AAGAAAAAGTGACCCTGGCTGGCGAAGACGCGCGCGAGGGGATGACCTGCGTGCTGTCGGTCAAGGTGCCCGACCCCAAATTTTCATCGCAGACGAAAGATAAGCTTGTCTCCTCTGAAGTGCAGCCGGTGGTGGCCATGGTGGTGGCCGAGGCGCTGAGCAGCTGGCTGGAAGAACACCCGGCTGAGGCGAAAAAAATTGTGGGCAAGGTGGTGGAAGCGGCAGCGGCGCGTGAAGCCGCCCGCAAAGCGCGCGAGCTGACACGGCGCAAGGGTGCACTCGACCCCGCCAACCTTCCCGGCAAGCTGGCCGATTGTCAGGAGCGCGACCCCGCCTTGTCTGAATTATTTATTGTCGAGGGCGATAGCGCCGGCGGCAGCGCCAAGCAGGGGCGCAACCGAAAATATCAGGCCATTTTGCCGTTGCGCGGAAAAATTTTGAACGTCGAGCGCGCGCGTTTTGATAAAGTGTTATCCTCGGCTGAAATTGGCACGCTTATCACCGCGCTGGGTTGCGGCATTGGGCGCGAAGAATTTGATGCGGGCAAGGCACGTTATCACAAAATTGTGATCATGACCGACGCCGACGTGGATGGCAGCCACATTCGCACGCTGCTGCTGACCTTTTTCTTCCGCCAGATGCCCGAATTGATTGAGCGTGGATATCTCTACATCGCGCAGCCACCGCTCTATGCCCTGAAGCGCGGCAACAAAGTGTTGCAGTATCTGAAAAATGATACGGCGCTGACAGAATATTTATCTCAAACCGGTTTGGCTGAGGGTATCTTTACCATGCCCGATGGCAAAACACTCAGCGCCGATGACGCCAAAGAATTGCTGAAATATTGCCTACAGCTTGAACATCAATTTACGCTGCTGGGGCGCCGCTTGGGCCATGCGGCGGTGGCCGAGCAAGCGATGCTGATGGGCCTGCTGGGTCATGCGCCGCTGGATGATGATGCCGCCAAGAATCTTCAACAGCGCTTGATGCAGGCTTACCCCGCGCAGCCGTGGCGCGTCACGCCATCGCCCGATGGTCTGCACGTGGCAACGCGCGAGCAAGGGCACGAGTTGAAAGCCCACATTACCCGCGCGCTGCGCGAGACGCCTGAGATGAAAAACATCATCGCCAAGGTGCAGCCGCTGCAGGCGGCGTTTGGTGGTGTGGCCAGCATGGCCGTGGGCAACGCCCCAGAAAAGGTTTTTGGCCCCACGCTGTGGCTGCAACGCCTGAACGCCCTGGGGCGTGATGGCCTGACCATTCAGCGCTACAAAGGTTTGGGCGAAATGAACCCCGAACAATTGTGGGAAACAACCCTGAACCCCGATCATCGCAGTTTGCTGCAGGTGAAGGTGCACATGCACGACCGCGCCGAGCAGATTTTTGCCACGCTGATGGGCGATGTGGTGGAACCGCGGCGCGAATTCATTCAGGAAAACGCCCTGAATGTTGAATTTTTGGATGTGTGATTGATTGTCATCATTAAGGTTCAGACTTATTCAATCTCAAGCCATATCAACGAAAAAACTTCGTCATGCCGGACGTGATCCGGCATCTAGGGCGGCAAACACAAACCCAACAGTTTCTTGAGCGGCCCTAGATTCCGGCTTGCGCCGGAATGACGACGGTGTGGGCAGATTTAATCCATTATATTCATGAGTCTTGGCCCAAGTGAGCCAAATTCAAGCGAATAAAATTATACTGAACCCCTAAAAATCAGACACGCGTTTGTGCCGCCGAAGCCAAATGAGTTGGACAGCACAATGTTAATATTGCGTTGCTGCGCGGTGTGCGGAACCAAATTAAAGCCCGCGCAACTCTCAGAAGGGTTATCGAGGTTAAGGGTGGGGGGCGCCACATCATCGCGGCAGGCCAAAATGCTGTAAATGGCTTCAACCGCGCCAGCGGCACCCAGCAAATGCCCAATGGCCGACTTGGTCGATGAAATGGCCACTTTTTCTGCCACGCTGCCAAAGGCGCGCTTGATGCCCATTAACTCAACCTCATCACCGCGCGGGGTACTGGTGCCATGGGCGTTGATATAATCGATCTGATCGGGCGCAAGGCCCGCGCGTGATAACGCCATGCGCATGGCCCGATAACCGCCATCGCCATCTTCGGCGGGGGCTGTCATGTGGTAAGCATCGCCCGAAAGGCCATAGCCCACCAACTCGGCATAAATTTTAGCACCGCGTTTCTTGGCGTGGTCATAGTCTTCCAACACCACAACACCCGCCCCTTCGCCCATCACAAAACCATCGCGCTCTTGATCATAGGGGCGGCTGGCTTTGTCGGGCCGATCATTAAAGCCGGTTGAAAGGGCGCGCAGGGCCGCAAAACCCGCAATGCCCGCGCGGCATACGGCGGCTTCGGCCCCGCCTGCCAGCATCACATCGGCATCGCCCAACGCAATCATGCGCGCGGCATCGCCAATGGCGTGGGCGCCGCTGGCACAGGCCGTGACACTGGCGTGGTTGGGGCCGCGATAGCCAAAACGAATGGACACCTGGCCGGAGGCGAGGTTAATAAGGCTGGCCGGAATAAAAAAAGGCGACACTTTCCGCGGTCCCTTTTCGTGCAGCACCACCGATGTTTCATAAATTTCTTGCAGGCCGCCAATGCCGCTGCCAATCATCACGCCCGCGCGCTCACGCGCTTCATCATCGGGCGGCACATAGCCGCTGTCGGCCACCGCTTCCACCGCCGCCACCAGCCCGTAATGGATGAACATATCCATCTTGCGCTGATCTTTGGGGGGGATGATGCTGTCGAGATCTAACAAGCCTTCGCCCACGCCGCGCGGCACCTGCCCCGCAATCTGACACGCCATATCGGCCACTTCAAAGCTGGTAATGCGCCGAATGCCCGTGTGGCCGGCCAGCAAGCGCTGCCAGTTATAAGCCACCCCACTGCCCAGCGGGGTGGCCATTCCCATACCCGTTACAACAACTCTTCTCATCGTCATCACTTAAGCGGCTTCAGGCGAAAAAGACAAACAGCCGCCAGCGGTAGCCCTTAGGCCGCCTGACGCTGTTGAATAAAATCAATCGCGTCTTTTACGGTTTGAATTTTTTCTGCGGCGTCATCAGGAATTTCAACACCAAATTCTTCTTCAAAGGCCATAACCAATTCAACGGTATCCAGGCTGTCCGCGCCCAGATCATCGATGAAGCTGGCTGTCTCTGACACCTTGGCGGCATCGACACCCAAATGCTCAATCACGATTTTCTTCACGCGTTCGGCAACATCGCTCATGATATTCCCCTTGGCTTACTCCAAGCCTTAGCTGTTGTTGGTGATAGAAAAGGCGATACGGTTTTGTGAACCTGAATCGTCCCTTCCCTTCCAGAAGGCGCACACTGCCGCGTTCGCGGGCTTTCGTCAATCCACCCGCTTTTCCTTATTTAACCTTTTGAAAAATAAGGCTATGAATCGCTCATGACCCCCTCTGACAAGCGCTTTCACAGTCTGACCTTTATCATACCTTACATCCGCCAGCATGCGTGGCTGGCGGCAGGTGCCGTGCTGGCGCTGGTGGTGGCAGCGGCAACCATGCTGGGCATTGGGCATGCTCTGCGCGGGGTGATTGATCAAGGTCTGGCCCAGAAAAACCCCCAGCAGCTTGATGATGCGTTGGTGCTGATGATGGGCGTGGTGGTGGTGTTGGCGGCAGCCACCTATACCCGCTACAGCCTTGTGACCTTGCTGGGCGAAAAGGTGGTGGCCGAATTGCGGCAGCGCATTTTCTCAAAACTTCTGGGGCTGGATGCGGCGTTTTATGAAACGGCCCGCATGGGCGATGTGCTGTCGCGTCTTTCAACCGATACCACCATTTTGCAGGGCGTTGTGGGGTCATCGGTCTCGATTGCCTTGCGTAACATGCTGATGATGACAGGCGGCCTTGTGCTGATGTTCACGCAAAGCCCCAAGCTGGCCGGCATGATTGTGCTGATGGTGCCACTGGTGGTGGTGCCCATCATTATTTACGGCAAGCGTGTTCGTGCGGCATCCAAACTGTCTCAAGAAAAACTGGCCGAGGTGAATGCATCGGCCGAAGAAACGCTGGGCGGTATTAAAACCATTCAGGCTTACACCAGCGAACATCAGGCCCAGAATAAATTTACCCTGGCCAACACAGACGCCCTGGGTGCCGCGCGCAACCGTATTCGCCAGCGCGCCGCCCTGACCGCGCTTGTGATCGTGATGGTCTTTACCGCCATCACCTTTATTTTGTGGACAGGCGGTCACGATGTTTTAACGGGGCGCATTTCACCGGGCCAGCTTTCGGCATTTATTTTTTATGCGGTGGTGGTGGCGGGGGCGGTGGGCGCCATCAGCGAAGTGATTGGCGAACTGCAACGCGCCGCAGGGGCGATGGAGCGCATCCACGATCTTTTCAACATGCAACCTACCATTGCATCGCCATCGCACCCTGTGCCGCTGGGCCTGCCTGCCAAGGGATCGGTCTCGTTTGATAATGTCACGTTCGCCTATCCTGCGCGGCCCGATCACCCCATCATTAAAAACTTTACACTGACCATTCGCGCGGGCGAGCACGTGGCGCTGGTCGGCCCCAGCGGGGCGGGCAAAACCACCCTGTTTCAGCTTCTTCTGCGCTTTTATGATCCCTCATCTGGGTTGCTGCGGTTTGATGGCATTGATCTCCGCACGCTCGATTTGTGCGCCTTGCGGCAGCAAATTGGTTTTGTGTCGCAAGACCCTGTCATTTTCTCGGGCACTGCCGCCGAAAACATCGCCTTTGGCCGGCACAACGCGAGCCAAGGCGATATGATAGCCGCCGCCAAAGCCGCGCACGCGCACGACTTTATCTCGGCCCTGCCGCAGGGGTACCAAACATCGCTGGGCGAAAAAGGCGTGCGCCTTTCAGGCGGACAGCGCCAGCGCATCGCCCTGGCCCGCGCCATTTTGCGCAACCCGCCCCTGCTGCTTTTGGATGAAGCCACCTCGGCTCTCGACAGCGCCAGCGAACAAACCATTCAGCACGCCATGAAAACCGTGATGAAAGACCGAACCACACTCATCATCGCGCATCGCCTCTCGACGGTGCAGCAGGCCGATCGCATTATTGTGCTGGATCATGGACAGATTGTTGAAACCGGCACGCACGCCCAGTTGTTGAAAAGCAGCGGCCTCTATGCCCATTTCAACCAGCTGCAGACGGGGTGATTCCTCCGTCACATTGCACTGCGGAATTTTTTTGTGTTGCGCCTGGTCTGATTCTGTCCAATGCTTTCAGCCATGCTTCCCCTTGAACCTGAGCATGTGACCGCCGGTGGTGGCGCATTTTATTTTTTGCGCAACCCTCTTGTGCCTGCTCGCATCCCTCCCGCCGCGACCATTATTTTTTGTCATGGGTTAAGCGGCACAGGCGAGAGTGTGAAGGTGCTGGTGCGCCACATCTGTTCAAGCAGCAATGCGCTGGTGGTTATTCCGCGCGCGCGCACATTCCCTTCTCTGCGCACGTCTGATCTTTTAATGGCTCCGCGCGTTCTGGGCAGGCGTCTTCTTGCGCCCGCCACTGGCCATGATCATATCCTGAAACGTCTGCTCGCCGAGCGTCCAACCCTTTATTTTGATCCCATCTGCGAATGGCGCGCCCACAAAGTTGATATTCTAGCCACCAAACCAAACGCCGAATCCGCCGGCAAAATTTTGGCCCATGCCATTGGCGCGGCGATTGAGAAATACTGCGCCAACAAGGGGTTCAATACTCTGGCCCAACAACCGGCCCTGATGATGGGATATTCGTTTGGCGGGCTGCCGCTGGTATTCATGCATCATCATGCCACCTTCCCTGTGCGTGATGGCGTGCTGTCTGTAAATAGCGCTGCGCACCCCGTGATGTTTGAAAAATTCTCTGGCCCGTTTCATGCGTTTGTCTCGCAACACGATGAGATATGGGCCCATGTTGCAGGCTTAACCGCCGCCGATACGCTGCGCGCACTTGAAAATTATCCGCACGCCCTGACACATATTACTGATACAGCCGACCACCAAATTTTGGAGGCTCCGCGCGCATCGCAAGTGGCGGCCAAGGCCATTCAACTGGCTGGACTTGAACATTCGCTGGTTGACCTCACGCAATGGAGAAACCCTGCGGCCGACATCGCCGCGCCCGCCGAAACGCCAAAAGCAGCCGGAGCAGGCTGGCTGCCCAGCATTCCACGGCCATCTATTCCCTATTTTTTGGGAAAACCTACGACGCCTTCTTAAAACTGACCTTCAGCACTTCATAGCTTTTGGTGCCGCCGGGTGTGCTCACCTCAACGCTGTCGCCCACCGTTTTGCCAATCAACGCACGGGCCAAAGGGCTGCTGATGGACAGAAGCCCCAGTTTAATATCGCTTTCATCCTGTCCCACCAGGCGGTACACCACTTCGTCGTCATTATCTTCATCGACCAAGGTAACATAAGCACCGAACATAATGTTTTTGCCAGATAATTTGGAAGGATCAATCACCTCAGCACGGCTGATTTTATCTTCCAGCTCCAGCACGCGGCCTTCAATAAAACTTTGGCGTTCACGCGCGGCATGATATTCGGCATTTTCACTCAGGTCGCCGTGCTCGCGCGCTTCGGCAATGGCCTTCACCACGGCGGGGCGCTCGCTGTGCACCAGATGGTGTAATTCTTTCTCCAGCCGCTCGAGACCTTCGGCGGTCATAGGCACTTTCTCGGTCATTATAACCCCTTGCGATCAAACAAAAAAAGCGGCGGGGGGTACCCGCAGCTTTTCACAAAAACCTCTAGGAGGCCGCCTTAAGATAGCCCTGAAGCGATTGAACTTCAAGCGTTTCCTTTTGCACCGCAGCAATCGCATCGGCCACCGCGCGGGCGGCGGTGATGGTGGTGTAATAGGGTATTTGCTGCATCAGCGCCGTGCGGCGGATGCTAAAACTGTCGGCAATGGCGGCCGCCCCTTCGGTCGTATTCACCACCAGGGCCACCTCGCCATTGATCAGCGCATCCACAATATGCGGCTGACCTTCAAACACCTTATTCACCACACGCACGGGCACGCCTTCATCTTGCAGGGCTTTGGCGGTGCCGCGTGTCGCGATCAGCCTGAACCCCTCATCGACAAATTTTTTGGCCACGCGCGCGGCCTCGTGCTTATCCTCATCGCGCACCGACATAAAAATGGTGCCCGTCTTCGGAAGTTTCATGCCGGCCCCCAGCTGCGCTTTGGCAAAGGCGGCGGCAAAGTCGGCATCGACCCCCATCACCTCGCCGGTCGATTTCATTTCAGGCCCCAAAATCACATCCACGTTGTTAAAACGCGCAAAGGGAAACACCGGCGTTTTGACCGCCAGATGTTTGAAAGTTTGATGCTTGAGGCGCATGTTTTTCAGCTTTTCACCCGCCATTAAACGCGCCGCCAGCTTGGCCACCGGCACGCCTGTCGCCTTGGCCACAAAGGGCACCGTGCGGCTGGCGCGGGGGTTCACTTCCAGCACATAAATTTTCTTATCCTTCACCGCGAATTGAACGTTCATGAGGCCCACCACATTCAAAGCCTTCGCCAATTCTTCGGCCTGGCGCGACATCTCTTTCACAATGTCGGCCGATAAACTGAACGGCGGCAAACTGCACGAACTATCGCCGGAATGGATGCCCGCTTCTTCAATATGTTCCATCACGCCGGCCACAAAAACATCGCGCCCATCGGCCAGCACATCCACGTCCACCTCAATCGCGTTGCGCAGATAATGATCAATCAGCACCGGATTATCGCCCGACACCGAAACCGCCTGGGTGATATAACGTTGTAGGGCTTGCGTATCGTGCACAATTTCCATGGCGCGGCCCCCCAGCACATAACTGGGGCGAATGACAACCGGATAACCAATTTTCTCCGCGATTTTTTCGGCCTCAATCGCGCTGCGGGCCAGGCCATTGGGGGGTTGCAGCAACTTGAGCTTGTTCAAAAGTTTTTGAAAACGCTCGCGATCCTCGGCCAAATCAATCGCATCAGGGCTGGTGCCAAGAATGGGTATGTTGGCGTCTTGCAGCGCCTCGGCCAACCGCAACGGCGTTTGCCCGCCAAACTGAACAATGACACCCAGCAATGTTCCGTTTTTCTGCTCGGTGCGCACAATCTCAATCACGTCTTCGGCTGTCAGCGGTTCGAAATATAATCGGTCCGATGTGTCATAGTCGGTTGAGACCGTTTCGGGGTTGCAGTTGACCATAATGGTTTCAAACCCGGCCTCGCGCAGCGCAAAGGCCGCGTGCACGCAACAATAATCAAATTCAATGCCCTGCCCGATGCGGTTGGGCCCGCCACCCAGAATAATAATTTTTTGTTTGTCGCTGGGCGCCGCTTCGCACACCGCCGGCAATGCGGGTTGGCCTTCATACGTTGCATACATATAGGCGGTGTTGCTCTTAAACTCACCCGCACAGGTATCAATGCGTTTGAAAACAGGATGAACATTCAACTGATCGCGCAGCTGTCGCACATCGCTTTCTTTTTTGCCTGCCAGCTTGGCCAGGCGCTTATCGCTAAAGCCCATGTGCTTCAGTTTGTGCATGTCGCGGGGCTGATCGGGCAAGCCATTTTGGCGCACCTGCTGTTCGGCCTGAACAATATCGGCAATGCGCGCCACAAACCAAGGATCATAACTGCAAATCTGGCACACCTCGGCGATACTCAGGCCCTGACGCAGCGCCTGCGCAATGACAAGCAACCTGTCGGGCGTGGGTTTGGCCAGGGCGGCCACCACCGCATCGCGCGATTGACCATCGCCCAACGCCACATCATCAAAACCACTCAGGCCCGTCTCGAGTGATCGCAGCGCCTTCTGCACACTTTCGTGCCAGTTGCGGCCAATGGCCATCGCCTCGCCCACCGATTTCATGCTGGTGGTCAGCGTCGCATCGGTGCCGGGGAATTTTTCAAACGTAAAGCGCGGAATTTTTGTCACCACATAATCAATCGTGGGTTCAAAACTGGCCGGCGTGACTTTGGTCATATCATTCGTCAGTTCATCCAGCGTATAGCCCACCGCCAGCTTGGCGGCGATTTTGGCAATGGGAAAACCCGTAGCCTTGCTGGCCAGCGCCGAGGAACGGCTGACGCGCGGGTTCATCTCAATCACCACCATGCGGCCATCCGCCGGGTTTACCGCAAACTGAACATTGCTGCCGCCTGTATCTACGCCAATTTCGCGCAGCACGGCCAGACTGGCATTGCGCATGACCTGATATTCTTTATCGGTCAGCGTAAGGGCCGGCGCCACGGTGATGCTGTCACCCGTATGAATGCCCATGGGGTCAACATTTTCGATGGAACAAATAATGATGCAATTATCGGCTTTATCGCGCACCACTTCCATTTCATATTCTTTCCAGCCCAGCACACTTTCTTCGACCAGAATTTCACCAATCATGCTGGCGGCCAGGCCCGATTTGGCGATCTCCTCAAACTCCTTGCGGTTATAGGCGATGCCGCCGCCCGTGCCGCCCAGCGTAAAACTGGGGCGGATGATGGCGGGCAGGCCAATATCGTGCAGAACTTTTTGCGCGTCATCGATATTGTTGACCGCGTGAGATTTTGGGCTGTTCAGCCCAATTTTTGACATCGCCTCGCGGAACAATAACCGATCTTCGGCTTTTTCTATCGCATCACGCTTGGCGCCAATCAGTTCGATGCCCAATCGCTCTAGCGTGCCATCTTTTGACAGCGCCATGGCCGTGTTCAGCGCGGTTTGGCCGCCCATGGTGGGCAGCAGCGCATCGGGCTTTTCGCGTTCTAAAATTTTTGTCACAAATTCGGGCGTGATGGGTTCAATGTATGTGGCATCCGCCATGTCGGGGTCGGTCATGATGGTGGCGGGGTTAGAGTTGATCAGAACAACCCTGTATCCCTCCTCGCGCAGCGCTTTGCACGCCTGCGCGCCCGAATAATCAAACTCGCACGCCTGGCCAATCACAATCGGCCCCGCGCCGATGATGCAGATGCTTTGAATGTCGGTACGTTTGGGCATATCAGGCCGCCTGTTTTTTGTGGTGTTCAATCATGGTCACAAAACGCTGAAACAAATAATGACTATCATGCGGGCCCGGCGAGGCTTCGGGGTGATATTGCACC
>RFNS01000202.1 GCA_009927055.1 Alphaproteobacteria bacterium | reverse complement strand
ATATATCCACCATCTTCGCGCAGGCCTCAGGCGCAGGGCGGGCGGGTGTGGCTGTGGTGCGCATCTCGGGGCCGCGGGTGCCCGATATTCTGAAAAAAATTGCAGGTGTTCTTCCGCCCCCGCGCGTGGCCACGCTGGCCTCGCTTAAAAATCCTCTTTCTGGCATCACCATCGATCGCGCGTTGGTGCTTTATTTTCCGGCGCCCCATTCATTCACGGGCGAGGACGTGGCCGAATGTCATATTCATGGCAGTCGCGCGGTGATGTCGGCGTTGGCCCGCGCGCTGCATCACTGTGGCGCGCGCTTGGCCGAGGCTGGCGAATTTACCCGCCGCGCGTTTGACAACGACAAGCTGGATTTAACCGAGGTGGAAGGCCTGGCCGATTTGCTGGCGGCCGAGACAGAAGCGCAGCGCGTGCAGGCCCTGCGTCTGTTAGAGGGCGATTTGCGCCGCGTGGTAGATGGCTGGCACGGACGGCTTAAAAAAATTTTGGCCCACACCGAAGCGGCGATTGATTTTACAGACGACGAAAGCATCCCCACTGATTTGCAAGAACAACAACACCTGAAACTTGAAAAACTTCATGACGAGATCAAATTGTTTTTGGCCGATGCCCGCAAAGGTGAGCGTCGGCGCGATGGTTTTCATATCGCCATTGTGGGGGCACCCAATGCGGGTAAATCATCGCTGCTGAATGTTTTGGCGCAGCGCGATGTGGCCATTGTCAGTCCCACGCCCGGCACCACGCGCGATGTGCTGGAAGTCTATCTCGATCTTGGCGGCTATGCCGTGGTGCTGGCCGATACGGCGGGCCTGCGCGAGACCACCGACGCGATTGAAGATGAAGGCATTAAGCGCGCCCGCGCCCGCGCCCAAGATGCCGATATGGTGGTGCTGATGGTCGATGCCGCCGACAGTGCTGGGCAAACCATGCCTTCTCATTGTCGTTCACACCCCGATCAATTGATGGTGGTGATGAATAAAATTGATGTGTGCGCCGCGCCCACCTCATGGCATGGGCACAGGGCGTTTGGCCTGTCATTAAAAACGCGCGAAGGGCTTGATCATTTTTTACAGGCGTTAACACAGCGCGTGGCCCATCAACTTCAGCAAGGGGCCGCCCCCAGCCTGACGCGTGAGCGTCACCGCGAAATTTTGGGTGATGTGGCCGCGCATCTTGAGCGCGGCATGCAGGCCCCCTCGGCCGAATTGCAGGCCGAAGATATTCGCCTGGCCATGCGCAGCCTTGGCCGCATGACAGGCCATGTGGATACCGACGATTTGCTGGATATCATTTTTCGTGATTTCTGTCTGGGAAAGTGAGGAACAGTGACCCAACACAAAAACAACACGCGCTGTGGCTATGTGGCGCTTATCGGCGCGCCGAATGCGGGGAAATCAACCCTGCTGAATGCGCTGTTGGGCCAGAAGCTGGCCATTGTCAGCGCCAAACCGCAAACCACGCGCACGGCCATTTTGGGCATTGTCACCGAAGGGCCGGCGCAGCTGTGCTTTTTGGATACGCCCGGACTTTTTGCCGCGAACGGAAAATTTGAACAATCGCTGGTGGCGGCGGCGCAGCAGGCCATTGCCGATGCCGATGTGGTGGTGATGGTGATGGATGCCACGCAACGGCGCGAAGGGCTGGATGAGGTTGTGGGAAAAATCCCCCACAAAAAACCGGCCTTTTTAGTCATCAATAAAGTGGATAAATTCAGGAATAAGGAAAAACTTCTACCCCTCATCAAACAGTGGCAAGATAAATTTTTATGGAAGCATATTTTTCTGCTCAGCGCCCTGAAGAATGATGGCGTGGCCGATGTAATGAAACATCTGACCGCCGCCGTGCCCGAAGGCCCCTGGCTGTATGGCGATGATGTGCTGACCACGTTGCCCGAACGCGATTTGGCGGCCGAGGTGACGCGCGAGCAGCTTTATCATCAACTACATCAAGAATTGCCGTACGATGCGACCGTGCGCGCCATCAGTTGGGAGGAACGGAAAGATGGCAGTGTGGCCATTGCGCAAGAAATTGTGGTGATGCGCGCGAACCAGCGCAAAATTGTGCTGGGCGCTGGTGGCCAGCAGCTAAAAGCCATTGGCGTGGCCGCCCGCACCGAACTGGCCAAAGTGCTGGACCGCAAAGTCCACCTCAACCTGACCGTGGTGGTGGATGAGACATGGAAACCATAACCCCCCCTACAGGCCTATCCGCTGGCGCACCCTAGAGGATTCGAACCTCTGGCCTGTTGCTTAGAAGGCAACTGCTCTATCCAGCTGAGCTAAGGGTGCACGGGCGCGCCTGTTCTAGCATCGGGGGCCGCACAGGCCAACCCCCGGAACAGGCCACCCATTGTGCCAGCTTTTGATTAATGAACATTCACCAAAGCCCCTAGGCGATGGTTGAGTGTGTGCGGGCCGATGGCTTATCGCGAAAATTATCGAGATAGTTTTTGGGCGGAATGCGCCGCGTTCCCGGCTGGCTGATGGTATAAGCAAGCCCCTGTTTTTCGGCAAAGGCCACCGCGGCCTCAAGCGTGGAAAATGTCAGGCGCCCCAGAAGTTCGCCCAGCGTATCGCCGGCGCTGGCCCATCCCATCAGGGTTTCGGGGGTGCGGGCAGTTGGGCGTTCAGGCTCGATCAGCCAGTGGTGCGTTTTGCCCCGCCCCGATTGCGTGGCCGATTTGGAAGGCTGATAGATGCGAACTTGCATGGCCAAATGGTAGCAGGCGATGGCCCGGAAGGGAAGACCGGGGCCGCGTACCTGAGTATCAAATGAAGGCAAAACTGGCTCTTTAAGGGTTGAAATTTCTGCCCGCTGTGGCAGGTTAGGGTTTCGTTGACTGTTTCTTGATATGTCTTGAGGCCCTATGCGTCACCCCTATTTCGATTGTTTTCAACTCATCGAGCGTCTGCACCGCCACTTTCTTGAGGTGGTGAAGATCGATTTGGATCGCGCCGGCATTCAAGATATCAACGCCGTGCAGGCGCTTATTCTGTATAACATTGGCCACGATGAGCTGACGGTGGGCGAGCTGACCGCGCGCGGTTACTATCTTGGCACCAATGTCTCGTATAACGTGAAAAATCTGGTCGAAAGCGGTTATCTGCAGCAAGACCGGTCACCGCACGATAAACGCAGCGTGCGCGTGAAGCTGGCCGAGCGTGGGCTGCAGCTGCATCAACGTTTGCAGGAATCACTGGATAAACAAGTGGCCAAACTGGGCGCGGCGCAAATCGGGCAAGATGATTTGGCCAAAGCGAATGATGGCCTGCGCAAGCTGGAACGTTTTTGGACCAACATGCTGAATTTTGGCGGACTGGGGGATTAGTCTCTGGGGGCACACGGCTTGGGCGCGGAGGCAAACCATCGGCCACATATGCGCACCCCCCATGATGTTTTTGTTGTGATTGTGCCCATCATGAACAGGTCTGGGCCTCAATAACTGACCATGTGACATTTTTGTATAGGTCGCCAGGTGATATTTTTGTCATGACTTGCAAGACTTGTCATCTTCGGCAATGTTTTGTTAACACTAAACATTAAAGATTCGCCTATGGAGCTTTTGATGCGCACATCCACCACACACGCAACCCGTTTACACCCCGAAAGCGGTATTGCCATTGGTCCTATTCTTTTCGTGGTCGCCATTCTGGGTATTCTGGCTGCGGCCATTGCGGCGGGCAGCGGCTCCTTTACCGCCGGCACATCGGCCGAGACATCGCGCACGCGCGCGGCCGCCATTGTGCAGATCGGGCAGAACCTGAAAGTGGGGATGGATCGCATTGTGGGCTTAGGCACCGATGCCGCCAGCGTTGATTTGAACCCCGCCAACACCACCGCGGCCGATGATCTGTTTTCGCCCACGGGTGGTGGCATCAACCCGCCTTCGGTCACCATGGCCAATGCTACAACCGATTTGTGGTATTATCCTAAGTTTTCTGTGCCGGGTCTTGGCACATCGGCCGATGAAATCGTGGCGATTTTGCGTGTATCCTCGGGCACGTGCGATTTTATCAACCTGCGTACGCTCGGGTCAACAACAGCCGTTGACAATTCGACAGGCTATGCCTTGGGCGCTTGGCTGACCAACGCCTCAGTCACGGTGGCCAACTGGCCCAGCGTTCTCAACGCTCAACCCGCAGGTTGCGTGCGCAATACCACCGCCAGCCACACGGGCTACTTCTTTTATCAGATTTTGGCCGTTCAGTAATTTCGGTCAAATAATTCCCCTTGGCGGCAAGCCCGAAACGTTTTATACAGTGACCAGAGGTTCTCATGCTTCGTGCATTTCTGTGCGTTGGCGCGGCTTTTCTTTTTGCGCTGTTTGTCTTTCCTGCCAGCACCTTCGCCCATGTCATCGGCGCACCCGAACCGTGGGGGTTTGATCTCCAAAAAGCTTATTCGCCTGTCAAAGAAGTTTTTCATGATTTTCACAATTTCCTGCTGATCATCATCACGCTCATCACGCTGTTTGTGTTGGGGCTGTTGGTTTATGTTATAGTGCGTTACAACGCGCGCGCCAACCCCAAACCCGCCAGTTTTACTCACAATGTGAAGTTGGAAATTATCTGGACACTGGTGCCGGTCCTTATTTTGGTGGTCATTTTGGTGCCATCGCTGAAAATTTTATTCTACAGCGATAAAACCACCGAAGCCGACCTGACCATCAAGGCTGTGGGGCATCAATGGTATTGGAGTTATGAGTATCCTGATCATGGTGGCTTTACCTTTGACAGCCGCCCCATCTGGGATGGGCCGGCCACGACAGCCGAAGATGCCGCGAAACTGATTGCCGAATCTTCCCCCCACTGGCTTATTCCCACGCAACAGCCCTTGCGTTTGCTGGAAGTGGATCATCGTATCGTGGTTCCTGTGCATGCCAACATACGCGTTCTCACAACCGCCGATGATGTGATTCATTCATGGGCCATGCCTGCGCTGGGTGTGAAAAAAGATGCCGTGCCAGGCCGCATGAACGAAACATGGATGCGCATTGAGCAGGAAGGCGTTTATTATGGCCAGTGCTCTGAAATTTGTGGCACCGGTCATGGTTATATGCCCATTGTGGTTGAAGCGGTGTCGAAAGAAAAGTTTTCAGACTGGGTAAGCAGTAAACAGAAACAGGCGGGCATCGCCCCGCCGGCCACGCAACCCGCGGCTGAACCAGCCCCTCAAACGCGTGCCAAGGGTGCCGTTGACGGTGCTGCGGCAAGTGCGGCTGAACCCGCTGTCGGTGCCGCCACAACCCCGACCCAACCCGCCGCCGATCACAACACAGAAGCGACGCCAGAAGAAAAGGCAGAGTAAGCCATGAGCCATCACACCCATACCGCCGATTGTCAGCATGGCCACCATGGCCACGACCACCATGACCATAAAATGGGGTTTGTTCAGCGCTGGCTTTTTTCAACCAACCACAAAGATATTGGCACGCTTTATCTTATCTTCTCGGTCATCGCTGGTTTGATTGGGGGCGCCTTTTCCATTTTGATGCGTATGGAGTTGCAGCAGCCCGGCGTGCAGTGGATGGCCGATGGCCAGCAGTGGAACGTGATTATTACCGCGCACGGCCTGATTATGGTGTTTTTTGTGGTCATGCCGGCGCTGATTGGTGGTTTTGGCAACTGGTTTGTCCCGCTGATGATCGGCGCGCCCGATATGGCGTTTCCGCGCCTCAACAACATCAGCTTTTGGTTGATTGTGCCCGCGTTTCTGCTACTGCTCGCCTCGGCGTTTGTGGGCACTGGCGCAGGGACGGGGTGGACAATTTATCCGCCACTATCCAGTGCAGGCCACAGCGGCATGTCGGTTGATATGGGCATTTTCGCGCTTCACCTGGCCGGGGCTTCCTCCATTTTGGGTGCGCTCAATTTCATCACCACCATTTTCAACATGCGCGCTCCGGGCATGACGTTGCACAAAATGCCGCTGTTCGTGTGGGCCATGCTGGTCACGGCCTTTTTGCTGCTGCTGGCGGTGCCTGTGCTGGGGGGGGCCATCACCATGCTGCTGATGGACAGGAATTTCGGCACCAGCTTTTTTGATCCTGCGGGCGGTGGTGATCCTATTTTATTCCAGCATCTGTTCTGGTTCTTTGGCCACCCTGAAGTGTATATTATGATTTTGCCGGCCTTTGGCATCGTCAGCCATATCGTCTCAACCTTCAGCAAAAAACCGGTGTTTGGTTATCTGGGCATGGCCTATGCCATGGTGGGCATTGGCGTGGTTGGGTTTATTGTGTGGGCGCACCACATGTATACGGTGGGCATGCACGTGAACACGCGCGCTTATTTCACCGTGGCGACATTAATTATCGCGGTGCCGACCGGTATTAAAATCTTTTCATGGATTGCGACCATGTGGGGTGGATCGATTGAATTCAAAACCCCCATGCTGTGGGCCATTGGGTTTATCTTTTTGTTCACGGTGGGCGGGGTGACAGGGGTTGTGCTGGCGAATGCCGGCATCGATACCGTGCTGCACGATACCTATTATGTGGTCGCGCACTTCCATTATGTGCTGTCGCTGGGCGCGGTGTTTGCCATTTTTGCCGGCTTTTATTACTGGATCGGCAAAATGTCTGGCCGCCAGTATCCTGAATGGCTGGGGCAAATCCATTTCTGGACAACCTTTATTGGCGTCAACCTCACCTTCTTCCCCATGCACTTTCTGGGGTTGCAGGGGATGCCGCGCCGTATCCCCGATTATCCTGATGCCTTTGCCGGCTGGAACGAGATCGCCTCCATCGGCGCTTATATTTCGGGCGGGTCCACCCTGCTGTTTGTGGGTTTGGCCATCTATACGCTGGTGGCAGGCCGCAAGGTGGCGGAAGCCAATTATTGGAAGCATGGCGAAACGCTGGAATGGCATGTGTCATCGCCGCCGCCGTTCCACCAGTTTGAAACGCTTCCACGCGTGAAGTAGGCGCCCATGTCGCCCACCGCGACGCTTTCTGCCGTTTCTCGTGCCCAGCCATTGTGGGAAATTTCCCACGCAAGCTTGGCCGATTATTTTGCCCTGACCAAGCCGCGGGTGATGACACTGGTGGTGTTTTCGGGCCTGGCGGGCCTGGTGGTGGCGCCTGTGTCGCTGCATCCGTTGTTAATGCTGGTGGCGCTTTTGTGCATTGCCATGAGTGCGGGGGGGGCCGCCGCCATCAACATGTGGTGGGAGCGCGACACCGACGCCCTGATGCAGCGCACGGCCGGCCGGCCCCTGCCGCAGGGGCGCGTGCAGCCGCATGAAGCGCTGGAAATTGGCGTGCTGCTGATTATTTTTTCAACCGCGCTTATGGCCTTGTGTCTGAATTGGCGGGCGGCGGCGCTGCTGCTGCTGGCGGCATTATTTTATATTTTTATCTACACCATATGGCTGAAGCGCCGCACGCCGCAAAATATTGTAATTGGCGGAGCCGCCGGCGCTTTTCCGCCTGTCATTGGGTGGGTGGCCGCCACCAACAGTTTTGATGCCGCACCCTGGGCCCTGTTTGCGCTGATTTTTTTCTGGACTCCGCCGCATTTCTGGGCGCTTGCGCTTCAGCGCGCGGGCGATTATGCCAAGGCCGGCATCCCCATGCTGCCGGTGGTGGCGGGCGATCGCGCCACCAAACATCAGATGGTGCTGTATGCCGTGGCGCTTCTGCCGCTCTCGCTTGTGCCGGTTTTTCTGGGTTGGGTGGGTTGGCTCTATGGTGTCGTGGCGGTGGTGCTGGGCGTGGCGTTTGCCGGCGGCACTGTGGCCCTGTGGCGTGCCAACCATAATGCGCTGGCCATGCCGTTGTTCGGCTATTCCATTTTTTATCTTTTCGCCCTGCTGGCCACAATGATGGTGTGTCATGTCACCGGACACTAACGCCCCAGAATCTAGCAGCGCCCCAAACGCCAGCGCGGCGCAAAAAATTTTGAAAAAGCGCAACCTGTTCGTGCTGTTGGTTTTGCTGGCGTGGATTGTGCTGATTTATTTTGTCACCATCGTGCGCATGCAGGGCGGGGGCTGATGCTTTCGGCCAATCATCGCACTCTGTGGCAGGCCACCAGCGTGGTGGTTTTTATGGTGGGGCTGTCGTTTGCCTCTGTTCCGCTGTATGATCTTTTTTGCCGTGTCACCGGTTTTGGCGGCGCCACGGTTCAGGCCAAGGCCGTGCCACCGGCCGAACATATTTTGCCGCGCACCATCAAGGTGGGTTTTGTCTCGCAAATCGCCTCTGACCTGCCGTGGGATTTTTCCCCAACCCAGCGTTTTGTATCGGCGCGCGTGGGGGCGCCGGCCGATATCACCTATCGTGTCACCAACCACAGCCAACAGCCGCTGGTGGGCATCGCCACCTATAATGTTCAGCCCGAAAGCATGGGCGCCTATTTTAATAAGGTGATTTGCTTTTGTTTTGATGAGCAGGTGCTGCAACCCGGCGAGACGAAAGAATATCCTGTGCAGTTTTTCATCGATCCCGACATCACCAAAGACGCCACATTGGATGACGTGACCGAGGTCACTTTGTCCTACACTTTTTTTCTTGCTAAGGATCAATCCAAGGCTTTATCCCTCACAACCCCTGAAGGTGCGCCATGAGTGACCATCACGCCCCCCAATATGTCGATAGCGGCTTGCCGCAACCCTATCACCTTGTGCGCCCCTCGCCTTGGCCCATTGTCACGGCCTTTGTGGCGGGGCTGATGATGATTGGCGCGGCCATGGCCATGCACGACGTGAAACTGGGCGAGTGGCCGGTGGGTCAGCATACCTTTGTGCTGGGGCTTTTGGGTGTGCTGGCGGGCATGTTTTTGTGGTGGCGAGATATTGTGCACGAAAGCGTGGTGGAAAAGGTTCACAACAAAATCACCGAAACGGGCCTGCGTTATGGCATGGCGCTGTTCATTGCCAGCGAGGTGATGTTCTTCAGCGCCTTTTTCTGGGCGTACTGGGATACGGCGCTGTTCCCGAAGGATGCCATTGGCAACATCTGGCCGCCTGCCAACATTCAGACGTTTGATCCGTTTGATGTGCCTTTTATCATGACCATCATCTTGCTGCTGTCGGGCACCACGGTCACCTGGGCGCACCACGCCGCGCAACAAGGCGATAACAAAGAAATTGTGAAGGCGTTAACCGCCACGTGCAGTTTGGGCCTGCTGTTCACGCTGTTTCAGGTGTATGAATACAGCCACGCGCACTTTGGCCTGAAGGATGGCATTTACGGCGCCACCTTCTTTATGGCTACGGGCTTTCATGGCCTGCACGTGATTATTGGCAACATTTTTCTGTTCGTGTGTTTGCTGCGTGCGCGCAAAAATCACTTTACGGCCGATAGGCACTTTGGGCTGGAGGCCGCGGCATGGTACTGGCACTTTGTGGACGTGGTGTGGATTTTCTTGTTCGTCTCCATCTACTGGTACGGGGCGGGCGGGGGGCATTAAGCGCGGATTGGGTATTTTTTTTCGGTGAGACACTGTTCACGCCGCAGGCTCTCAGCGCAGACCTTGATCATCGGGCACAACCCCTAGGCCATATTGTGCACAAAGGCGCCCATGCGGTCGGTGGTGTCGCGCGCGCTGCGAATGGCGGCAATCGGCACCACATCTTGCTTGCGAATAATATCAATCACCTCGGCTGTGCAGACAATTTGAATTTGTCCCAACAGCGTCACATTCAGTTGTCGCACAAGGTGGGCCAGGCGTGCCTCGATCAACCAGCCTTGCATGATGCCCACAAATTCTTCCGCGCGGTTTTTTTGCAGGTCTGATTGTTTGCGGCGGTGCGGATCATCGGCCGGCGGTAATTCAATAAAAAAACGGTTGAAGGCGGCGAGTGTCAGCGGTGGCCGTTCATCCTCCAGCCCCATCATCATGCTGTTATAATCATCCATACTCTCATTATTGGGTATTTGATCTATTTTTTTCTTAATTTTTATGGATAATGAATGGTGAATGGTTCAAGCGCCTTTAACCCTGCAACTGTCTGATATACGTCAGGCTGCGGTGGCCTATCTGGCCCGCTATGCCGCCAGCGCCGCGCAATTGCGGGCTGTTCTGGGCCGAAAAATTTTGCGCCACGCGCGCCAGCAGGGCCAGAATCGCCCCGCACCGCAGGCCAAACAATGGGTCGATGACGTGGTGGCCGAGTTGGAGGCAAAAGGTCTGCTGAGTGATGTGCACTACGCCGAAACAAAAACAGCCTCGTTACAGCGCAAGGGGGCTAGTCGCGCCAAAATTGCCGCCACCCTGCACGCCAAGGGGGTGTCGCGGCAGGTGATTCAGCAGCAGCTGCAAACGTTGAGCGAGGAGGATGAGGCCGCCGCCCTGCAACGCTATCTCAGGCGCAAGCGCATGGGCCCGCACAGCGCCCGCGGACAATGGCAACCGAAAGATTATGCCAAACTTCAGCGGGCAGGTTTTGGCGGCCCTGCACTGCGCGCGCTTAACATCAAACCCATTCCTGATGATGCGGGGGATGAGTGCGAGGATGGGGCGACCGACGGGACTTGAACCCGCGACAACTCGGACCACAACCGAGGGCTCTACCACCTGAGCTACGGCCGCCACATGTTGGGCAGCTTAGACTGAAACTAAAGCCAGGCCCATTGAAAAGATACAGACTGACAAAACCAAGGGCCACCCACAAAACCGCGGGGACAGCATTACGGATTGCCAATAAACGGACAGGCGCAAAATTTGTCAAGTGTGCGGCCGAATGCCATGAAAGAAGCATCCCCAACGCCCACACGAGGTGGGACAGGGGCCAGACACACCAAGTTTACAGAGGTAAACCCCATGTCAACGCAAGACTTTTCAAATATTCTGAAAACCATCAAGGATAATGATATCCAATACGTCGATTTGCGCTTTACCGACCCGCGCGGCAAAAAGCAGCACTTGACCCAGCATATCGATACCCTGTCCACCAACGAGGAATGGAATACGGGCATTATGTTTGATGCCTCGTCGATTGCGGGATGGAAGGCGATTAACGAGTCGGACATGATCTTGATGCCCGATGCCAATACCTCGTTTATGGATCCGTTCTTTGCTCAGCCCACCTTGGCTGTGTTCTGCGATGTGTATGACGTGACAGGCGACGCCTATGACCGCTGCCCCCGCAGCACGGCCAAACGCGCCGAAGCATTTGTAAAAAAATCGGGCGCGGGTGATGTGGCGTACTTTGGCCCTGAAGCCGAATTTTTTATTTTCGATGACGTGCGCTTCAGCACCAACCCCTATAACACCTTCTTTGAATGTGTCAGCCGCGAAACGCCTTATGTGAACGGCAAAGAATTCCCCGAAGGCAACATGGGCCACCGCCCCCGCACCAAGGGCGGCTATTTCCCCGTGCCGCCGGTGGACAGCGAGCAGGATATGCGATCGGAGATGATCAGCACCCTGAAAAACATGGGCGTGGAAGTTGAAAAACATCACCACGAAGTGGCGGCCGCGCAGCATGAGCTGGGCATTAAATTCAGCACGCTGACCAAATGCGCCGATAACATGCAGCTGTATAAATATGTGGTGCATAACGTGGCGCATCAGTTTGGCAAAACGGCCACCTTCATGCCCAAGCCCATTTTTGGCGATAATGGCAGCGGCATGCACTGTCACCAAAGTGTGTGGAAAGATGGCAAGCCGCTGTTCGCGGGTGATAAATATGCCGGCCTGTCTGATTTTGCGCTGTATTACATTGGCGGAATCATCAAGCATGCACGTGCCCTCAATGCGCTGACCAACCCCACCACCAACAGCTATAAGCGTTTGGTGCCAGGTTACGAAGCGCCGGTGCTGCTGGCCTACTCCAGCCGCAACCGCTCGGCCAGCTGCCGCATTCCGTTTGTGGGCAGCCCCAAGGGCAAGCGCGTAGAAGTGCGCTTCCCTGATGCTTGCGCCAACCCCTATCTGGCCTTCGCGGCCATGCTGATGGCGGGCTTGGATGGTGTGAAAAACAAAATTCACCCCGGCGATGCGATGGACAAGGATTTATACCACTTGCCGAAAGATGAGCTGGCCAAAATCCCCACCGTGTGCCCATCGCTCAACCAGGCGATACGGGCGCTGGA
>RFNS01000196.1 GCA_009927055.1 Alphaproteobacteria bacterium | reverse complement strand
ATCGCCCCGAAACAACATCCTCTATAAATTTCATTTATTTACCCTCGCATCTATCATTAGAAATCTAAGCATAATAAGCAAGGCAATAAAGCCCATGCTTTCCAAGAAATCTATATAGTCAAACCAAAAAAATTTAACAAATAGCCAATTCCAGAGATAATAAAAAGGTATAGATAAAGTGATATCAATAATGCCAAGCACTATTATAAATGTAATAAACTCATAAATGCTTTGTTTCATTATTTAAATTTTAAAAATTCAACAAAAGGATCATCATTATCCATTATTTGCCCAGTACCTATTCTAGTCCTTGAAGCTGGAGTTAAACCAAACTCACTAGCTATTTTTATAGCTTTCATAACACTATCATTTGCTATTCTTTGATAGGCACTTTGATTTTGACTTTTTAACGAACCATCAGGATTTTTTATAGTTTGTACACGTGATTTATTTTTAATAATTTCTTGGCATTCAATGTATGTTTGAATTTCATTGCAATAAACGGCTAACATAGATAAATCTAAATTAGTTAGCATTTTAAGTTTGTGTAATTCCTTAGTGATTGCATACCATTCTTTTTTTGCAACATCGCCGAGCCAATCTGGAGGATAGGGAATATTAGTAATTTTATCAGGCTTCATCTCATCCTTTAATACTCTACTTTTCTCCAAAGTGCCTTTTAGGACTTTTAATTCAGTTGGTAACTTAGGCCTCCCCATTGTTTATCATTTTATTAATTTCAAATTGCTGCATAGCTTTAACATCGCCATTTTTAGCCATTTCAAATAATTTTAAATCAATCTTATACTTTGCCATATTTCGACCAAATTCATATAAAGTTTTAAATTCACTTTTACCTTTAAATTGATCCTCTATAATTTTTACATCAACTTGTAATAAAGACGCAATAACATCTGGTTTATAACCAAATGCTCCTGAATTTATTATAATTTCTTTATTTTCTTCAGTAATAACCATAATTTAAAATTTCCACCATTCAGATTCAGTTTCTAAAGTTTCATTAAAAAATAATTTGTAGCTTTTTTGTACTTCACTAAATTTTACATCAAATCCAGGTTTTTGATTATCAAAATGTACATTTGTATAACACATCATAAAATCAAACAACTCTTTATCATCAATAACCTGAAAATTTTCAATTGTTTTATTTGCGTTTAAATTCATTGATGTGTTTACAACAATATTCCAATTATCATTTTGCATTAAAACAAATTTTGCATGAACACGAGCCATCCTAATATTTTCTGAACCAAACAAATTATCTAAAGCAATAGAATAATTTTTCTTTCTACTTGGAAAAGACATATCTGTAATAATCTTAATATTTCTAATCAA
>RFNS01000056.1 GCA_009927055.1 Alphaproteobacteria bacterium | reverse complement strand
CGACGCATAGCCAACCTTGGTCTTGTCTTGGACGTACGACGGGTCCACGCGGTACGCCCGGCAGATCTCGATCACCTGGTACTGCCGCGTCTCCAGGAACTGGCTCGCCTCGTTCGTGCTTTGCACGTCCTTCCAATGCACGCCCTGGGGCAGCACGGCAGTGCGAAACGCCCGGTCAGCTCCGCGGTGCATCCGCTCGAACTGCTCGCGTAGACGCTCGGCCGTCTCAATCGGGATCGGGTTGTCGGACTCCATGAGCCCAGACAGCCGGCAGGCATTGCCGAAGTAGGCGCCGCCGTGCGTCTCCAACGCCTGGGCCAAGGCAATCGCGTCTCTCGATAGCGTGATAGGCAGCATGCCGGTCACGGAGTCGTTCGACAGCCACCGCAGGTGGAACATCTGATCCTGGCGGTAGTACGTCTCCGTGCCGTTCTGCTCGCGGTAGCAGTACCGCAGAGTCCCGTCCTCGAGCTGCTCCACCCTCATCCGCGACGGGTGCAACGGGCAAAGGGCCGACACCGCGCCCTGCATGCCGCTGCGGATCTCCGCGTAAGCGTTTCCATAGAGCAGGCAGTGAGCCGTAAGCATTTCCCGAAACTCAAAACTGGTTTGCCAGCCGTTGGGCTGCTGCTGCAGCATGCGGTACAGCGGCAGATCTCGGGCTCGCTCCTTGCCGCCCTCGGGCAGCCGGCGGTACAGGTGCAGCGGCACCGTGGCGACGTTCTCGGCGATCAGCCGAACGCAGGCCAGCACCGTAGAGCATTGCAACGCCGTTTCGGGCGTGATCCGCATGCCGGCCGAGCCGCGGGACGGCGAATCGTTCCAGCCGTCGCTGTAGCCACCGCTGCCGCGCAGGTCGATGATGCGGTAGCCCTTCTCTTCCGGCGTCTCGGTGTTGGCGATCATATCGTGACGATGTCCCAGGATTGCGCGGGCTTCGGTGCGGTTGCTGTCTGCCACAGGCCGATGGCTTCAACCAGGGCCACCATGCCGTCGATGCGTTCCGTGCTTTTGCTCTTGCTCAGTTTGATGTCGCCCGCGTGATTCATCTCGATAGCGACGTTGTTGGCCATCCACGACAGCATCGGATGGTTGGCGTGTCGCAACTTCTTCGACAGCACC